>NZ_BAABRO010000009.1 GCF_039545035.1 Novipirellula caenicola
TTAGCAAGATAGTCGCACGGCTTTCCAAGCCGTCAGCGTATCTCGGTTTGATCGTCGCGACGGGAATAGTCACGTGCGATTTTTGATCCCGTGAACTCGCTCGTAGCGAAAGTCGCGAAGACTTTCGAGGTGTGGGATAGGCTTCCAACCTGTCATCGGCCGGGGGATGTTGCTCGAAGGGGCATTAGCAAGATAGTCGCACGGCTTTCCAAGCCGTCAGCGTGCCTCGGTTTGATTGTCGCGGTCGTCGATCTGAATCAGACTTTGCCAAGCGATCCGCCCTCTGATCGCAACAAATGAAGAGTAGACTTGAGGTCGTCTCTCGTGGGGAACGTGCGATTTTTAAATCGCGCGATTCGCAGTATTAGGCCGGAGGCCGACACACCTGATGCCATCTACTTTAGTAGCGGTGCGGCGCGTGCCGCCCGGTTGCAGCGAGTAAAACGTTCAATATTTACCGGGCGATTCGCGCCACTCCGCTATGAAAACCACTCGGTCCGGGCCAAGTCGACGGCATTGGGTTAACGCCCTTCGGGCTACGTTGTTGTGAATCTAGAAAGACGGTCGCCCACTTTTAATCACGACGCCGATCGCATAATCGATCAAACCAATGATCGATCAAACCAAGCCGAGTGCCATCATCAGCGTCAGATTGTCTTGCAGGCCGACCAACCGCTTGGTCGCTCGGCCGCGTGTGAACACGATCAGCGTGGGTAGTGAGGTGACTTGGTAATCGTTCGCTAAATCACTCTCAGCGTCGGTGTCGACTTTGACCACTTTGTAGCGGCCCTTGGCCTGCGAATCCAGCTTGTTCAGCTGCCCCGCCATTTTTCGGCACGGAGCACAGTGATCGGAATAGAAATCGACGAGCACCGGGACGTTGGCATCAAGCACCTCGCGGTCGAACGTCGATCCAGACACTTTCTTCACCACCGTGAAACCTTACTTCTGCAGTGAGATGTTTTTGAAGCGGACGGTCATCGGCGGTCCGACATGCAACTGCAACGCGATCACACCATCGGTCGACGCTTTTTCAGATTGCTCGTCAGTCACTTCGGCGGTCAGCGTGTCGTTGATGAAGTGTTGCAGACGGTTGCCCCTGGCGACGACACGGAATTCATTCCATTGGCCCGGGTGAATCGCGTTACCAAGCTCTTTGGCATCCGCAAAGGATTCGTTTTTCTTCTTGCCGTCGGCCGTGATGGTGACTTGTTGACCACGTTGAGCCAAGATGCCGCGGCCTCGTTCTTCGTACAAGATGCCCGCGAATCGGTTGGTGAAATCGATGTCGGCTTGGTAGCCGCCAACGATAAATTTGTCTTCATTGACGATTCGGCTGCGGTACTGGATTCCCGAGTTACCCGCTTCGATCTTGAACCACACCGTCAGTTCAAAGTCTTCCGGGACATCTCCCTCGTAAATCAAGAACGTATTGGCGTCGATCGGGTTGGCTTCGGTGGTGCGGCCGACGATTTGGCCATCTTCGATACTCCAAAGGTCCTCGCGGCCTTTCCAATTGTCGAGGCTTTTGCCATCGAACAAGACGATCTTGGTGTCGGCGGTCGCGGTCGCTTCGCTGTCGTCCTCGGCAAACGAGAACGCGGGGGCGAGCAGAAGGGTGGTCAGTAAACAGGTTGCAAATCGTTTCATGTTGTTATCTCTTGTTAGGTACCGATGCCATCGACGGTGTTCCAAAAGCCACCTCGGCTGTGGTCGAACCGCAATTTGGTACCGCGGAATGATTCGTCGAACCCGCGTATTGTATTCCAAACACAGTGCCCGTGAACATAAGTCGCAACAGGCCATCCTTGCAGTGTATCCCCGTCCCAGGGGCTCCAGCGGGATTTTGTATGCTGCTGGGCGTCGCGAATCGTGCGTTTTTCATTCATGTCGACCAGCACCAAATCGGCGTCATACCCCGCTTCGATTCGGCCTTTGCCCACCATGCCCCACACTCGAGCGGGGGCGTCGCTCATCCACGACGCAATTTGATTCAACGTGCAGCGGTCTACGTTGGCTTGATCGAGCATCAGTGCCAAGCTGTTTTCGACTGCCGGCAAACCCGATGGACTTTGCGGATACGGCTGCGATTTTTCTTCGAGGGTGTGGGGGGCGTGATCCGTCGCGATCACTTGGATGGTGCCATCAAGCAGTCCCTGCCAAAGACCTTTGTTATCCGCTCTGGTTTTGATCGAGGGGTTCATTTGGATGCGGCTGCCGAGTCTCGCGTAGTCGTCGACGTTAAAGAAGACGTGGTGCAGACAGATCTCGGCCGTGATGTAGGGTGCGGCATCGGCAAGCAGCGGCAACTCCGCAGCGGTTGAAACATGCAGCACATGAAAGCGATGCTTGTATCGACGAGCCAACTCCGTCGCCCGTTTGGTTGCAATCACGGCGGCGTTTTCGTCGCGAATGCGTGAGTGGTCGGTGATGTCCGTCGTGCCGGCCAATCGTTCGGCGTTCGCACGCACCGTGGCTTCGTCTTCACAATGGGCGCAGATTGGCAAATCGGTTTCCGCAAAGATTCGTTCCAGCGCCGCTTGCTCGTCCACCAACAAATTGCCAGTACTGCTGCCAATAAAGATCTTGATTCCCGGAACGTCGGTTGCTTGTTGCAGCTCGGCCACGTTGTCGGGGGTGGCTCCGATGTAGAACCCGTAGTTGACTCGCGATTTTTTAGCCGCGATCGCTTCTTTGTCACGAACCCCGGCCAACGTGATCGCAGGTGGTTTGGTATTGGGCATTTCGAGGAACGAAGTCACCCCACCTGCGGCACAGGCACGCGATGCGGTTTCAAGGTCCTCTTTGTGCGTCAGGCCCGGATCACGAAAATGAACTTGGTCGTCGATCACGCCGGGCAGCAGATAGCGTCCGCTGCAATCGACCACCTCGTCCGCTTGAACATGCGAGCCGGCGTCGACGTCCAAGATCTTGCCGTCTTCGACCAACACCGATCCAGTGCGGACCGAGTCGGGGAGTACTACGTTGGCATTTTGAAAAAGAGTGCGGGACATGGGCTTTGCAGACCGAATCGAGGAACGACGAGTGAGCTACTGTAGGATAGCAGCCGGAGTGAGGAGTGAGGAGTGAGGAGTGAGGAGTGAGGGACGCGGCGGATGGCACTACTTCCAGATGCCGGCTTCTTTGAGTTGCTTGGTGGCGGTGCCGGCCCAATCGCGGTTGGCCGCTGGCGATGCGGGGCTGGGGTGAAGGATCCGCGAAAGTTTTGCGTCGCTGTTGATGGCTTCAAGCGATCGTTTCAAACACCCTTCGGCATAAGCACCGACGCCGACGACGTGGGTGGGGTCGAGCAGTTGCAGTAGTCTTTGCAGATGCGTGTCACAGACCTCATTGAGCGGCTCTCGCTCTGCAGCGGGCAGCTTGTCGGGCGTGCGATTGCGTGCTGAGGCTTCCATGAACACCAGCGGACAATAATTCAGTACGAAGTGGTCTTTAAAAAACGCATCTGCCGTCTTAAACCGCTCGCGAAACAATCCCCACAGTCGACGCCCACTGACCTCGCTCTTGCTGCAATCAAACCCTTCGACGGGCCGTTTGGGATGCTCGTTGTCGGGGTGATCGACGGGGACATTGATCCCCATCCAATTTTTGACCGAGTCGATTTCGCCAAACGGGACTCCGGTTTGCGCCATCCCCCATGGCCCGGGATTCATCCCCAAGAAGACGACATTCACGCCCTTGTTGTTGACATGCTGAAGATAGGCTTGGTGGCCGTTCCATGCGTAGCGTAGCGGATTGTAGACATGCGTGACGGGTTCTGAAAACGACAACGAATCAACGTCGTCGCGGAGTTGTTTCGCCGCCGCGATCACGGAATCACGGATACTCGTTTTCTTTTTAGCCATCAGAGCGTTGCAGGTCCTTCGGAGGTGGATTCAAGTTCGGTGTCAGCTGACGTCGAATGAGTGGTCGCCGAATCATTGGTTGTCGGGTTGGGCACTGCGGATGGATCCGGATCGGCCGGTTCAAACAGCTCGCGTGACTGAGACAGGATCATGATCTTTTGCCAGATCTTGCGACTCATACTGGTGCTGAGTTGTTCGATCTCGGTGACGGCGGCGACGGAATGGGCGTCGTCGAATCGCTCGACGTACAACGCCGCGATCTTGCCGACCAGCGATAGCATTTCACTGCAATAGTCCAAGTATCGACTCAACAAAAACGGCGTCATGTTGTATTTTGGCGAGTGGTCGGTCGCTTGCCAGTTTCGCAAAATGCGTTCGGGATCTTTGGTCAATTGGTGCATGTCGATGATATGGGCAATCGACCGCAATTCGTGAACCGCCGCCAACGCTCGTTTGCGTTTGATCCGCGTTTCCAAACTGATCAAAAAGTACAAGGCGATGCCGACAAACACGGCGCCGTTGATCCCGGCGTCAAAGGTTTGAATGAAGTCCATCGGGCTGACTTCGTCCGGTTCCAAGCGAACCACCAAGGCACCATAGAAGATCAAAACGGCCAACAAGCTGAACGCCAACAAGTAGCCGACCGCGCGAATCCACAAGATCGGACGACCAATCCAGGCCGATCGCGATGCGGCTTGCAGCGAGACTTGGTGAAGTTGCCCGCACAGTTTGCCGAGTCCGCAGTTGGGAAATCGCTCGTCGATCCGCACTTTCAGCATTGCGACGGTTTCCACGATGCGGTCATCACGCAGTCGCAGCAGATCGTGAGGTTTTTTTTCCACGTAGTCGGTTTGGTCGTTCATTCGCATGCGTCTCGCGGAAAAGCCAAAATCCTAGCAAAGCCAGGAAGGATGTTTTACTTCGAATGACACGGTGGGAAGTGATCGGGTAAACCCAGGCAGGCAGCTTGGACTACATTTACACTGCCATATACTCTTCGATGGCATCAATAACGATCTCTTCGGGCGCAGCTTTACCCACCCATTTTTCGATACACTGGCAAATCATACCGACTCGGCGTTGGTCGATGTGGATGATCGTGTTTTCCAAGTCCGCGACAACTTCGGCGATCACGTCGCTATTGCTGAGGTCGACGACGAGAGACGATGAGGGCATGGTCGAGAGATCTTCGATTTCCATCGCGACCGCATCGGCATCAATCTGGCCGATCAAGATCACATCGGCTGTGGGAATCGACGCGGCGTCGGAATCGACCAATGATTGGTTCAGGGTGTCGCGAAACGGTTCGGGAAACAGCGAGTCGAGATCGCGGCCGACTTCGCCGATGACGTAGGCTGCGGCGGCGGAATCGTCTGGTTTGGCCGCAAGATGGGCGTGGATCTGCGCCGAAATCCAGTGTCCTTCGGCATCAAATCCAAGCAAACCGGATCGTTCCGAAGCGGAACCTTGTGGACCCGAGCGAAAAATCGGGTCACGATAGAAGCAGTCCAGGACGACGGGGCTCGGTTGATCGGGCAGATGGCCGGCGGCCCACTGTGCCGCTTCGCGGACCAAATTTTTGCCCAACAGAATGCCGCGGACGCCGAGCACTTCGAGTCCGTGTAGGGCGACGGGCAGGTTTTCGGGGGTGACGTCAAAGGACATCACTCGCCAATCGAGTTTCATCGCTTCAAAAGCGCGTTCAATTGCGAGTTGCGACGGATTTCCGGCAATCGGGTGCCCAAGCACCGCGATGATCGGTTCAGTGGTACCATCCATGTTTCAAGTTCGCTCTCTCAAACCAAACCCTGGGAATGCCAAGTGGAAGCCGGAAAACAGCAAACCTACTTGATTCCGCTGTTCAATCGAAGGGCGCTGCTGATTCTGGGTGGCTGGGCACTGGCAATGATTGTCGCATCATGGCGGACCGCAGACCCAGCCGATGGTTTTACCGAAAACCATGAAATGAACTTTGCCCTTCGCTGTTTCGTCATCGGCGGCTGGCTCGGTAGCATCGCCGCAAGCTGCTGGATCACCTCGGCGGTAAAACAACCGGCGGTGCGGTATGGATTGCAAGTTGCGCTGGTGCTGATCGGCGTGACCCTGTTCTGGTTTACGTTCAGCGATGACCCTTGGCTATCAACCTTGGTGGATATGGTGGGAATCGTGTTAAGTCAAAATGTCGTGTTCGCGTGGATTGCTGTCCCACGGTGGAACGATCCACGTGAGTCAAGTCAGCGGAGACCACATCAATTTTCGATCGGCGACCTGATCGCGATGACGACTGCATTTGCGCTGCTGTTGACGTCAGCACGCGATCTATTGCCCCCGATCCGGGCCGAACTTTATTGGCCGGTGCTGATCGGGATCTGGTTGACCATCCCCGTCGCCACCGCGCTGCTGAGCCAAGCGATCCTGCTTGCCACGCCCCGGGGCGGGTTGGCACGAGTCATCCTGGTAGGGATCGTGGTTGCATTAGGCAGTTTCGCGATGGCTGTTTTTGCAACGGAGCTCGAGTTTCCGATCGAGTGGAATGATCTGTTTTTTCTGTACGTGCTGTATTACATGATGGTGTTTATTGGTTTTCTGGCCACGTTTGCGATGACCAGTTTCGCCGGTCGTATTTCTGCAAAGCAAGTCGCGGTCACGGAATCAGCTGGGCTTTAGGCATCCCTCGGTGCATTTCGAGAGCGTCCGGCTTAGAAAGCTTGTGATTCACGACGCCCGCATCGTAATGACCCTCCTGATCCGACGCGTGAGTTCAGGAGTGGCACTATTGTCGTGTCTCCCGGCAAATCCTAATCCGACGCGTCAGCGAGGGACCGTGCCATGATCGAGATTCCCTCGCTGACGCGTCGAGTTGTGATGTTGCTAAGCCGGGCTCTCTTACGGCCTGCCGCCTACTTTCTCGCCGCGTCGACGATCGCATCGACTACCAAACGGTCGTCATACTGCGTCAACGTGAATTGTCCGCCGCGGAACCACTGCATGATCGGGTGCGAATAGTCCAAGGGCGAGTTCGCAGGCGGCCGCGTTCCATGCCAAACCGTGCTCTGCCATTGATCCAAGTGGGGCAAAAATTGGTACTCGCCGCCGAGCGTGCACTGTAGATCGGTCGCAAAGATTTGCTGTGTCGCTGCGAGTGCTTCGGCCGGCGGTACCCGCAATTGCCGTGACAGCATGCCGAGAAAGTCGGCGCCCGCCAAACTGCTGGTCGCCGACCGTTGGTACAGTTGGTTTGTGACCCACGACTCGAGTTGGCTGCCTCGCAAGTTTCCGATTCGCCCTCGAAGTTGGGCTGCGTCTTCGACTTCGATCGAAGCCAAGAAGGGCAGACTCGCGGTCAGCAAATCGGGATAAAACGACAAGACGCTGAAGCCGCCTCCGGTGTAGCGATAGATACCGCCAATCAGTCTTGTCATTCCAGGGCCGACCGGGGTGCCACGGCCGAGCCCAAGTGGCAAGCGATCAATCACTCCCGGTAATGGCCACGCGCCGATGTAACCAGGTAACTGTTTCAGTGCTCGATAGGTTTGAATCAAACCGTCAAAATCGTCCGGGCTAGGCGGCACCGAGTCTTTGATCGCAGCAAATAGATGCGTGGGTGGTCCCAGTTGTTCCGATGCCACGTGGGCTTGCACTGCGACAATGTCATCCGGCGCAAACTGCATCGCGACCCGTGTCGGCGGCCCCAATTGCTGAGCGTATTTACCGTATTGTGCGGGCGACCATGGCGCGATCTCGGCATGGATGGCGAGCCGTTCGACGGTGGCATTTTGGTCGCTTCCGGCGAACACCGTTTCCCGCTGCACCCCGACCATGATCGGGTCCATGTGCGGAAACCGTGACGTGTAACTCGCGGCGATTTGCGAGTACCACAATGCTTCTTCGGCGGTGACGTTTTGTAGTTCGATGTCGGCAATCGGCAAAAAGGTTCCTCGGGCGCCGCGGCGAGTGTCGATCACGCTATCCCCGATTTCCACAATCCCGCTGGCGTCCGAACGCTCGCTAAAGTTGTTGGGCAGATAGCCGCGGCTGATCAATTGGTCAATCGACGTGGTCGCAGCCCCTTCGGCTGCCGCCGCGAGTTTCGCTAACTGGACCAATGTCACATCCGCTTTCGCGTCAATGCGGCGTCGCAGTTCGATCAAGTATTCAGGCGATACCAAGCCTTGCAACATCTGAGGCGAGAAGTAAGCAAACAGCGAATCTTCACGCTCGATTGGCATCAGTTGCCTTGCGAGTCGAAATTCCGAGGTGGTTGCAAGCGATTGCCCGCTCGCGCCAACTTCGAGAAAACGTCTCGCCATCGTTTCGCTGTTGGTGACCAAGATGAAATCGCCATCTTCGACCATAAACGATCGCACTCGGTTGTCGGCACTCTGCAGCAGCGAGACGGTTTTGCCTGCGATGGTGGTGTCGCCAAGTTCAATGGCGTCGTCCGAACTCGCCCGCGTCGCACGATCGTTTTGCAGCGACGTGCGGAATAGAAATGCGTTTTTGACTTTGAACAGCACTCCTAGAGTGGCGCCGTCATTCAAATACAGGTCGCGACCGATGATCGCTTGATCCTCGATCACGGTCGGTCCCAGCATTCGCGACAATTGGTTCATCTGCAGATTCAATTGGCTTTCGATGGCCTTGGTTCCCGGGCTGCGGAAACCTCGTAGCGTCACCATCCGCGAAACATCGCCGCCGTACTCTTCGGAAAGATCACGAAACCACAAATAGTTTTCGAACGACCCATAGCGAATATAGAAACACTCGGGCGGCACTCGTGTCGCCAGCGGTTCGATCGCCACATTGTCGTTTGCCGTATTGGGGATCGGAATCGGCTCGGTCCACCGCGGTGCGGCGGGAACTGGAACCATTCGGCTCATGTCTGGTGCTAGCGGTTGTCCCAAAGCGGCTTGGCGAAACATTACCTCGGTCGCTTGTTCGGCACCCGCCATCAATTTCAATGTCGACACCAACGTGTCTCCGGCTTCGGATTCGGTGGTGAACCAAGCTGGCATGGGAAGATGCAAACGGCCGGACAACATCGACACTAAATAGGTCTCGACCCATGGTGGATAATCGCCAGCGTCGACTCGCGATTTGGCTGCCGCGGTGTAGTCGCTCCACCACTGGTTCAACAGTTGAGCATGCGATGCCGGATTGGATTCCGGATTCAATTGGTATTCTCCGATCACGCCGGATGGATCGCTCAGGGCGACCACCATCGGTTCGCTGCCTTGGAACAGGAACGAGATCCGTCTTGCAATCGTCTCTTCGGTGGGTTGGTCCTTGCTGGTGATCTCGCGGATCAAGTTTCCAACGCGGCGAAGCAGTCGGCCTTGGCCCGCTTCGGGAACCGGCCGCTCCGATGGCGGGACCAACTCTTGCCGAATCTCTTGTCCTACGGGATAGAACACCCGTCGCTGTGCATCGGTCACGCGAAGCGGCGGTAGCGACCCGATCGGGACCCCGGCAGCTAACGGAATTTCGATCGTGGCTACGCCAAACGGCTCACCTGCCTGCGCCGAAGCGAGGACTTGTTGGGCCGTCGCGGCAGAGGGAATCGCCAGAACCAGCAGGGCGGCGAGGCATGCCAAAGGGGGGGCGTTCAGGGGGAAAGCACGTCGACTTGGGCACCGAGGCCGGCGGCGTGTGACCATCGTCGAATCGGCCAGAATCGAGAGAGAGCAATATTTCATGGGTAATTTTTCTTTATCTGCTTGGGGTCGTCACCCAGGTTTCTTGGGTGATAATGGCAGCGAAGTTCCATTATTAAGACCGACTCAGCAACAGGATAGGGCGATGGCAGATAGTCCATCACGAAGTGGCGTTTTTCAGGCGAGTACCGACAAGCGATTGGAGGCGTTTGCCGAGAGCATTAGCTTTGATCGACGCATGTATCAACAGGATATTCGCGGCTCGATCGCGCATGCCGACATGCTCGCCGACGTCGGGTTATTGACCCGAGAAGAGTTTTCGACGATTCGTGACACTTTGAAGGAAATCGAGGCGGAACTGGATGCCGACCAGTTTCCGATTCGCTTCGAGCTCGAAGATATCCACATGCATATCGAGCAGGCGTTGATCGACCGAATCGGCGATGTGGGGCGAAAACTGCATACCGCTCGTAGCCGCAACGATCAAGTGAGTACCGATGTACGGATGTGGGTCCGCGAGGCGCTGGACACCGTGGACGCCCGGCTGCTGGAGCTGCAACGAGCGTTCCTGAGCCGCTGCGAACGCGATTTTGATGTCGTTCTGCCAGCGTACACCCATCTGCAGCGAGCTCAGCCAGTCATCGCCCCCCACTACTGGATGGCGTATATCGAAAAACTGCAGCGTGATCGCGGCCGTGTCGCCGATTGTCGTCGGCGAGTCAACGAGTGCTCGCTTGGCGTCGCGGCGGTCGCAGGAACCACGCTGCCGATCGATCGAAATCACACCGCCAAAGCACTCGAATTTGATCGGCCAACGGCCAACAGTTTGGACACCAGCAGCGATCGAGACTTCATGCTCGAAAGTGCATTTGTGCTGTCCGTAATCGCTTCGCACTTAAGCGGTTGGGCCGAAGAGTGGATTTTGTGGAGCACGGTCGAATTTGATTTCATCAAGATGCCTCATGCGTTCTGTACCGGCAGCAGCATCATGCCGCAAAAGGTCAATCCCGATACGCTGGAGCTGACTCGCGGCAAATCGGCTCGCGTGATGGGTAATCTGCAAACGCTAATGTTGTTGGTCAAAAATTTGCCGTTGGCGTACAACCGTGACTTGCAAGAAGACAAACCGCCGCTATTTGATTCCTTCGACACCGTGATTGCCTCGCTCGAGCTAGCGATCCCCATTGTCGAAGGTTCCGAGTTGCAGCGAGATTCGATCGCCAGCCGATTGGAACGCGGTTACCTGGACGCAACCACGTTGATGGAGTGGATGATCCGCAAGGGGATGCCACAGCGACGAGCGCATCATTTGGTCGGCGCGATTGTAGGCGAAGCGATGAATCGCGACGTGCCGCTCAGCGAGTTGCCGCTGGACGTGATGCAGTCGCACGCATCCGAGATCGACGAATCGGTGTACGAGATCTTGGGTAGCCGCAACGCGGTCGAAGCGTTTGTGAGTTACGGTTCGTCGGCACCCGAGCAAGTGCGAAGTCAAATCGAACGTTGGACCAAGCAATTGGCCGCCTCGTAGGCGTCGCGAAGTTTCGCCGGTTGCAGTAACGAGTCACCTCGCCCGAGCGCAGCTTGGGAGAGGTCGGACGGGCCCCTTTAGGCCTCGTCCGGGTGAGGGCCGACCACGCAACGAAAGCGACGCAAGCAGTTGCCCATGCGATGACCTGTGCGAGTAAGCTGCAGGCAGACCCTCACCCGAGCATCGCTGAAGGCTCTGCTCGACCTCTCCCAAACTGCGTTTGGGAGAGGTGGCAGTACGGATTTTCAACAAACCGCTTACCCGCGGCCGCGTTCCAGTAGCACCAGCATGATCATGCCCAGTAGCGATCGCAGTTCATCGTCTTCGGGCATTTCGCCAAGCTTCTCGAGCACAAATTTGCCCTCGAACACCGCCGGTCGTTTGGTCAACCGCAGTAGCGGAGTGCCATCGGGCCGTGTGACGATATAGCTCGGGTTCAACAGATAGGCCGCGACCAGTCCGATGATTGGAATCTCGCCCAGCAGACTTTCGAGCACTTTTTTCATCGGGCTCTCTTCGTTGATCGTCATGTCGACCACCCCGTTTTGCATGATCTCATAATGCGCCGACCATAACGATTTCATGCCTTTGCGGCGGACCGCGCCCCAATCGTTGCCCTGCGCATCGGTGAAGTGATAGTTGGCGGAAAAGTCGATCATGCGATCTGACGCGATGGTGAAAATCAGATTCGATTGGCTGGAATCGCTATAGATGTTCACCTTCTCTTTTAGTTTGAACATCTTCTGTTTGATGAACATCAACACGTTCCCGCTTGCGTCGGTAGCCGTGATGCGCTGGCCAAAGGTCATTAGCTTGAACGTCAATTCGATGGGGTACTGCATGATGGTCTCGGTTGAAATCGATTCGCAAACAGCCAAATGGGCACAAAAAAAGCCACGTCATATTGGAACATGACGTGGCTTAGTCTAGCTGATTTCACTGCACGTGTTGCAGCGTGATCAATTAGCTCTTTTGTGCAGGTTGGTTCTGCTGGCTCAAACCGGGACGAACTCGCTTGTTGATGTCGGTTTCCAAAACGCCGAATACCGACTCGTGACGAGCGACCGACATCTGCAGTGCTGCCAACAAACGCTTCGCGGTGAAGAAGTTCACGATGATGCGTTGCTTGACTTGGATGGGGTCCTTCGGAACGCCGATCGGTTGTGGGTTCAAACCGAAGTCGATGATCAATTCTTCAGGCGATCCGGTCACGCGGCAAAAGTTTGCGTAGCATGCCAACGCGTTGTCATCGGTCACTTGGACCTGGACAGGTTGTTGTTGCTGAGTTTGTGCTTTCTCCGCTGGGGCTGCAGCACTGGTGGCTGCTTCTGGTGCGTCGGCTGCGGGGCTCTTGGTCTCGTCTGCCATCAGTAAATTCACTCCGAAAGGTAAAGAAGAAATATCATGCTGTTCTCGCATCACAAACAAGCGAAAACGGGGTGGGCGTAAAGATCGTCTCGGGTTTGCCGCCCGAATCGCACTAGGTCCCAGTCAGCTCTCTTTCTGTTATGCCTGCGTCACCATGATTAAAAACATCCTGACAATTCGCATGCTAACAATATGGGGGGCTGCTGCAACGTGAGACGACCTTGTTCGATTAAATATTTGTCATTGTCTGTTTTGTCGTGTTAAACCACGCGAAATACACAGCTTGGCGAGTTGTTTACAACTCGAAGTTAAAGGTCTTCGCAATCACTCGCCACAACCGGGAACCCAGCGACATCGGGTCGACGTGCACCTTGGCGCTGCCGCGGTAACCCGGCCGCAACGTCAAGTCTTTGGGATCCAGTGGTACGCGTGCTTGGTAGGAAACACTTCGCGGTTTGATCATTCCCGTGGTGGGGTCAATTTCAGTTTGCAAGTCGCCTCCGGTCTGGCTAGCCATCGAGGACGAGGTTGCTTTGAGTGGGTCGTTTGATTTTTCCGAGATTGTGCCGCTAAACGTTTTCATGCGGTTTGCGTCAAGCTTCATGTCGACCGATTGGCCAACGCGGACCAATTGGTCGTCGCCCTGGTCGATCACCAAGACGGCTTCGAACGCTTCTTGACTGCCTATCTCGCAAATCAGGTCATCTGCCGTCAACATCGCGCCTCGATTTCGTTCATCCAGCGGCGATCCGGTCCAACCGGGCAGCCGTCCGTCCTCGGAATCTTTCGAGTCGCGTTCGGGTGGCGGCAAGACAAAACCGTCTCGATTTGCACGAATCACCAACCGCTCTAATTCTTCTTCGGTTTTTGCACGCACCGAGGCCAGCGAATGGAGCAATTCGACTTGAGTTTCAATCGATGCTTTGAGCGATTGGTCATAACTGCTGCGAAGCGACAGATTGCGAAGTTTGATGGTTTCGACTTCCTCTTCGCCTCGGTAATCCGCTAAACGAATTTGCAGATCCGGGTTTTCCAAGATCGCGATCTTGTCGCCTACACGCACTTGGGTTCCTGGCTCGACCGTCCATACGATGCGTCCCGGAGTTCCGGCATACACCGCTCCGGCTTGGCTAGGTCGAATCTCTAGAGCGCAATCCACATGATGGGGAAGCTCAATTTTAACAACGGCAGCGATGACCAGCCCGGCGATCGCCAACGTCGCCAACAAACGGCCACGTTTCACTTTTGATAATCTCCCAGGCGTACGACAAAATTTCCAGGTTTGGATCACCGGTTGCGCGACCAGGCCAAAGAACCCGACCACCGCGACCATCCGGCCAATCACTTGCAGCCCATAAGGTTCGAGCACTTTGATCACGAACCAACAAATCGAAAACACGACGACCCAGCGATAAATCACACTGGCGACGGTAAACATTCCGAACATGAATTTGCCCCGAGTGGGCATGAACGGATCGTCTTGTAATTCCAAACCGAGACACGTTTCTTGGAACCAACGCTTCAGCACTTCGGTGCTCTTTTGGCGAAGGTTCGGTATCTCTAAAAAGTCCATCAGGATGTAGTAACCGTCGAAACGCAGCAGCGGGTTACCATTAACCAGCACCGTGCTGACGACGTTCAAAAACATCATGTTCAAACACAGATCATTGATCGTGGTCCCTTGTTCACTGAACCACCACACGAACGCCGCGATCGACGCCAAGATCATTTCGACATAGATCCCGCCGGCACCAATCCACACGCGTTTCCACTTGTTCGGAAGCATCCACGAGTCAGAGACGTTGCAGTACAAACAGGGCGTGAACACCAACAGCATGAAGCCGATCTCGTGGCATTCCCCCCCGAATTTTTTACAGCTCAAGCCGTGGCCAAATTCGTGCAGCACCTTCACAATCGCCATCGTGATGGCGAGGATCAACCAGCGATCCGCAGCAAAAAACTGCTGGAACGTCGGTAATTTTGCATACACCGTCTCGTATTGACTGGCCAGCAGCAGTCCTGCGGCCCCACACAAACCGATGAAAAAGATCAACGCTGGGACGGTAAAGATCCAACCGAACCATGGCAGGATTGCATTGAGGATTTTTTCAGGGTCAAAGCCTCGGAATCGCAGCGCAAAGACATTGGACATCTTGCCCATGACTTCTTTGTTCTTCTTTTTCCGCCCCCGCTCACGTAACGCTTTTCCTTGCCCCGGAGAATTGCTGATCACCAATCCGCTGCGGTGCAACATTCCGATGAACTGCTGCAAATCGCCAAAGGTGATCTTTTGCGGAGCGAAACGCTGCTCGAATCCATCCTTGATCTGCTGCAGGCTGACGTGTCCGTCAAGCATATTCAGGATGTAATACTCTTCGTCGTGAAAACGAAAGTACTGCAGACCGACGGGTTCCTTGACGACCCAATAGCCCGTGCCTTGATAGCGATGTCGACTCGCCGTCAAGTCAGGTCGTTTGCGCACCGTCAGCGGCCTGGAGGAGCTGCTTACGAGTGATTCAGCAAGTGTGGCCATGGAGTGGAAACGTAAAGAGTGTAAAGTGGGATAGGCTTCCAGCCTGTCATGTCTGAAACGTGGATGTCTGCACCGACGATTCCCCAAGCGTAGGCTGGATGCCCATTCCGCGCCTGCGAATCCGATTCAATTTCGATTGGATTACTTCAGTACGGTCATCTCGGCTCGCATTCCTGGCTTGACCAACCACTGCTGGCCCGATTGTTTGTTTTCGATGTTGACCGAGATTCGATAGAGTTTGTCCAAGCCGATCTCGCTGCCGACAAAGTCGACCTTCGCATCGAATGTGACGACGTTTTCATCGCTTGCATCGCGATACACTTTCACTTGAACAGGCATCCCTTTGACCACTTGCTCGGAATAACGACGTGTGTCGATGTAGCCTTCGACTTTCAATTTGTCCAATTGAACCAACGTCGCAACCGGACTGCCTGGTTGCACCCATTCGCCCAGCTGGGCAATGCGAGCTTCGACGTAACCATCAAAGGGAGCGGTGATGCGGCGTTTTTCGATCTCGTATTCGGCCATCTGACGTTCGCTCTCTTTGGCTTTGAATTGGACCTTGGCGATCTGCATCTGCATTTCTGCCAAGTCAATTTTCAGTTCCGCCCGAGTGGCTTCGAAACGTTTCTTTTCCAGTTCCCAAAACGGGATCGCGCCTTCGCGTCGGAGTTCTTTGAAGGCCTCTAATTCAGCAAACGCAAGGTCCTTGGCGTTTTTCGAGTCCTTCAAATTGACGTCGTTGGTCGCGTTGAGCAGGGCTTCCTTTTCTTCGGCCTTCTTCAGCTCCAATGCGTGTTTCGCTTGGGTGTCGTCGATCACGACCATCAATTCGCCGGCGGCAACGGTCCAGCCTTCATCGAACTTCAACTCCATCACCTTGCCGTCGACTTCGGCAGGCACGTTCACGTTGTTGATGAATTTAACCGTGCAATTTTCGGCCTGAATTTCGTTCGCCGGAGTGTTGGGGAAGGTTTGAGCCAACGCAGGAGTCGCAAACGCCATCGCGAGTGCGGCAATCATTGTTTTGTTCACAGATTCAAACTCGATTTCTTTGGGGCATCATGATGGGACAGCGTCGGTACGTCGTCACACGGCTCGAGACTAGAAGAAGAATTTACAGCACCACTCGTAGATCTCGTGAAAGAACACAAATCCACTCGACCGGCGGCCGCAGTAGACTTTGGCAATCACTTTCGCACCGGGGCGTGGATGCAGTTCCTGCAGCGAAGCCTGCTCGGGGTAGGCTGACATTTTGATCACCGCGCCGTGCTCTTCGTTCGGTTCGGCGCGAGCCGAGATGTCGGCGACCCGAAGGGATGCGTCCAGCTTCTTGTCAGGGTCGGTCGCCAAAATGTAGGTCACATCTAACTCATTGGACTGAGTTTGTTTGATGTATTCATCCAAGTGACCTTCGCGTTTTTCAGGAAGCTCTAACTTCAAGAACAACGGTTGGCGAAGGTCCGCCACCTCTAACAACACTTGTCCAGTCGAAATCGGTCGGCTTCGCAGCATCTTTTCGACGTCCCACGAAGTCACGATGCCGTCGATCGGCGAACGGATGATCAGTTGCTCGGCACGATCAAGCAGCAGCTGCTTCTTCTCGATCAACACGCGTCGTTTCGTGTCCAGTTCGCTGACCTCGCCTTCGAGAGCACGTCGTTCGGCAGGTTCCAGCGATTTTCGCTGAGAGAGCTGCCCTTGGTTGCGAGCTTTTTCCGCCAGCGCGGTTTGGATCTGGCCTTCGATGTCGGTCAGTTGGATTTCAAGATCGCGGTTGCGAAGCCGTACGAGTTCTTGACCCACCGTGACCGGAGTATTGTGGTCGACGAGAACTTCGATCACCTCGCCATCGATCGGCGCAAAAATCTCGCGTCGTGCTTCCGGTGTTAACGTGCCTTCGGCTTCAAGCGTGAAGTCTTTAGGAATGAAAACGAGGGCCAAGATAGCGGCGGCGATCAACGCGACAACGCCAAGCGTTTTAGGGAGCGTTCTCGCTCGCAGCACCCAAGTCGCACGCCCCAAGGCTCGCCAAACCGGCATCAAGAACAAATTGCTATGCGACATCGAATTGGCGATCGCACGTGTTCCGTGCTCGTACACCAAGTCGCAACGCGCGTGAAAGATTTCTGTCGGAATGTTGCTCTCGATCTGCTCGATGATCAACGCCCCGATGACTTCGCCACGGTGCGCGTTGTCACGATCGATCTCGCCCGCAGCTCCGGTGTCAGCTTCGGCACCAAGTTTTCGTTGTGGTTCGCGAAGCGGCAGCACCGCGATGCTGCGGCCATAGGATTGATCGACATAATCTTCGAGTGCCTCTTCGATTTGAGGCGGCAAATCTTCGGTCGATCCGTCATGCCATAGCGGTTCGCCGGCCGCGACCACACGCGTCGCCAATTGGTTTAGCGAAGCGACAATGTTGGATCGGTTCTCGATCGTGTCTTGGCCGCTGATCGCTTTGACTGTGCACTTGCGACCTTTCTTGATTGCCACGCTGACTCGGTCGCACCCGATCAAACGCCGTCCTTCGTTGGCGACGATGTGAGCGGTTTCCATCAAGTCGAGCGATTCGTGCGACGCTCGGGCGAACGCGTCAGCTTGTTGCCACAGCGTTTGGCGATCACCCAGTTTCTGTAGCTTCTGCCCTCGCAACCAATCGGCCGCAAGTTCACACATCTGTTGGACAAACCGCAGGTAACCACGCTGAGTATCAGGGGCGGTGTCGGGACGTTGAAAAATTTCGATCAAACCGTCCTGCTGTTCATCGTGCTTGAGCGCACCGAGAACGAGCAGGTAGCGAGTCGGATTGCCTTCGGCTTCGCCATCGGTGGTTCCCGAATACGGCGGCACGATCAACGATTGGCCGGTATTGGCAACACGCTGGATCAAACGGGTGTGACGGGTCGCGTCTTCAGAGTCGCCTGATAGCACGCTGGGTTCAGCGTTAATTTGATACTGCAACTTCAGTTGGCGATCTTCGTCCAACAGCCAAATGGCACCGCCGGCAGCAGCCAACGCGGTGATGATGCGGGAAAGCAGTTCAGGATAAAACTCGCCGGCCGTCGCTCCGGATTTCGAGAGCGCAGCAATCTCGTTGACCAGCGAACGGATCTGAGCTTTGGTTTCCTCAACGGTTTGTTGATTGACCGACATGGCGTATTTCGGTGCTCACGAGGGAGTGAATTGGGTTAAGCGTCTGTCGACAGTAATGAATCCAGCGGTTCACCGCCATGTTGACCTGAGCGGTTACGCAAGAAACACAGCTCGCGGCACCGACCTTGCCGATTGATGCGGATAAGCTGCATTTGCCCATTCTGCGCCGTTGCTTTATTCCCACACGGTGTGGCGAAAATAGGACGTCTCGGTAGACCAGTGAAGGAATTTCGTCGACGCGTCTAGACAGCTTATACAATTTGTATAAACTCGTCTAGACTGTGCGGGGGGATTACTTTAAGTTTCTCGGCAGTGATGGTTTGTTCACGCTTCTTTGGCGTTTCGATTTCATGCTCAATCCCGATCCCACCGAATTATCGCCGCCGCGACAGCAGTCTGACGATCCACGGACGCTATCAAGCGAGGTGGCGGGGGCTGCGATCGAGGATTTGCAGCGTGAGATAAATCGGCTACAGCGATCGATTCGGCAGACGATTCAGTCTCAATTGAGCCGGTTTGCCGATCAAAACTTTGGATCGCTGCAGCAGAACCAGCAGATGGTCCAGGCGATTCATTCACTGCTGGACAGTCATGGATTGCGGGTCCAGTGCAGTGAATGCGGGCATCCGGCGATCTTGCGAGTTTCGGCTCGGCCTGGGATCGAGCACGGAGCGTTTGTGTTTGACCATACGATCGATCGTCGCCGCACTTTTCACGGCGGCCGAGCGGTGATGCCGCAAATTCGTCTCGTTTCAAAACCTGCACGCAAAAAAGCGGCTAGCTAAACTGCGTTCGTACTTCACTCGCTAACACCACGAGCCCCACCCAGAGCCGGCTCCCGCCGCCTCTGACCTCCCCAGAGGGGAGGTGAATAAGATTTTACCCTCCCTCCGGGAGGGTCGGCCGCACGAAGCGGCCGGGGAGGGTGGTGAACTCTTGCTTGCATCCTCCACCGCCAACACTGCGAGCCCCACCCAGAGCCGGCTACCGCCGCCTCTGACCTCCCCAGAGGGGAGGGGATTAAGATTTTACCCTCCCTCCGGGAGGGTCGGCCGCACGAAGCGGCCGGGGAGGGTTGGTGAACTCTTGCTTGCATCCTCCACCGCCAACACCGTGAGCCCCTCCCGGAGCCGGCTCCCGCCGACGCTGCCCCCTCCCCAGTGGAGAGGTGAATAAGGGGGGCTGACGTCGGCGTCGTGGCGGGCTCGTCTTCATTTCCGAAATTTTGGTATGATCCCCGACATGAGTACGGAAGACAAAAACACTGCGGAACTTTCTCTGGCCCAAGCTACCGAGATGTTGCGGGGCGCGATCGGGCAAATCCAATTCGCGCGTCAATACACGTTGGAGTTGCTGGCAAAGACGCCACAAGAGCTGTGGTTCAAGATTCCCGAGGGGATGCCGACCAACGTCGCTTGGCAGGTCGGGCACTTGGCGGTCAGCCAATATGGATTGTTGATGTTCCGCATTCGCGGGCGAGGCCCTGATGATTTGGAATTGATCCCCGGGAAATTTCGCAAGGCGTACGGCCGCAGCAGCGTGCCAAGTGACGACCCATCGTCGCAACCGACCGCGGATGAATTGTTGGCTCGTTTGGCGCAGGTGCACGAGCAATCGATGCAAGTGCTCGATGGGGTGACGCCTGAAGTCTTACTTGAACCTGTCGATATGCCCTACGCCGCATATCCCAACAAGCTTGGTGGTGTTCTGTTCTGTCCCATCCACGAAGGAATCCACGCAGGTCAGCTTGGCGTTTTGCGGCGAATGCATGGACTTGAACCGGTGCGGTAATGATTGACGCGTTGTTTAAGCGATCGTCGTTGATCGCGTCGCTGATCAAACGGTCTTTCGTAAGCCTTTATCGCAGGCGTTTGATTTGCATCTAAATCCATTTAATGAAGAAGTATAAAGATCAACATGGATGATCCATCCGCCGCAGCTTTAGGGAAACGCCGCCGACTGATTTTGATGCGGCATGCAAAGAGTGACTGGGCGGACGAAGGGCTTTCGGATCACGACCGTCCGCTCAATAAACGCGGCAGGCGTGATGCGCCGCAGATGGCTGAATGGCTTCGTGAGATCGATTGTTTGCCTGACGTCGTGCTCTGTTCATCGGCGGCGCGAACGCGAGAAACGCTCGAGCGGATGCAGGATTCGTTTCGCTCGGACGTGATTGTTAGCTACTCGGAGTCGCTGTATTTGGCATCGCCCGAGACAATCGCCAACGTGGTTGCCTCGGATAGCTGTGACGCGTCCACGGTGATGGTGTTAGCGCACAACCCAGGGATGGCGTATCTGGTGTCGCAATTGGCTGGGCAGATGGTCGACATGCCGACTGCCGCGATTGCCATCTTTGAAGTCTTGGTAACTGATTGGAGCCAGTTCCGGCTGAGCAGTTCGGTCAAGCTTGAACATTTCATGCGACCGAAGGCTTTGTAGGATATGCTTACGCCCAATCGATGGTGGTTCATTCTGCTGGCTGTCCTGGTTGGCCATTTCGGCATCCATCTGGCAATTTATAACCGCATCAACGGCTTTGGGATTCCACGTCGCACGATCAAGCGAATAGTCAAAGTCTTTTTTGTTTCGGCAATCACGCTGCCTTTCGTCGTAGGTTACCTCTACTTCGACACGTTTCAGAAACTGCTCGTCGAACCGGAGGCGAGTGTTTACTTTCCGCCTGTCGTGATGGCGTACGGCGTGGTTTGTTTGGCGAGTTGGTTGGTGTTAGGCGTGCCCTGGTTGCTTTGGCGTCCTATCTTTGGAGTCGAGTGCGTTGGTGCTGAACGCACGATCGAAGTGGTGGATGTGCAGCGTGCTGTGAACCGACCATTGGCGTTGACGACAAAATGCAAGTTCGAGTCCAAGCTGCCTCTAAATCAGATTTTTGATTTGGCGATTGAGCGGATCATGTTGCCGGTGGCGGGGTTGCCCGCCAAGCTGGATGGCTACCGGATCGCACATTTGAGCGACATTCACTTGACGGGCGATGTTCATCCAGACTATGCCAAATACGTGGTCACGCGGGCGACCGATTGGCGACCGGACATGATGGTGATCACAGGCGACATCATCGACCGCCAGTCGTGTGTTGATTGGCTTCCCGAGATTTTTGCCGCGGCCGATGCAGCGGACGGTTGTTATTACGTCTTAGGAAATCACGACACGCGTATCGAGGACTCGCGGCAAACGCGTCGAGCCATGGATTTGGCTGGCTGGACTGATCTCGGCTCTGATTCCGTGCTTTGCCATTTGCGAGGCCAATCGGCGCGGATCATTGGCAACGAGTATCCGTGGTTCGATCGGCCGGAGTTGCAGCCCAATGATGGCAGCGAGTTTCGGATTTTGGTGAGTCATAGTCCCGATCAAATCGGGTGGGCACGTCGGCACGGCATTCAGTTGATGATGGCTGGACACACGCATGGCGGTCAGGGGCGGTTGCCGCTGATTGGTCCCATCCTCAGCCCCAGTTTTCACGGCAGCCGATTTGCGTCAGGTGACTTTTACAAGCCGCCGACAACGATGCATGTCTCACGTGGACTCGGCGGAGTCCATTTGATGCGAATCCACTGTCGTCCCGAGTTGTCGCTCATCACCCTGCGTCCCCAGCAGCCAAAGTAATCACCCGCCCCGCGATCCAAAAGCCATTTACCTCCGAACAAGCAGGCACCATCCAACAGGGACAGAGCCAATTTTGCAGGGGGCATCAAACCTCGCTCAACAGGGACAGAGCATGTTGGGCCCTGACTCTTTTTAAGGGACAGAGCCCGATCGTTGGGGGTTGACTTTTGATCAGGTCAGGCGAACGATTCATCATTGGCCCTTGGCTCGGTTCCTCCTGACTGACACGGAGGTGTGTGATGGTTCGCCTTGCACGCTCGGAAGTCTTCGATCCCGACGAAATTGCCATCGCTCATACCTGTAGTCGGACCGTCCGGCGATGCTTCCTGATGGGCGATGATCCCTTTACCGGGAAAAATTTCGATCATCGCAAAACGTGGATCGAACAGCACTTGATGCACTTCGCCCAAAATTTCAGTGTAGATCTCCTTGGGTATAGTTTGCTATCAAATCATATGCATTTGATTCTGCGTACGCGGCCAGACGTCGTTGCCACCTGGAGCGACAACGAGGTGGCACGCCGGTGGATGATGATTTGTCCGCATCGACGAGATGACGATGGGCTTCCGCTTCCGCCTACCGAGCCCGAGATCCGCTCGATCGCAGGATGTCCCGTTAAGTGTGCCGAAATTCGCAGACGGCTCAGCAGTGTCAGCTGGTGGATGCGACTACTCTGCCAACGTGTCGCGCTGCGAGCGAACCGCGAAGACGAAGAATCGGGCCATTTCTTTCAAGGCCGATTCCATGCCACGCGGATTGTTGACGAGGCCTCGCTGTTGGCGTGTGCGGCCTATGTTGACTTGAATCCGATTCGTGCTGCGATGGCCGAAACGCTTGAGCAGAGCGATCACACCTCGGTACAGCGTCGAATTCAGTCCATCACCGCTAATCGCAGCAATTGCATTCCGGCGGCAAAACGACGAGACAGTTTCTTGACTCCGGTCACGATCGACGAGCGGTCTGGTGAAATTGGCCCATGCGTGAGCAAGTCGGGAAAACGCTGCAGCGACAAAGGCTTTCTGCCGATGTCGCTCGAAGATTACTTGGAAATGCTCGACTGGACGGCACGCCAGATCGCCCCCGGTAAAAGCGGCCGGACGCCCGCGGACACACCGTCGGTGCTCAAGCGATTGGGTTTGGACGGCACGACATGGTGTGAACTGGTCAGCGACTTTGGCCGGTTGTTTTGCACGGTCGCGGGACGCCCCGAGTGTGTCGATCCGCTGCGAAGCCTCCGCACCCACCGCCGCTATCATTTGCGGCGACGAGCGAGAGAGCTGCTCGCTCGCGTGGATTAGCTTGAGAGCGTCCCTTCTTTTGACTGCGGAGCTTGGCGACGAGTCGCCGATAAGAGAGCTGCGCAGCCGCCGCCGAAACACATGCGAATTTCGGCTGAAACCCTTGCGTATTTTCGCAGTTTCCGCCTTGTCGAGGTCGAAACCGAGCCACGTTTCCACTGTTAGCCCGCTTACGTGAATTGGTTCCGCCCCCAAAACAAGCTCTGTCCCTGTGTGAGAGGGGGACGCCTCGTCCGACAATATGCTCCGTCCCTCGATTCGATGTGCTCCGTCCCTCGATTGAGGTGCGTGTCGAAGTCTCCTTGCTGGGCGGTTGTGGATCTTATCCCCTAGCTCCGCCAATTGATTTGAGGGGGCCGGTAATCTTGATCTTCGGTACGCCCTCCTTCTTCAGAGTGCGGCCACGGCATCGCGTTGCAATTGACATCGGCTGACCCTCTCGCCTAAAAGCGATGTCAGGCTGGAGATACCGGCGTTTTTCGTCGTCGAGGCCGCCACCGATCTAATCGCTCGCTCGGTGTTCTTGCTTTTCCTTGAGGAAAAATATGGCTGGACGACAACTGGATGTGGTCATCCCGGTTTTCAACGAAATCGAAATTATTGAGACGCTGCATACGCGAGTCGATGCGGCTTGCAAGAAATCCGGGCTGCGTTACCGGATCAATTATGTCGACGACGGCAGTAGCGATGGTACTGCGGAATGGATCGTCGAAAACGCGATCAATATGTCCGCCTCGCCCGACGAAGCGGTTCAGCTGATCTCGCTTTCGCGAAACTTTGGTCAACCCGCTGCAATCGTCGCAGGACTCGATTCAACCGACGCCGATTGCGTCGTGTTGATGGATGGCGATCTGCAAGATCCGCCTGAATTGATCATGCAAATGGTCGATCGATGGCGTGAAGGGGCCGAAGTCGTCATCCCACAGCGAACTGCCCGTAAAGAAACTTTCGTTCGTGGCCTCGGGTTTGCCGCCTTCCATCGACTATTTCGTTTTCTGTCCGAATCCAAGGTGCCATCCAATACAGGCACGTTTTGCTTGATGAGCCGCAATGCGGTCGAAGCGGTCTGCCGTCTTCCCGAGACGCATCGCTTCTTTCCCGCTCTTCGTGCGTGGGTCGGTTTTAAGGTGTCGATCATCTTGTTTGAACGCCAAGAACGAGCGGGCGGTGAACCCAAACAAAATTTCGTCCGTCTGTTTCGCTACGCCATGGACGCAATCTTTGGTAACTCGCTCAAGCCGCTGCGATTCTTAACGGTCTCTGGGGCCATTTTGTGCTTTCTCTCGATCGCCGCCGCCACGTGGTTTGCGGCGAAGCGAATCAGCGGCCTCGAAACGGCGTCACTTGGCTTCACCACAATCGCCTGTGCCATTTTGGGCTTAGGCGGATTTCAACTGATTGCGGCGGGGATTCTCGGCGAATACATCGGCCGGATCTATGACGAGGTGCGGCGGCGACCTTCCTATATCGTGTCCAGTGCAACCACGTCGGAGAATGCCCGAGAGCGAGCGTTCCGAGTGATCTCACGAAAAGCGGGCTAGAGGATGATGCAGTGAGTACGGATATCAAGACAAACCAGGCGAAGGACGCGACGTCGTTCGCCGAGTCGCTTGGAGATGCGCTGAGGCGACCGCTCACGGGGTTCGTGGTTTTGATGCTCAGCTGTGCAGTGCTGGCGTTGTATTGCAGTCGGCTGAATGAGGAACTGTATCAGCACAAGAACCCGTTCTATGATTCGTTGAGTTACAATCAGCTCTTGTTCGAATCAATGCAAACGTCCCGCCAGCAAGGGCTAGTGGCGGGTTGGAATCACGTTCATTCCACCAATACCACTGTGTTCCTGCCGTTTGCAATCGCCGCTACGATTGGACCCTGGGTTGAACCGAGCCGGATAGTGCCGATCTGGATCCAAGCTGCGTATTTATTCGGTTTCTTGACATCGGTGTTGTATTATCTAGTCAATATTCGTGACTTGAAATCAACGACGGCGCTACTGGGATGCTTCGCCTTTTTCACCACCAGTTGCATCTTTATGGAGGTCGGCGGGCTATCGGATTTCCGGGCCGATTTGATGTTGTGCCTCAGTTTTGGTGCTTCGGCGCTGTGGTTCCTCTCCGCGATGCAACGACCGACGGTCGGCAGATTTGTCGCTTGCGGCATCGCCGTGGCAATCGGTTGTTTGTCACGTTCAACATCACCGATATACCTGGTCATCAGCCTCGCTCCTTTGGCCGTGTTGTTCTTGCTGCCCAACGCAGACCGCAGCAAGCGGATACGGGGTTTGATTTTGACCAGCCTGATCGCCAGTGGGTTGTCGGGATGGTTTTACATTCTGAATTTTGATTATCTGCACTACTATTACTTCGTTTGGAATACCGATGCCAATGCAAAGCTTCCGCTAAGTGAGGCCGTCAAACATGGCGAATTCGCCGGACGCGCAATTGGCGCTCAAGCCCTGGTGTTGATGATTGCTTGGACAATCTGTCTTGTTCTTTTTACTCGTCATCGCGGAATTTTTAGAGCGATGCTCGATGTGGCGCGAGATCGATCGTTGCCCGACTGGACTCTGCTTTGGATTGGACTCAGCCCGATCGTGTTCTTGGTAGCCCGACGCGCAGGATTGAATCCGTACGTTTCGATGCCTGCCGTCATCGGATTGGTATTGTTCGCAATTCTCCCTCTACTGAAAGCGTTTGAAAGAAGCGGAAGTATTCGATTGTTGGCCGCTTCGTGGGGACTGCTTGCCGTCGCGATCGGTTTTGCAGCTCAACGAGGATGGGAGCGACATCAACCCGCAGGATTCAATTCAATGGTTGGCCAGCAGCAAGTGATGGACGAAATTCTGGACGATAGCATCGCGAACAAAATGGCTGACGTCCGTTTCGGAGTCAGTCATTTGACCGAACTGAATTCGCGAAGCTTGTTTGCTACGGTGATGTTCGATCGCGAAGGGGTGACCAGCCAAAATAGAAAATTGGTCTATCAAAATATGGGTTTGCAGATTGACGAATCGTTGTCCATTGCCGCGGCGGCGAATTGGGACGAGGTGTCAGGAGAAACCGAATCAGAAAAGTTACAAACGCTTCTAGAACATTGCGAAAACACATGTGACTATGTCGTGGTTCCCGATGAAAAGACGGCCGCCCACATCCAGCAGCACTGTGCATTCAATATTATCAATCGCTACGCAGCCAAATTACGTAACGGAATCGTCAACGGAAACTGGGAACGAGTTTCCGGACCGATCCAGACCAGCGAAAACGAGTCGGTGGAAATCTATCGCTCGCGGCGAATCGCTTCGCAACCACGCGTTGCTCGCCATTCAACGGTGCAAGCACTGAACTAATTCAAGACGTTTTGCCTATTCAACACGCCTTACCTAGCGAGCCCACCGTGTGCCGCCCGCTTTGCCGTTTGCGTCGCAGGACGAACAAAGCAGACGGCCGATACCGAATGGGGTGTCGCTGGGCCGAGCGTGCCGTGACGCTCCGCTGGAGTGACGCTTCGAAACTAAAGCTCGTCGCCGATGTCTACGCCTTCTTCAGCGATCGCGTCTTCTTTTTCTGCCTCTAACCTCGCTTGCTCGACGATGTCGGGATTATCCGCAAGGAATTGATCGAGTTCATTCAAACTGGTCGCTTCTGGCTCGGGCTCGCTGCAACCTAGCAATACAAAAGCACTGCTCAGCAAAATACCGAAGCATAGAAGGTGAGACGAAATCTTAGTCATGAAATTGTTTCCTAGAAAATAAGTCAGTGTGTTTAGCGGAAAATCGCCGATTCGGAGTGTGCGTTCAAAATTCGCCAATCCTGCTGTTGATAACAGCCAAAATCGGAAACCGATAGCGTGTGCTAACGATTTCACGCTCCGGATAAATCAAACAATCGAGCGGCAATCAAATCGTTGCACCATCGAGTGCCGCTGTCACGCATGTGTGCTCGCATCGCGATGAGACGGCATGGCTGGCTTGAAATGATCGCGCTCAAGCCAGCCGTCGTTCGCACTACGTACGGCGACGTAGATCCATCCGTCATTAAAATTCTTTGTCGATCGTTTCCTTGGCCGCCTTCGTGCCAAGTTTGCCCCACAGGCCAAATGGGCTGGGGCTACCGGGAGGAAGACAATTGCCATTGATGCACACGGTCTTGCCATTGAGGTTGCCGGTTTCAATCGAGTCCGTAATGAACTTCACAGCACCGTCGCCCATCAACACATGGACTCCGCCTTGATGGCGACTCGAGGGAGGATAGACTCCTGCGGCGATGTGGTCCCAACCGGAGCAGATTTCGGCATTGGGGGGCAGAATCGTATTCATGCCGGACATGCCTGGGACGCCCAACGCCCATTTGTAACCACGACGATTTTCGGAATTGGTGAGCAGCGGTGCTCCGGCGTCCCAAAAAAGCGGACGCTCTGCATCAAGGTATTGGCGACATTTGAGGAACTCGCCTGCTTTATAAACGTTGGCACCATTGCGCCGGCTTGCGGGGCCAATTGAGGTTCCGGGCCTTCCGAATTGCGTGCGGCGATCTCGATCCCCGATATCCGTTAGGATCTCACCGGCACAAATTGTGTTCGAAAGACCATCGAGTACATCACGAAATCGCACGTTCTTGATCCCGGGAAAGATCATCCCGCGGTTAGACGCGCGTAGCCGCTGAGCGTTCGTCGAACTTGAAGGCTTGCCGGTCGCCGCATCGAGCACGCCGTAGGCCGAGGTATGAAGCACGGCGTCCCCTAGGCAATAGCCGTAGTTCGTTCGCCCTTGCGCCGGGAGCCCGACGCCTGGATCACTAGGGCACCGCAAGGTTGGGATGTTCGTCAACCAAGGATCATAGGTTCCGACATCGCTGTGATTGGTAAGCCCCATCAACGGTGATGGCCCCATTGCCTGGAACGTTCCTACCGAGTTGGTTAGTGGATTGGAAATCCGTTCCCAGAGTGCTTGTTGTTCGATGAATGGTGTCAGTCCAACCAGCCAATTCAAATTGGAAATGTTGTGTGCGGTTGGTGGTGTGTATTGTTGCACCCGAGACGTCCCAGACATCGTCGTTCCGGTCATCGTTGCCGGCAATCGTTTGTAGGCTGAGTGATAATTGTGCACTCCCAACCCAATCTGTTTGACGTTGTTACTGCAACTCATTCGCCGAGCTGCTTCACGTGCGGCTTGCACGGCAGGCAACAACAGGCCTACGAGTACGCCGATGATGGCGATGACAACGAGTAGCTCTACCAAAGTAAAGGCAGATCGCTTTGTGAGTTTCATCGAAGAATCCATGAATTCGCGTAAGAAAAGATGAATAGCGAAATGAGGTGTGTGGCAAGCGCGTGCGGACCGATTGGATCTCGGTGGTTCGACGCATTGGTCGAGAGGATGATGCGGCCGAGAGTTCTCGCCCCCCCCCGCATTGCCACAACCGATTCCGTAAAGTCGCTCACGTGCAACTCACGCCCCCTGGAAAGTCACCCCTGCAGTAAGCGGTCACTACAGGCGGACATCCAGAACGCTCGCAGGACAATGGGGCAACCACACATTTCCTTAACGAACAAAATGGGGGCTTTTGTTGTTTTTTAGAATTGTTCCTTTGACGCAGCGGCATTCTCTGCACCGCTGGATCGACTGCAATGTGACTTCGGCCGCTCTTGTCTAATCCATGTGCAATCCGCGTGTAGCACGAAGCTTCTCTTTCCGGAAGTGCGTGGTTGTCTTGAAAGTGCTCCAAAATTTACGGCACTACGGCGGATTTCAGCGATCAAAATCGATGGTTTAGCACGCGGGCAGTTTCGCTTATCCGAGAAATGTTTTACGGAAACGAAGACATCACTATCTGAATCGCATCTCACTCAGACTGGTTGCGAATCATGGTGGCAATTTTTTTCAGAATCTTGACGGATCGTGGTAGGCCGCCTGAAAGAAAGCGACTGTGGGTTGTGCGTAGGCACCGGCGATCACGCGTGACGGGCACGAAAGCGACAAGAACCGGCCGCTCACGCGTCACGGCTCACGAAAGCGATAGCACCCGGCCGCTTACGCGTCACGGCTCACGATGGCAACGGCCGGCGAGTGAATGTTTGAAATTTACTGGGTGACCACCTTCCCCGCGGTTGTCGATCCGTCCGCGATTCGATGTCAGGTGCATCGATGTCGTTGATGGTTCCGGTCATCGAGGGCCAGCGGTCAAAGTCGCGGTCCGTCGGGCGATCGTCGACCTGTTGGATCACCCAACGGTTTTTGTCCGCGAGGGTGTCGTAGCGAATGTGTGAGCCGTCTGGAATTTGGAACGAAGAACGCAACAAGGTTTCGTTCGAATTTGCACGCTGGATCGATTGAAGCATCCGTTCAGGTTCGCTTGACCGAGCGATGTAGACAACACCGAAGTCGTTGCGGGAGTGCACGGCCACACACAGATTTGGTTCGAATTGGAAGATCTTCCAGACCGCCGATTCGACTGTAGGTTTCCAATTCGATGGGATCTGAACCGGACCGGCTGCCACGGCAACATTTCGCCAAACCCCGGTGTTGTTCCACTCGCGAAAGTCTTGGCCGGGGCCGGCGAGATGGAGTACTTCGGACAACTCGTTCGCTCGGTCGTCGAGCAACAGGGTTATCGGCCGCGCCACAATGAGAGAATGTTCACCTCGGTTGACGCCGCCTCCGCTGAGCAAGTATCCCGGACCGCCCGAATAGACTTCAGGAGAGCTTTCGGGACCGTGCCCGATTCGGATGAAATAGTCGGCGGGCTTCTCCACGATCCAGCGGGCAGTTTGATCGGGCAATCGGTACGGTGACCAGCACGCCCAAATGGCGATGTGACGGTTTCCTCGGAGTCCCAACTTGTCGGGTGCGTCCGGCAGCAGGCTGATCCAAGGTTTGATCAAGCCAACGTGTCGATCACCCATCAGCGAAGTATCAGCGGCGTGCGCGTACTGGCGGCGAAAGGGAGGGAAGCGTCGGAATCGCAGACTTCCAACAGCGTAGTTCCAATTGAGCTGATCGAGCAGGCCTCGCGCAGCCGCCTGAACAGCCGAGGAACCGAAGGCCTCTAAGTTCAGCAATGCTGTCAGCGTGTAACCTTCATAGGGAATCGAGTTAAACTCGTACGGACCTGCCGACCGAATCTCTTCAATCAACTCAAGCAGCCATGGCTCCAAACCGTTGCCGAGATTGTCGTGTTTGGCAAGTTGGCTGCCGTGCAACATCATCCAGCGGTTCTTCAGATAGCGAGACCCCTCGGTCATCAGCAAATGGTTCTCTGTTTCCGGAACCAAGCCTGCCGTCCTTGGTACGGTCAGCAATGGCTGGCCGCCATCGAGAGGCAACAGAGTGTGTAGCAGGTGCTCTCTCGTTTGCGGGTAGAGCACATTCGGTTCGTCGCCAAACAGGAACAAGATGGGGATCAGTCCCGCCATGGTGAAGTCATAGTCGCCGTTGGGATTTCCCGGCCAAGTCGAGCCTACGGTTCCCCAGGCAGTTTGGGCGATCAAGTAGTCGTTGGCCGCGTCCACATCGTCTCGTCGTATCAATCGAGCGAGCAAGGCTCGTGGTGCCTCTATTTTGCCTTCGGTTTTCCAGTCGCCGAGGGGACGTTTGGCCCACTCGTCAATGATCTGGTTCGTCAGATCGGATTCCTCTCGCCACGGAATGCTTCGCTGCGTGGGGATTTCAATGTTGCCCGGCGGCAAAGAAACATGAACGTGGCGTGACGCGCTGATGTAGGGGATCACGCGAGGCAGAGCCCATACACTCGCTGCGGTGATCGCGGCCATCACGATCGCCAGCGTTGCCCATCGTTTGGATTTGAATTTCATCGTTCACCGCGCCGCTGGCGTCGTCATCTGCCGTCAATCTGCTCAATGTCGGATCGATTCTAATGAGGCTTCACTGGCCTGCCCACGTGGCGTCGCTTCACGCGGCACCATCGGATGAACCCCGCCCAACTTCAAAACGCTTACGCCCGGATTGAATTTAAACCCGTGTGAAGTTTGGGGCTTGCCGACGTCGGCGGCGGGCGTATTGGTAGCCGGGAACAAAAAAACAGCCGCCGGCAACGATCCCAAAAATTACATGGGCCCATGGAGGATGCATCGCCATCAAGACCGACGAAAATAACAATGCCGCAGTCTGGAAATAAAACGCGCCAGTTAACATGCTCGCTTTGATTAGAAAAACCATCGCGGTAACAATGCCTAGCATCGGCGAAAGGGTGAGCACCGGCAATTCAAGCCACCATTCCAGCGGAAACATCAGCGAGATTGCCATCATGCTAGCGCCCCACACGTGAGCGACCTGCCGCTCGACGAAGGTGACCGGTCCCATCCGCTGTCGCATTCGCCAAAACACCGCTGCCCACGCTCCCAGCCCGACGGTCCAGACGGCGACATAAGCCATTCGATTGCGGATGCCGTGATAATCCAATTGCCAAGTCAACAGACAGGCAACCAGCAGCACCAACGAATGCCACATCCACAACAGTCCCCAATTCTCCAGGACAGCGGCGTGATGAGTCTCGCGGAATACCCTCGCGACCACTTGGCTAAATCGGCCACTCCGGGCAGCGACTGGTTCGTCAGCAAGGTAGGCTTCCAGATCCTTGGCCAACGCGGCGGCCGACTCGTATCGCAAATCGATCGGCTTTTGCAGACAGCGAACGACAATCATTTCCAAGTCGCGATCCAGACTCGGACGCAGCGCTCGCGGCGGACTGGGGTCTTGTTCGATCACCAACATCACCAATTGCATCGGTGACTCGGCCACAAACGGCGACCGTCCCGTCAACGCAAAATAGAGGACGCAGCCAAGGCTATATACATCGCTCGATGGTCCGACCATGTCGCGGCGATTCCCCGCTTGTTCAGGCGACATGTAGGCGGGTGTGCCGACCAACATCCCGCTGCGAGTCAAATCGACTTGCGATTCCGCTTGTTTGGCCAATCCAAAATCGGTGATCATCGGCACCCCATCGCGAGGCAACAGGATATTGCTTGGCTTGATGTCTCGATGTAGTACACCGGCGTCATGAGCAAACTGGATCGCGCGAGCGACGGTGGCCACCAACTGAGCGGCTTCTCGTTGGGGCATCGGGCCATCAGCAACCCGCTCGGCCAGCGTGATGCCGTCGATGTACTTCATGCTAAAGAACGGGCGACCATCGACGTCACCGACTTCGTACACTGGCACGATACTGGGGTGGTCCAATTTCGCTGTCGCGGACGCTTCGGCCAAAAAACGCTGCATGTCGGTGTCGCTGGCCAAGCGTCCTCGCAAGATCATCTTGACCGCGACTTCGCGATCGAGACTGATTTGTCGAGCGCGGAACACCACGCCCATCCCGCCTCGGCCGATCTCTTCGATCAATTCATAGTCACCGATCTCGGTTGGCAACTGCAGGCTTCGCCAACGTCCCGACGACCCGTCTGCGTTTAAGTTGGGGCCGTTTGCGGTCCCGTGATTCGCGGCCGGACGCTGCTCATGGGCCACGCCTGCGGTGTCGGTGACAAGGACCGCGCCCCACAGTCGCCGCAGTTCATCGGCGTATTGAGGATGCTGGTGACAAACTGCGGCAAAGTCGACAACTTCTCCGCGGCAAACGCCGTCCGCAAGATCAGCCAAGATCGCTGCGATCTTTTCATCGTCGGCACTGAACTGCTCCGAATCAGATTTCGGTTCGTCAAAAGGTCCAGCCGGTTGGTCGCTCACGGTGCGTACTCGTCACCCGGTTCGCTCTCGAGCAGTTCGCGCAGTCGCCGTACGGCACGCAGGTACCGCATGCTCGCCGCAGGCGGATTGACCCCCAGTACTTCGGCAATCTCTAGATTGGAAAGGTGCTCGTAATGCCGCATCAAGATCATCTCGCGGTCTTGTTCGCTAAGCTGTTCGATCGCCGCTTCGACCTTGGCTGCGATCTCGGCTTGCGTGGCTGCGGCCGCCGGTGTCGGACCAGGGTCCCAAAGCTGAGCAGCCAGTTCGACGGACGATTGATCTTGGCCGCCGGGCATCACCATCGCTTGCTCGCGATCCATGTTGCGTTTGGCGCTAACGCGGTGCCGCCGGTACGTGTCGATGATGCGGTCCCAGGCGATTTGACGAATCCACAAGTGGAATGCCATCGCCGGGTCGTCGAGGTATTTGTCCAGCCGTCCGCTGGCTTCGACCAAGACATCTTGGACCACGTCGCTAACGTCCACTCGCCGCTGGACTTTGCGGTCCAGTCGCATTTCCACAAGCCGCCGTACCGAGACGCGGTGCCGCTCAAGCAAACGGTTCACCGCATCGGCGTCACCCTGTTTCGCCGCGATCAGCAGCGTTTCGGTTTTGTCGTCGCTAGGCCAGATCGATTTTGCCATGGAAGTTCAGTTCGCTCACGTTCGAGATCGTTCTCTACCATCATAGTAGGAAGTAAACACCAAGAGGCGTGCGAATCTCGTTGAATGCTTTGAGGTCATTGTCGTTGATCGCTCCGCGATCATTCGTGCTGATCACGGAGCGATCAACGACCATGGATCAGCGACGATGGTTTTGAATGCAAAGTTGGTTTGCGGCGACCTCGATGACCGCTTCGACGGCGGGCGAACCGTAGATTGCCGCCCCGGTGTGCACGATCAGGTTTTCATGCAGTGTGGCGATGCCGTCGTGATGGGTATGTCCACAAATCACAGTGGTTTTGCAATCCGATCGCTGCTGGCAAAACTCTCTCAATGTCTGGCCGATTTCCCCGCACACGAAAAAGGGAGCCCAGTTGTCGTCGGTCGTTTTGCCTTCGTACCAACATGATTCTCGGAACGGTGGAATGTGGGTCGCGACCAACACATCCGTCGCATCGTGGGGAACCGCAGCGAGTTTGACTTGCAGCCGTGCGGCCGATTCGGCACCAAGTTGTTGCAGCTTTGCTTTCCAGAGGCCTGGCGATGTGTTGCGAAAATCATCGATCTGTTGGAAGTCGTTTAGTTGGATAAACGAATCTTCGTAGTTGCCAATCGTCGCGTCACCCCAGCCATCCTCACCCACTAACACAACCCCGTCGGCCAATGGAATCGGGCCAAGGTCCGTCAGGTAGTTCAGTGCATCGGATTCGCGTGACGCCGCGATCACGTGTTGCCGGGTTTGCGCAATCGAACTTTGATAAAAGTCGTGATTGCCCAGCACAAAGTAGACGGGGACCGCGAATGTGTCGGCGATGTGGCGAAGCTGCAAGACGACGTCATCCCCTTCGGAGATATCGCCGGTAATAAGAAGTGCATCGGGTTGCGTCGATGCGATGCGAGCGGACCATTGGTCCCAATCGCGGGGCGAAACGTGATTGAGATGCGGATCGGTTATCCACGCGATTCGCATCTCATCTCACTTTCGTGTTCTTCATGACATGACGACGGGCTGAAGCAGCCCGTCACGTTGTCCAGACTCAGTTCGTCAAAGCACGCGAGGCCTGAGGATTAGGCGGTTGCTGCGATACCGGCAGCTTCAGCCAACGCTTCGGCCTTGTCAGTTTTTTCCCAAGTGAACGCATCGCCTTCGCGTCCAAAGTGGCCGCCGGCACTGGTTTGACGGAAGACCGGTCGACGCAGTTGCAAGTGGTTGATGATTCCCGAGGGAGTCAATGGGAAGTGTTCTCGCACCAAGGCACACAACTTCGCGTCTTCGATCTTGCCGGTGCCTTCGGTGTCAACGTGAACGCTAACCGGCTCGGTCACACCGATGGCGTAGGCGAGTTGAACTTCGCAGCGATCCGCAAGGCCTGATGCGACGATGTTCTTAGCAACGTAGCGGGCCATGTACGCGGCACTGCGGTCGACTTTGGTCGAGTCCTTGCCACTGAACGCACCGCCACCGTGACGCCCCCAACCACCGTAGGTGTCGACGATGATCTTGCGTCCGGTCAAACCACAGTCACCGTGAGGTCCGCCGACCACGAATTTGCCGGTGGGGTTGATGTGGTACTTGATGTCGCCTTTGTCCAGCTCGGCTGGGATCGATGGCTTGATCACGTTTTCGACGATGAACTTTTTGATTTCATCGTTCGTGACGTCGGGGTTGTGCTGAGCACTAACGACAACGGTGTCGACGCGGACCGGGGTTTGTCCTTCGTATTCGACCGTGACTTGAGCCTTGTTGTCGGGACGCAACCAGTCGACTTCTTTGTTGAATCGAGCTTCGGTGATGCGATTGATGATGCGGTGCGACAATGCGATCGGCATTGGCATCAATTCGGGAGTGTCTTTGCAGGCGTAGCCGAACATCAACCCTTGGTCGCCGGCGCCAACGTCCTTGCCGCTCTTGTCGTCCGAGTTGACACCTTGGGCAATGTCGGGGCTTTGCGTATCGAGCGATACCATGACGGCACAGGTGTTGCCACAAATGCCCATTTCGTCATCGGTGTAACCAACTTCGTTGATGACTTCGCGGACAACGTCCGAATATTGCACTTTGGCTTGAGTGGAGATTTCACCTGCGACGATCGCAATCCCGGTGGTGACCATGGTTTCACAGGCCACGCGGCTGTTTGGGTCTTGCGCCAACAACGCGTCGAGAATTCCATCGGAAATACGATCAGCCAGCTTGTCGGGGTGACCCATGCTGACCGATTCACTTGTAAATAGGTATCGAGCGTCGCTCACGTGTTCTCTCTCCACTAGGTTGATCTTTCCCACCAATCTGGCGAGTCACCAAAGTGTTGGTTTAGGGTTAGAATGAATTGCCACTAAAGTAATTGTCCAAAGCCAGTCTGAAAAGCGCTATTCAGCAACCGCGGGGGGGATCGCTGAGAAAAACAGCTACCTTTTGCGTGTGAAATCCTCTAACAAACCTCTATGAACCGACCCAGCACGCCCGGAACGAACGCATCCCGCACCCCGGTTTCGCATCCGTCGAGCGATCCATTGGAGATGGATTTGCCCGAGCGGCCGCTTCCGGCGCTGTTGTTGTCGCTGTCGTTTCACGTCGTTCTGTTGACTGGTTTGGGGATTTTTTGGGCGCGGACGCCATCGGGAACCGGTTCCGAGGTGGACCGGCCTGTGGGGATCGCAATGGTCCACCGGATGCCCGACCGTGACCGTTACGTCGATGCCACCGACCTTAGCCAGGCGACTGCCAGCGAAAGTGTTGCTGCAAAATCGGGAGATGTCGCGGCGGCAGCGGCGCCACCGGCCGACCTGAGTCCTCCCATCGACCTGCCCGGCATCCTCAGCGAAATCAGCGAGACCCCGTCTCCGGTAGCCGGCAGCGGGGTCGCCGGAGAGACGACGCTCGATGGTGACGCGTTTGATTCCAAGCGTCCGCCGGGCAGCGAAGGGGACTCGAGTGACACGACAACGATGGTTTTTGGTGTTTCGGGCAGCGGATCCAGATTTGTCTATGTTTTTGACCGATCCGACAGCATGAATGGCAACGGTGGGATGCCGCTGCGGGCAGCCAAACGCGAATTGATCAAAAGTTTGAACAGTTTGACGGACCGCCAGCGATTTCAGATCATTTTCTATAACGACCAACCCGAGCCCTTCAAAACGGTTGGCATGCCGGTGCAATTGATGATTGGTGAGGAGGCGACGTTGGCTCGCGCGGCACGCTATGTCGACTCGATCACCGCGTTTGGCAGCACCGAACACGACAGCGCCTTGAAACTGGCGCTGCGAATGGATCCTGATGTGATCTTTTTCTTGACCGATGCCCGCATCCCGCGATTGTCGTCGTCCGAGCTTGCCGAAATCCGTCGTCGCGCCCAGCGAAGTGGGACGACGATTCACGCGATCGAATTTGGCGCCGAACCGGTGTCGCCCCCCGACAGCTTTCTGCGGGAGCTGGCGGCCCAAAATTTGGGACAGTATCAATACGTCGACGTTCGTTCGTTGGGCAGCAGGATGGAACCGTCAAATTGAATCGAATTTTCTTTCTAACAATCACAGCGTTTTGGTTCAGCTTGCAAACCGAGGCACGGGCTGACAAGGTTTGGCTTGAACCGACGCGGCCGACGGCAGCCCAGAGTGATTGGTATCCGCAAGCGATCCAGACGCGTGTGGGCGAAATCACGTCGCTCGATGCCAAGCAGTTGGCGATGCGTATCGAAGGCGACGAGCAAGATTCGCTGTTCGCGGCTTACCGTGTGATCTGGATCGAGCCGAGCGAGGTCGGAGAAAAACAGGCGGCTGCGATCAAATTGTTCAATGAAAAGCAGTACGACACGTCGCTTCGTGCACTGCTTGATTCGCTTAGTGAACGGCCGCCGGTGTGGCGTCAGCAATGGTTGTCGATGGTCGCGGCGCAGGCGGCTTGGCGAAGTTCACGCGGAGCAATCGCATTGGAGTTGGTGGCCCAGTTGGATCGTCGTCCGTTGCCGCCGATTGCACTAGCGTGGCTGCCGATTGCATGGCGAACCCCGCGAGAAATTACCAGCAGCGGGACGACCGACGCGGCTCTGAAACGACTCGACGATCCTTCGGCGGCAGTTCGATTGGTGGCCGCCAGTTGGTTGTTGTCGACCGACCATCGCGAGACGGCCACGGGAGCGTTAAACGCACTTCGCGCCGACAATGCACGACCGGTGATCGCTCGATTGGCCGAAACAGTGTTGTGGCGAACGACGTCACCGCCCCAGGTGGCCGAGGCGGCGGAGCGATGGCAAGAAAGGCTTGAAGCGTTACCGATCGTGCTGCAAGTCGGCCCGACGGTGGCGATGGTCGAGTTAATGGGAAACGCGAATCAAGACGAAGCCGCTGAGCGATGGAAGCTGTCGCTCGAATTGACTCCGCCGCACCCACACCCTGATCTGTAGCGGAAGTCGTCAAGACTTTCGATCCACGGCGAGTGCTCTTCCGAAACTCTTGACGAGTTCCGCTACGAAATGCTTCATAACGTTACCTAACCGGGCGGCCATGTCATCTTGCGGCCGCCGAGCAGGTGAAAGTGCAAGTGTGGAACTTCTTGGCCACCATCGTTGCCGCAATTGACCACCAAGCGATAGCCATTGGTTAACCCTTCGGACGCGGCAATTTTCGCTGCCACCATCACACAACGGCCAACGGTTTGCTCATCCTCGTCGTTCAGATCATCCAGCGACATGATCTCGCGTTTGGGGATGATCAGAATGTGCGTTGGCGCTTTCGGGGAAATATCGCGGAACGCCAAACAGGTGTCGTCTTCGAAAACGATGTCGGCGGGAATTTCGCGATCAATGATCTTGGTAAAAATCGATGGCATGGGATTAAACCTTCTCTTGCTTGCCGGCTTTCAAACGAAGGAACGCGTCGAGAAACCCTTGCAGTTCGCTGCCGTTCATCACGGAGTTAAAGCTGCCTACGTAATGTCCCGTTCGCGCATCTTTGACGCGTTGATCGGGGTGCAGAAAGTAGTTGCGAATCTGGCTGCCAAAACCGGTGCGTGCCTGTGTCGCATACTTGCTGGCATCTTCGGCATCGCGACGATCCTCTTCGATCCGAGCCATCTTCGCTCGCAGCATCTTCCAAGCGGTTGCCTTGTTCTGATGTTGGCTGCGTTCGTTCTGGCACTGCACGACGGTGTTGGTCGGAATATGCGTCAACCGAATCGCACTGTCGGTCTTATTGACGTGTTGGCCTCCCGCACCACCGGCGCGATAGGTGTCGACTCGCACGTCTTTTTCCTCGATGTCAATGTCGATCGAATCATCGATTTCCGGCGTCACGCTGACGGCAGCGAAACTGGTTTGACGTTTGCCTTCGCTGTTGAACGGGCTGATTCGCACCAAGCGGTGGACCCCTTCTTCGCCTTTGAGGTAACCGTACGCCATCGGGCCACGCACTGCGATCGAGGCGTGGTTGATCCCGGCTTCTTCGTTTTCTTGGCGGTCGAGCAGTTGGATCGAGTAATCTTGGCTGACGGCCCAAGCGGAATACATCCGCAGCAGCATGTCGGCCCAGTCGTTGGCGTCGGTGCCGCCGTCGCGGGCATTGATCGTGATGATCGCCCCGGCCGAATCGTTGGGGCCGTTCAGCAGTGCTTTGAGCTCCAAATCGTCCAAAATCTTCTCAAGCCGCTCAATTTCCGCCGCCACCTCTTCGGCGATCGATTCGTCCTCTTCGGCCATCTCGAATAGTGCATCAAGATCCTCGACCGCGGTAGACAATTTCCCCATAGGACCGACAATAGCTTTCAGTCCCTTCAACTGTGCAACCACCGCTTGGGCCGCCTCGTTGTCGTCCCAGAAGTCGGGTTGGCCCATACGAGCTTCGATTGACTCTACTTCTTCACGCTTGGCAGCGTAGTCAAAGAGAGTCTCCGAGTTGGACCAGACGCTCGCGGATCTTCTTGCTGCGTTGAACGAATTCGGCATCCACGGGTGGGGTGAGCTCCAAGAAAGCGGGTGTAGAAAGGATCCGATCAGGTAGTGGTTGGATCGGGTTTTGAAGGTGATACAAACAAATCAATCATATCGAGTTAAGGGAAAAAGATACATGGCACGGGTGGTTCTAGCGATGAGTGGCGGCGTCGATTCCAGCGTTGCTGCGCACTTGTTGCTCGAGGCGGGCCACGAGTGTATTGGCGTTTTTATGCGACACGGCGAAGAATCGAGTCGTGTGTGCAGTACCCCATCGGCGACCGAATCGGGGGGCGGTGACCAACCGGGCGGGACGCTACCAGTGCTCGGCGGACTTCACCAAGGTCGTGCCGATCACAAACAAGGCTGCTGTACCGCATCGGATGCCGCCGACGCTCGCCGGGTCGCCTCGAAAATGGGGATTCCTTTCTACGCACTGGATCTGCAAGAAGATTTTCGCCGCATCGTGGACTACTTCGTCGACGATTACCTCAACGGCCGCACCCCAAATCCGTGTGTGAAGTGCAACAATTGGATCAAATTTGGCCGTTTATTCGACTACGCCGACGGGGTTGATGCCGATTTTGTGGCGACGGGACATTACGCCCGGATGATCAAAAACGGCGACCAATCCGAACTGCATCGGGGACTCGATTCCAACAAAGATCAATCGTACGCGCTGTTTGGGATCGGGGCCGAGCGGCTCAACCGGATGTTGTTGCCCGTCGGTGGCTTTGAAAAGCCACGAATTCGTGAAATGGCAATGGAATTAGGGTTGGGCGTCGCCGGCAAACGCGACAGCCAAGAGATTTGCTTTGTCACGCAAGGTCATCACAGCGATTTTGTCAAAGCGAGACGCCCTGAAATGGTGGGGGCGACCGCAGGTGAAATTGTGACCACGGATGGCAAAGTCGTGGGGACGCACCCCGGTTATGAAGCGTTCACGATCGGCCAACGAAAAGGACTTGGCGTTGCCATGGGGACGCCTCATTTCGTCGTGCGAATCGAAACCGAGACCAATCGAGTGGTGATTGGGCGGCAAGAAGCTCTCGCTCGCGATGGTTTGACAGCAAATGAGGCGAATTGGCTGGTCGATTCTGCGACGCTGCCTGATCGGGTGGGCGTGCAGATTCGCTACAACGGATCACCGCTGCCGGCTCGGGTGGTCGTCGATCCTCAAACCTCCGAGCGGTTTACGGTCGAATTTGAAGAGCCTCAGCTAGCAATTGCGCCCGGTCAAGCCGCAGTCGTCTTTGACGGCACTCGAGTGCTTGGCGGGGGCTGGATTCAGTAATCGGAACGATATCGACGAGTCGGCACCCAGATTGCTAGGATGCGGCTTGCTTGTTTTGCCCAATCGTTAAAGTTTTAGGAATGGTTCATGGGTCTATATGACCGCGACTACGGACGCTCGGATGAACGCACCCCGTGGGACCGAGTCCAGAATCCGCGAAGCGTGACGATCATTTTGATCGTCATCAATGTCGCTGTGTTCTTTGTCGACATGATTTTCCAACAGGGTGGCGTCAGTCAGCTGGTTCCATGGCTGGCGGCTCAAGCCAGCACGGTGAAGCAGCCGTGGATGTGGTGGCAATTTCTGACTTACGGCTTTGCGCACGATCCGAACAATATCAATCATATTTTGTTCAATATGATCGGGTTGTTTTTCTTTGGCCGCATCGTCGAACGGCGGATTGGTCAACAAGAGTTCCTTAAGTTTTACCTAGCGGCGATCTTGTTGGGCGGCATCATTGCCTCGCTCTCGTTTTGGTTCCGAGGCGGTGGGCTGGTGATCGGGGCCAGTGGCGCGGTGGTGGCAACGACGATTCTGTTTGCCTTCTACTATCCGCATCAAGAAGTGTTGTTGATGTTCGTGATCCCGGTAAAAGCTTGGATCTTGGCCGTCGCGTTTGTGGCGATGGATTTTGCCGGCGCCTTGGGGTTGATGGGGAATTCCCATACCGCATTTGAAGTCCATCTGACCGGGGCCGCGTTTGCCGCGGCCTATTTCTACCAACGCTGGAATTTCCGCTGGCTCGATTTAGAGGTGCTTTCCGATTTACCGCACTATTTCCGCCAGCGATCACGTCGCATGAAGCTGAAGATTCACGATCCTGATCGCAAACTAAACCAAGAAGCGGCCGAAGCGGACCGAATTTTGGCAAAAATTCACGCCAGTGGCGAAGCGAGCTTAACGCGATCCGAACGCAAAACGTTAGAACGATACAGTCGACGACAACGTGAAAAACGTGATCAGAGCTAGGCAGCGAGCGGACGCTTTTGGGGTCTATCGCTCGGCGAATGAAGCAAAAAAACAAGCTCCAATTGCAATACAATCAACAGTCACCGGCGTCGTGGATCTTGTCAAAGATCCCGGCCCGAGGATCTTTAGCAAGATCCACTACTTCTTTGTCCGAACCAGGATACAAATGATGATTCCACGAGTTTGCGATGTTGCAGCGTGCTTGATGTTTTTCGCGGCGATTGCTGCAAACGTCCATGCTGATGACGACGGGCGTTCGCAACCGCTTGCCGAGGGAGCCAAGGCGATCAATTTTGAATTGCCGGTCGTGGGCAGCAAAGACTTCATCGAATTGCAGCAAGAATACAAAAAGGGACCGGTCGTCGTCATCGTGCTGCGAGGCTATCCCGGATACCAATGTCCGCTGTGCAGCAAGCAGGTCAACAGTTTGGCAAACCGAGCCAAGGCACTCGCTCAAGAGGCATCGCGAGTGATTCTGGTCTATCCAGGCGAAGCGACCTTGCTGCAGCGTCATGCCGAAGAATTCATGGGATCACGTACTTTGCCCGCACCGCTGGTGATGGTCCGCGACGATGCGATGGAGATGGTCACCCAGTGGGGCCTCCGCTGGGATTCGCCTCGCGAAACCGCGTACCCTGCGACCTACGTGATCGATGCAAATGGTCGTGTCGCTTGGGCCAAAGTCAGTAACTCGCACGCCGGGCGAACCACGGTCGAAGAAATCATGAAAGAGCTGCGAAAACTATAGGTGTGAGATAGGCTTCCAGCCTGTCATCGGCCCCCTATTCAAAGTCGTTGATCGCTCCGCGATCATAACGTTCAAAGTCCTAGATCGCTCCGCGATCATAACGCAAGTTCACACTACCACTACAAAATTACGGACACTAGATTGACTGCTCGCATTCATATTGTTGGGATTGGCGACGATGGGCTTGATGGGTTGACCGGTCAAGCAAGAAACTTGATCGACCAAGCGACCGTGTTAGTGGGCCCGACCCAGCTACTCGAAAAAGTTCCGGCATCCGATGCCAAACGCATTGTTGTCGGCAGCAACCTCGAACAGTTGCAGCAATCGATTCGTGATCTCGGCGATCAGCCTGCAGTGGTGTTGGCGGGTGGCGATCCATTGTTTTACGGCATCGCCCGTTACCTGACCGAAACGTTCGGCAAAGATCGTTTTGATGTCGTGCCACACGTCAGCAGCATGCAGTTGGCATTTGCGCGGGTGAAAGAAAGTTGGGACGACGCCTACCTGACCAACCTCGCGACTCAATCACTTGATCGAGTGGTGGACAACATTCGTACCGCCGAACGCGTGGGGATATTTACGACCGAGGATATCTCGCCTTCCGTGGTTGCCGAAGCACTGCTGGATCGCCGCATCGATTACTTTACCGCCTACGTTTGCGAGGACCTTGGCACGCCCGATGAAACCGTGACACAAGGGGATTTGACTTCGATTCGCGGTCAATCCTTTGGCGTCATGAACGTCATGGTTCTGGTGCGAAAATCGGGAGCCGCCGATCGACCCAGCGGCAGTGCGAACCGACGCTTGTTCGGTAACCCCGACGATTTGTTTCTGCAGTCACGGCCCAAGCGAGGTTTGTTGACGCCTGCCGAGGTCCGCTGTATCGCGTTGTCGGAACTGGATCTGACGCCGCAGAGCACGGTGTGGGATGTCGGCGCGGGGTGTGGGTCGTTGGCGATCGAAGCTGCCTCGATTGCGACGCAAGGCAAAGTGTATGCGATCGAGATGGACGCCGAGGATTACGGGTTGATGATCGAGAACGCAAAGATGTTCGATGTTCCCTCGTTGATCCCGGTCCATGGCCAAGCCCCTGAGGCTTGGAAAGACCTGCCCGATCCCGACGCCATTTTCGTGGGCGGCACGGGACGTGTGGTGCCCGATTTGGTTTCGGCCGCGGTGCCACGATTGGCTCAAGGCGGCCGCATCGTCGTCAACGTCTCCAGCCCCGATAACCTGGTTTCGGTCCAGAATGTATTGTCCACCGCCGGTTTGGTTCACGACGTGCGGATGATCAATATTTCGCGAGGCCAGTACCAGATGGAGCGAGTTCGTTTCGAGTCGCTCAATCCAACCTTCTTGGTTTTGGGCCGGAAATCTAAATAATTCTGGCTTGGCTTTGCCGGCTCGTTCTGCGAACTATGCTAGGGACCGATCGAGGGACGTCGCAGGCGTTCCCTCGTAGTGGATTTTGCTAAAAATCCCGCACGCAGGATCTTTTGCAAGATTCGCGACGCCGATTAGCAGGATCTTTAGCAAGATCCACTACGTCCCTGGTTTGTTTTGCATTCAACGATCGGTCCCGTGGATGCCCTTTTCCTCTCTCGTACCCTCGCCATTTGCCATGCAGGTTCACAAGGCTGTTATCACCGCAGCGGCTCCGAAACAGAACACATTGCCGCTGCAACAATTAGTCGACCGCAATGGCGAGACCAAGACGGCGCTGCAATTGATCGTCGAAGAAACGCTCACCGCCGGCATCGAAGACATCTGTGTCGTCATCCAACCTGGGGACCAAGAGGCGTACGAACAAGCCGCTGGGACTCATTTGGCCAGCATCCAGTTTGTCGAACAGCCGGAACCATGTGGCTATGCCGACGCGATCTTTCAAGCCAAATCCTTTGTCGGCGACGAGCCGTTTTTGCATCTCGTGGGTGACCACTTGTACCTCAGCGCATCGGACATCCCGTGTGCAAAGCAGTTGATCAAGATTGCCAAAGAGTTTGAGTGCTCGGTGTCCGCCGTCCAGTCGACTCGCGAAAACAAGCTACCCTACTTTGGCATCGTCAGCGGGCCGCATGTGCCTCGCCGCGATGATTTGTACGAGATCGAAACGGTGGTCGAAAAGCCGACACCAACTTATGCCGAACAAGAACTGGTCACGCCGGGGCTGAGGGCGGGCCATTACCTCGGCTTCTTCGGCATGCACGTGTTGACCGCTGAGGTGATGACGTCGATTGAGCAATTGCTTGCCGATCATGCTTCCGAAAAGCCTTCGCTTTCGGATGCCTTGGCGATGTTGACGTCACGGCAACGCTACCTCGCGTATCGACTGCAAGGTTCACGTTACAACTTGGGTGTTACCTATGGATTGTTGATTGCTCAATTGGCGATCGGATTGTCAGGGCGTGACCGTGATCGGATCTTGACCGAGATGGTCGAATTGCTCGCCACGCGTGCGGAAGGGATGGCGGCTCAATGATTCGTACCGCCACCAACCCGTTGATCGAGATCATCGTTTCGGACGACGATCGGGTGCGTGATCAATCACTCGAATCGGTTTGTCGCGATCAATCGCTAGGTCAATTACTAGAGCACGTCGAAACGCTGGATGCATTTCGTCGCGACGAAGAAAATCTGTATCGCCGCGTGCGGGCGTTATTCTTTTTGTCGGCGATCTACCGGTATCACCTGCCGTCGCGTTTGTCGGTCGAGCAATCGGGGCGGATTCCGTACGAGGGATACGAGCACCTTCTGGCTCGCCGGTTTATGGAAGCAATTGATTGTTTCTTGGCGTTTCAGCAGCAATTCGGCCCGAGTGACGCGCTGGCCAGTGCGTTGTCGCAAGCCTATCACCAGCTCGGGTTTCAAACGCTTGCCGATCAAGTACGCCGTAGCGTTCGCACGGTGCGAGGTAACCAGTGGATGTTTCGCGTCGGCCATCCCGCCGATCACCCATTGCGAATCCGCAGCGAGCTCGTCGAGCTGGATCCCGCGACGGGGACCTCGCCGCTGATGAAAGAAACCACGGCGGTGCGAATGGATTTTTCGCATAGTGCATGGAGCGACATCTTCTTTCTTGGGATGGACTTTCCCGAGGGAGCTCGCGTGCTGAACGTCTCGGTCGACCTCGGAGTGCGTGGGCGAGATTCGCAAACCAAGCCGCCGATCGAGACGTATCTGCGAATCATCGACGAACCGGTGATTCGGTTGACCAGTGTCGATCTCGGCGCGACGACCACGCTGACTTCGATTGCTGAGACCTTCGATTTTGCACGCGACTATTTGGGGCTGCTCAAAGCGGCGTTGATCGCTGCCGGCATCGTCCCGCCAGGGTTAGAGGGTTGCCGTGAATCGATGGAAGACCTGCTGAAGGTCATGCTCGGTCCAGGACGTGGCTTGGAATTGGTCAGCAAGATCAACGATATCCCCAAAGGATCTCGCTTGGCGGTTTCCACCAACCTGCTCGGTTCGTTGATCTCGCTATTGATGCGAGCGACCGGGCAAGTGCACTCGTTGACCGGTCCGCTTAGCGAAGCCGATCGCCGGCTGGTCGCCGCCCGCGCGATTCTGGGCGAATGGCTTGGCGGCAGCGGGGGTGGATGGCAAGATTCCGGCGGCGTTTGGCCCGGCATCAAGCTGATTTGCGGAACCGCTGCGCAAGAGAATGACCCCGAGTTTGGCATCAGCCGCGGACGGTTAATGCCGGTTCACCACGTGTTGGGCAGCGACGAAATATCCGAGGCAACCCGCGACAAGATCCAAAATTCCTTGGTGCTGGTGCACGGCGGGATGGCTCAAAATGTGGGCCCGATTTTGGAAATGGTGACCGAACACTACCTGCTGCGTAGTGAAAAGGAATGGCAGGGCCGAAACGAAGCGATCAAGATTCTTGATGAAGTGGTCGAGTCACTAAAAACAGGTAATATCAAGCAAGTCGGCGATGTCACCACCCGCAATTTCGAAGGGCCCCTGCAGACGATCATTCCGTGGGCAACTAACCGCTTTACCGATTCATTGATCGAGCAGTGCCGCGAGCGATACGGTGACCAGTTCTGGGGATTTTGGATGCTCGGCGGGATGGCGGGCGGCGGCATGGGATTCATTTTTGATCCTAAGATCAAACCCGAAGCCCAGGCATGGCTCGGCGATGCAATGGTCAAAACGAAACGCGACTTGGAAACGTCGCTTCCGTTTGCGATGGATCCGGTGGTCTACGATTTCAAGATCAATGACAACGGCACCAGTTCCGAGTTGCTGTGCGGCAACGACGCGATGCTGCCCGACCGGTATTATGCACTCGTGTTGCCAGCGCTGTTGCGAACACCGCTACGCGATTTGTCGCTGCGAACGCGATCGGAACTCGAGCGGATCAGCAAACGCTGTCACGATGTCGAAACCGGCAGCGCGACTGCGGGAATGTTGTTAGAGAGTATCCTGCCCTCGGCTGCGGTCGAACACTCTAGCGAATCGTCGCTGGGGTCGCTGTTGAATCAAATTGGTTTTGACCGGTTCCAACACGAGCAAATTCGCGCCGATCTGATCAGCGGACGAATCGGGTTGTCACAAAACCGGTTGCCTGCCAACACGATGATCCAAGATGTCAAACCCGAGCATGTCATTGACCTGCGTGAAGGGATTGCTCAGAAGTATGTCGATCTTGGATCGGCAGCAATCAAGTCCGGGAAGGTGGCGGTGGTGACGCTGGCCGCGGGCGTCGGAAGCCGCTGGACCGAGGGGGCTGGGGTCTGCAAGGCGCTTCATCCGTTTTGTCGTTTTGCCGGCCGCCATCGCAGTTTCATGGAGGTGCATCTGGCAAAAAATCGTGCCATCGCCGAACAACTGGATGCCTCGATTCCGCATGTCTTCACTACCAGCCATTTGACCGACCAACCGATTCGCGAATACCTCGATCGCAATGATGCCTTTGGTTTCGGCGACAATTTGATGGTGTCTACCGGGCGAAGTGTTGGGCTGCGGATGATCCCGATGGTGCGTGATTTGCGTTTTTTGTGGGAGGAAACGGCCCAGCAAATCTTGGACGAGCAACAGCAAAAGGTTCGCGAAAGTTTGCGAACGGCGCTGATCGGATGGGCAAAATCGGCAGGCGAGGCCAGTGATTACACCGACAATGTTCCCAGCCAGTGTATTCATCCGGTGGGCCATTGGTTCGAAATCCCCAACATGCTCCGCAGCGGTGTACTGCAGCAGATGTTGCAGCGACAGCCCGAACTGGATTACCTGCTGCTACACAACATCGACACCCTTGGGGCGAACGTCGATCCAGCGTTCTTGGGGCGGCACATCGCTGCGGAAACCACGCTTAGCTTTGAAGTCATCAGCCGCCGATTGGAAGATCGCGGCGGCGGATTGGCGCTTGTCAACGGGCGGCCGCGATTGGTCGAAGGCCTCGCGATGCCCAACGAACAAATCGAGTTCGATTTGACCTTCTACAATTCGATGACGACTTGGATTTCGATCGATGGATTGCTGAAGTCGTTTGGATTGACGCGAGCGGATTTAAGCAACCCTCAGCGTGTGGACCAAGCGATCCGCAGCATGGCGCAGCGGATGCCAACGTACGTCACGCTCAAGGATGTCAAGAAACGCTGGGGCAATGCCCAAGAGGACGTGTTCCCCGTCGCACAGTTTGAAAAACTGTGGGGCGACATGACTGCGATCGCCGATATCAGCAGCTGTTTCTTTATCGCCCCGCTACGTCGCGGCCAACAGCTCAAGGCTCAAGCTCAGCTCGATCCGTGGAAACGCGACGGCAGCGCCGATTACATCGACTCGCTATGCAGGTGGTAAGTCCCGTAGCATAGGCATCCAGCACATGTGGGATGGGCACATGTGGGATAGGCTTCCAGCGTGTCATCCGGTCCCATTGAAACAGTTCAGGCTTTCCCCATGTGCCGCCAATCTCTCTACGACTCGAGTTCTTCGATGCGTTTTTCGAGTTGATCGATTCGCTCGTTGACCGATTCGAGTCTCGCGATCAATGCATCGATCGCCGTGTTGCTGGCCTTGGCCGGTGACGGGGAAGACGACGTGTCCGATGCGGCGGCTTGTTTCTCCAGCCGGGCTTCGAGGTATTGACGTTCCTCGGGCGGATACAGTTTGTGTGCAAACGTTTGCCCACGGCCGGGCGGCGAGAGCGGTTCGACAAGGTCCTTGGCGATCAGCGAGTCGACGACCTCTTGCGTTGCCTTCAAGTCTTCGAGTGCATACATCCGCGAAGCTCGCGTGCGGATTTCGCCCAAGGTTTGGGGCCCGCGAAGCAGCAGTTCGGTCATCACGGCCGCACCGGGGCTATCGACATCGAACCACTCATACGCTGCGTGACGGTACTTGGTCGCTCGTCCGCTGCCTTGGACTTCCCTCGCCGCACCGACGCGTTTTAGCTCTTCAATCGCGGTAAGAACATCGTCCTCGTCCAACTGCAATTGAGGCGAACGGTTGGATTTTTGGTTGCTGCCGCTGATCAGTCCCGACATCGTTAGCGGGTAGCTATCGGGGGTCGTTTTGGCCTTTTCCACCAACACCCCCAACACACGGCGGGCGTTGCGCGAAAGGGCTACTGGTTTGGGCTTCTCTTCACTCGTTTCGTCGGACATGGGTAAAACCGCCTGCTCATGTGAGATGATACGTAAGGGGGATGCCCTGCTATCTTGGCGTTCACGAGGGCGGTTAAGCAACTCCCCCTCTTTCGACAAGTTTGGCAAAGTTTAGCTATCATGTAGGACACTCCTCCGCGGACGTCGGCCTCGAGTTTCAATTTGCTCTACTGAGCTTAGCGCTCGTTTTTCGCGATGTTGCTCCCTACCTCACTTCCACAGGCTTCGTTGACCATGAAACGACTGCTTTCTTGTTTATCACTCGCTCTGTTCTGCGTGATCTCGTCACTTGGCGTTCCGTTGCTCAGCGGTGCTGCCGATCGTCCCAATATCGTGATGGCGTTTGCCGACGATTGGGGGTGTCACGCCAGTGCGTATGGTCGCTTGAAACCAGGGGGACTAGATGATCTTGTCTCGACACCTCATTTTGATTCGGTTGCCGAGCAAGGTGTGTTGTTCACTCGCGCGTTTGTCAGCGCCCCGTCGTGTACGCCGTGCCGCAGTTCGTTGTTATCGGGGCAACATTTTTGGCGATGTGGATCGGCGTCGATCCTGCAGGGAGCCGAGTGGGATTTCGATATTCCCACGTACCCGCTGCTGTTGGAAGCGGCCGGTTACCGGATCGGTCACACGTACAAAGTCTGGAGCCCTGGAACGCCGATCGATGCACCGCATGGCGGGACGGCACGCGGGTTCAATCGCTCGGGACGCAAGTTCAATGGGTTTTCGCAGAATGCGATGAAGGGGGACGATCCAGAGGCTCGAAAAGCCGAGTTGTTGGACGAAGTTCGTGGCAATTTGCTCTCGTTTCTCGATCCAAACGGGGACCAAAAAGTCGATGGTGAAGCACCGTTTTGTTACTTCTTTGGACCCACGAATTGTCATCGTAAATGGGTTGCCGGCAGTGGCAAAACGTTATGGGGAATCAACCCCGATGATTTCGCAGGCAAGATTCCGCCGTACTTGCCCGATGTCCCCGTCGTTCGTGAAGACTTTGCCGATTACTTTGGTGAGATACAAGCGTTTGACGCGGGGTTGGGAGTGATCATCGATGAACTAAAGCGGCTGGGCGTTTACGACAACACGATCCTGGTGGTCAGCGGCGATCATGGTTTTCCCGGCGTCACGCGAGGCAAATGCAACTTGTATGATTTCGGCACTCACGTCCCGTTGGCGATTCGTTGGCCTGCGGGCATGAAAAAGCAAGGCCGCGTGGTGGATGATTTTGTTTCGCTGCCGGATCTTGCTCCCACCTTCTTAGAAGCGGCCGGGGTTGCGATTCCTGACACGATGACTGCGAAATCGTTGATTCCGGTGTTGGCAAGTGAAAAATCGGGTTCGGTCGATGCAAGCCGCGACGCCGTGTTCACCGGTCGTGAACGGCACGTTGCTTCCGCTCAGCCTGATTACACGCCGTATCCCCAACGGGCGATTCGCACCGATCGACATTTGTTGATCATCAACTTTGCACCGGAGCGATGGCCGATGGGCAGCGGGCCGGGGTTTGGCGAACCGGCCACAAAGATGCCAAAGCTTGCCAATTGGCGTGAGGACACGGGCGTCGGTTTTCGAGACATGGATGGCAGCCCCACCAAGGCTTGGATTGTGATGCATCGCGATTCGAATCCCGAGTTGTTCGATTTTGCCTTCGCCCGACGTCCACGCGTCGAGTTGTACGATGTCCAAAAGGATCCGCACTGGATGAACAACTTGGCGGAGGATCCCGAATCGCAACCGATACGCCAGCAGCTCGAGTCGCGGTTGATGTCCGAGCTCAAACGGACCGCCGATCCACGGGTGTCGGACAACGTGATTTTCGAGTCCGCGGAATTCACCAAGCCGTACGTGAGGACGAAAAAGAAATAGCCGATGAACCGCCGCGTTGCTATCAAATGCCGCCATTTTTTCCCGGCAAACCCTAACCCGACGCGTCAGCGAGGGACCGAGAAAATATCGAGAATCCCTCGCTTACGCTTCGGGTTGTGATAAAGCCGCAGCTTCAAAAAGCGTCAGCGAGGGACCGCCTCAAGATAAAGATTCCCCGGCTCACGTTTCGGGTTATCAATGAATTGGTTCTTTTATTGGGCCAGACGTCTTTGCCTGTGCCGGTCGATCACGCTATCAACCGGCCCTTATGCGGCGGGTTAGGACGTGGTGATGGTCCGCACGGGGGATCACGGTTTGCGGGAGAGAGTTGTCCGTTGTGGCAATTTGTCCCCCTTCTTATACTGCCCTGCGAACTGCGAATTCCAACTAACACACGATCGTGCCATGTCTGATACCCCGAACATTACCGATATATCCGACGCCACGGCGCCCTTTTTCTGGGGCATCGATATTGGGGGCACCTCGATCAAGATCGGGTTGGTCGACGACGAAGGACGCACCTTGGCTTTCGAGCGGTTGCCGACCCGGGAATCCGAAGGCCCCACGGCGGCAATGCAGCGGATTGCGGCGGTGATTCAAGACATCGAAGGGCAACTTGGTATCTCGGATAAAGTGCGGCGAGTTGGATTGGGGGCACCGGGGCCGATGGACCTGGCGGCCGGCTACCTTGTCGCGCCGCCTCAGCTACCGAGTTGGTGGGACTTTCCGATTCGCGACACGATCGCAAAGATGCTCGAGCGGCCGGTTTCGTTTCTAAACGACGCCAATGCGGCGGCCTACGGCGAATTCTGGCTCGGTAGCGGGCGGAATGACCAATCGATGCTGCTGTTGACGCTCGGCACCGGCGTCGGTGGCGGGATCATCATCGAAGGTGAATTGGTCAACGGCACGAACAGTTTCGGTAGCGAATGTGGCCATATTGTCGTCGATCCCTCGCCCACGGCCCAGTTATGTGTGTGGGGCGGTGGACGAGGCCAACTCGAGGCCTATGCGTCGGCCAGCGCGGTGGTCCAGCGGACTCGGCAACGATTGACCGAGGGAGCCAAGAGTTCGCTAAGCGGTCTGCTTGGTGGCGGCGACAGCGAATTGACTGCGAAACGCGTTTATGAAGCCGCCAAAGAAGGGGACCCGTTGGCGTTGGAAATTATCGATGACACCGCCCGTTGGCTTGGGATTGGATTAACGACGTTGATTCACACCCTTGATCCCGGCTCTGTGGTGCTCGGTGGCGCCATGAACTTTGGCGGAGCGAATTGCTGTATCGGCAAGCGGTTTTTGTCCAAAATCTCAGAGGAATTTCGTGTTCGCACCTTCGAGAATGTGTTCGAGGGAACGACAATTACGTTCGCAACGCTGGGGGGCGACGCCGGATACTTGGGAGTCGCCGGTTACGCCCGACGTCAATACAACAAAGATCACGGCGTCAAAAAGTAAGGCTTCCTTCACGTCGATTTCGCGAGTCTGTCTCGTTTCACCCGCTTCTTACCTCGGCCTTCAAACGGCCAAAGAACCAATATGTCAGCCCACATTCGTAACTTTTGCATTATCGCCCACATCGACCACGGCAAGAGCACCTTGGCGGATCGCTTGTTGGAGCATACCGGCACCGTCACGCTGCGTGAAATGAAATCGCAGTTGCTTGATGATCTGGCGCTCGAGCGTCAACGCGGGATCACGATCAAGGCACGAGCGGTGACCATGCGATTCAAGCGTGGCGGCAAGGATTACGAACTGAACCTGATCGACACGCCCGGTCACGTCGACTTTCACTACGAAGTCTCGCGGTCGTTGGCGTGTTGCGAAGGCGCGCTGTTGTTGGTCGATGCGTTTCAAGGGGTCGAGGCGCAAACGGTGGCCAATGCCTACGCAGCGATGGAGCACGAATTGAAGATCATCCCGGTGATCAACAAGATCGACTTGACGCATGCGCGGCCCGACGAAGTGGCCGAAGAAATGATGAATTCCTTGGGAACCGATCCCGATGAGTGTGTCCGAGTCAGTGCAAAAACTGGGGTCGGCGTCGATGAATTGTTGGACGCGATCATCGAGCGAATTCCCGCGCCGACCGGCGATCCTGAAGCTCCGCTTCAAGCGATGGTCTTCGATTCCAACTATGACGATTTCCGTGGTGCGATCACGTATATCCGCGTGATGAACGGCACGGTTCGCAAAGGCCAAAAGATTCGCTTCTTGCGAGCGGGTTCGGTGCATGATGTGATCGAGTTGGGGCGTTTTGCACCCGCACGCGAATCGTGCGACGAACTAAAGGCCGGCCAAGTAGGCTACTTGATCTGCAACATCAAAAGTCTTGGTGACGTGCATATCGGCGACACGGTGGGACCGGCGGGCAAAGACCTCGTGCAGCCTCTGCCCGGCTATTCACGCCCCAAACGAATGGTTTATTGCGGGTTGTTCCCGAGCGATGGCCAAGATTTCACCGAGCTGCGTGATGCACTCGAGCGGTTGTCGATCAATGATCCCAGCTTTGAATTTGAACCCGAAACCAGCGAAGCCCTTGGGTTCGGGTTCCGCTGTGGCTTCCTCGGTTTGTTGCACATGGAAATTGTGCAGCAGCGATTGGAAAACGAATCGGACGTGGACTTGGTGCAAACCGCACCGAACGTCACGTACGAAGTCGTCAACAAACGGGGCGAGACATTGACGATCCACAAACCGCAAGACGTTCCGGATCCAGGGGACATCGAAGAATTCCGCCAACCGATCGTTCGCTGTAGCGTGATCGTGCCCAACGATTTCATCGGCGCAGTGATGAAGCTTTGCCAAGAGCGTCGGGGAATCCAGAAGTCGCAAGAGTACCTCGGTGCCCAACGCGCGATGTTGACGTACGACATCCCGCTGGCCGAAGTCGTTTACGATTTGCACGACAAGATCAAAAGCTGCACCAAAGGCTACGGCACGCTCGATTACGAGATGGTTGGATACGAACCCGCTGATCTTTGCCGGATGGACATCATGGTCAACGGCAACCGTGTCGACGCGCTCAGCGTGGTGTGTCACCGTGCGGATGCCGATCGTCGCGGTCGAGCGGTGGCGAAAAAATTAAAAGCCGAGATCGAACGCCACATGTTCGAAGTCGCGGTGCAAGCGGCAATTGGAAGCCGCGTGATCGCTCGCGAGACCGTTCCTGCAATGCGAAAAAACGTGACTGCGAAATGTTACGGCGGTGACATTACGAGAAAGCGTAAATTGCTGCAGAAGCAAAAAGAGGGCAAGAAGCGAATGAAGGCGATTGGCAACGTTGAAATCAGCCAAAAAGCCTTTATGGCCGTATTGAGCGACTCCGAAGGAGGTTAAATCTCCGGGGGGCATTTCCCTACGCTTCTAGCGGACGCTCACTCGCATTATCCTTATTGTTCAATTTTAGGTGCCGGCGGAGGCACCGCGTTCCAATTAACAACGGTTCATCACGTTAGGGCAGGTGTCCCATTCTCGCGGATGGGAACAAAGGCGGCCTGGACTCAACGCGATCAAGATTCCCCGAGCGCGGGCGTTGTTACGGTGGTAAGCACTTCTAGAGGATCAATACGGTGAAGCAGACATTACTTATCGGGGGTTTTTTGGCGTTGCTGTCTTTCGCCGCCCAGCCTAGTTCGATCGCTGTGGCGCAAGACGACGTAGCGGTGGTGGTTGCGGAAGATGTGGCGGCGGATAGTCCCGGAACCCTTTCCATCGACGAACCACTTGCCTCGGATTCCGAGGTCGCTGAGGCTACCCCGGCTGAACTGGAGGAAAAAATTGCTGCAGCCGCGTTGGCCGGCCACAACGCGTGGATGTTGACCAGTTGTGCGTTGGTGCTGTTCATGACCGCGCCTGGTTTGGCGATGTTCTACGGAGGTTTGGTTCGCCGCAAAAATGTGCTCAGCGTTTTGATGCAGTGCATCTTTCTGATGGGCATGATGACGGTGCTGTGGGCTGTGGTCGGATACTCGTTGTCCTTTGGCGGTTCCGGTGCTTGGGTTGGCAACTTTGACTATCTGTTTATGAACGGGGTGCAGCGCTACTGGAGCGATGCTGCCGGTGGTCCGGTCACACCGATGTACACCGAGGATATTCAGATCCCAATGCTCACCCACATGCTGTTTCAAGGCATGTTCTTTATCATCACTCCGGCACTGATCTGTGGAGCGTTCGCCGAGCGAATGAAGTTCAGCGCGATGGCCGTTTTCTCGTTGCTATGGGGTTTGCTGATTTATTGCCCGTTGTGCCACTGGGTCTGGGACGGCGGCATCTTGGCGTACGGTTCGGAGCACGCATTGGCAGGCGGCGCACTCGATTTCGCCGGCGGCACGGTGGTGCACATCAGTAGCGGAATTTCGGCATTGGTTGCCGCCATTTTGATCGGGCCTCGTATGGGGTATCTGCGAGAACCGATCCAACCTCACAATCTTGCCTTCACCGCGTTGGGCGCTGCGATGCTGTGGGTAGGCTGGTTCGGTTTCAACGCAGGCAGCGAATTGTTGTCTGATGATTTGACCAGCAGTGCATTTGCCGTCACTCACTTTTCCGCCGCCGCCGGTGCATTGGCGTGGGTGCTGACCGAATGGTGCATCCTGAAGAAACCGACCGTGCTGGGCGCAAGCAGCGGCGCGGTCGCTGGTTTGGTTTGCATCACTCCGGCTGCTGGGTTTGTGCAACCCATGCCGGCGTTGTTGATGGGCGCCCTGGCAGGTGTCGTTTGCTACTTTGCTTGTAGTAAGCTGAAACACGCGTTGCGATACGATGATGCACTTGACGCGTTTGGCGTCCACGGTGTCGGCGGTACGCTCGGGGCTGTGTTGACAGGCATTTTTGCCACACGAGCGTGTTGGAATATCGCGGGTGAAAGCAAGCTAGGATTGATCGAAAGCGGTGATCCGAGTTTGTTGATCGGCCAAGTGGTCGCCATCGTCGTCACGTATGCATTCGCGGGAGTCGGCAGTTTGATTCTGCTGAAATTGATCGACGCCGTCATTGGGTTACGTGTCCACGCCGAGAGCGAGCAACGTGGTTTGGACATTACCGACCATGGCGAAGAAGGTTACACGTTCGCTTAGGTATCACCGACGCGGAATAACAAACTCACTGCAGCCGTGATCGTCAAGATCGCGGCTGCGGTCGTTTGTGCGGTCGTGATCGACGTTGCTTCGGCGAGTTGACCCCACACGATCGATCCGGTGGTCATCGAAAACGCCATCGCCGTCAAATAGCATCCCATGCCGCGGGCTCGCATGCGAGCAGGAAGTGTCATCTGAGCGGTGGAGTTTAACGTCGTCAATGTCATCATCCACGTCGCACCCATCAGCAAGGTGGCGACGCATACGATCGCCGTTCCGGTGGTGTTGGCGAGCGTGGCTAATCCGATTGCAAAACCGACCATCGCGATGGCAATCGTTTGGTCAGCGCCACGATGCCGTTGGAAATGAGGCAGTGTCCATGCGGCAAACACCGCTCCGACACCGACGCAGCCCACCAGGAAACCAAACCCGCTGGCACCCCAGCCGAGATGTTGTTTTGCCACCAATGGCAACAGCGACCACAGCGCACTGCCGGGCAACACGAACAACACCACCCCGAGGATTGTGTGCCGCATTGCCACGGTTTTGGCAACGTAGCGAAGCCCTTGATACAGCGACAAGCGAAACGACAATCCACGCGACGATTCACGGCGTGTTCGTTTCCATGACAATAAAACGGTCAACACTCCGGCGAACGACAAGGCGTTGATCGCGAACGCGGTCCACACGCCGGCCATTGCAATCAAGATGCCGCCCAAGGCCGGACCGACTGCACGCGCGAGATTGAAGCTGATGCTGCCCAGCGCCACCGCGCGAGCGAGCTGGGTTTTGGGAACCAGCTCGGGGATCGATGCCTGCCAGATCGGGACGTGCACGACCATGCCCAAGCCAATGACAAATGTGAACACCAACAGCAGTTTGGCGGTGATCATGTCGCTAAAGGTCAGCGACGCCAGCGTCGCAGTGCAGGCACAAAGGACAAATTGTGTGCCGATCAGCATTCGTCTGCGATCGATGCGGTCGCCCAACACACCGACGGGAATGGCTAAAAAAATAATCGGAGCCGCCATCACGGTTCGTACGGCGGCCACCATTTCCGGCGAGGGGTCCAAGCTGGCCATCAGCCACCCCGCTCCCACTTCGTGAATCCAAGTGCCAAGATTCGAAGCGAGCGATGCAAACCAAAACGCGCGGTACAGTGGGATTTGCAGCGGGGCCCAAGCCGACGACGATGTCAGGGTACGGGCGGCGAATGCACCGGCCAACGTCTTAACCTTGTTCCGACCGCGGTCATCTCGATCCATCAAGCAATTCCTCGACGCGGGGGGCCAGAGATGGTAGAAGTTCCCTCGAAAGACAACAAAACGTAAATGACAAGCGAGTCCCAACGGGGTTCGCCATCGCAGGATAACGAATTAGTGAAGAAACAGGAACGAGCCGACCGTGTGCGGCAAAAACTCAGTCAGCTGTACCCGAATCCCCCCATCCCGCTGGACCACACCGATGAGTTCACGCTGTTAATTGCGGTCTTGTTGAGTGCGCAGTGCACCGACAAGAAGGTCAACGAAGTGACGCCCGAATTGTTCGCTGCCGCGGGCACGCCTCAGGCCATGGTAGAGTTGGGGCAAGAAGAAATCTTGCGTTTGATTCGTCCGATTGGTTTGTCGACCAACAAATCCAAAGCCATCTACAAGTTGTCGCAACTGTTGCTCGAACGCCATCAAGGCAAGGTGCCGCGAACCTTTGCCGAGCTCGAAGCACTACCCGGCGTTGGACACAAAACGGCATCGGTCGTGATGGCTCAAGCATTCGGGGTTCCGGCGTTCCCCGTGGACACTCACATCCATCGACTCGCACAGCGATGGGGGCTGTCCAGCGGCAAGAGTGTGGTTGATACCGAGCGGGACTTGAAAAAGTTGTTTCCAGAATCGTCGTGGAACGATCTGCATCTGCAAATCATCTACTACGGTCGCGAGCACTGCACCGCGCGAGGCTGCGACGGCACCAAATGCGGGCTGTGTGTCGAGCTATATCCCAATCGCAAAAAAGCCGTCATCTGGAACAAACCCTAGTAGCGGAAGTCGTCAAGACTTTCGACCGGTCAGCCCTCCCGTCGTGCCGAAAACTTCTCCGGAGCCTGTGGATCTGAACGAAATGCAAATTGCATTGGTGAGCCGCGGGCCGTAAGGCACCGGGTAGCGCGCGGGACCCGGCCGCTGACGCGTCGCGGCTCAGTAAATCAACAACCCGTCAAGACTTTCGGCAAACCGGCCCCCCTTCGTCGTAGCGGAAGTCGTCAAGACTTTCGACCGGTCAGCCCTCCCGTCGTGCCGAAAACTTCTCCGGAGCCTGTGGATCTGAACGAAATGCAAATTGCATTGGTGAGCCGCGGGCGGTAAGGCACCGGGTATCGCGCGGGACCCGGCCGCTGACGCGTCGCGGCTCAGTAAATCAACAACCCGTCAAGACTTTCGGCAAACCGGCCCTCCCTTCGTCGTAGCGGAAGTCGTCAAGACTTTCGTCCGGTCAGCCCTCCCGTCGTAGCGAAAACTTCTCCAGAGCCTGTGGATCTGAACGAAATGCAAATTGCATCGGTGAGCCGTGGTCCGTAAGGCACCGGGTAGCGCGCGGGACCCGGCCGCTGACGCGTCGCGGCTCAGTAAATCAACAACCCGTTAAGACTTTCGACAAACCGGCCCCCCTTTGTCGTAGCGGAAGTCGTCAAGACTTTCGACCATTTACTCCACCGTCGCTGCCGCGATTCCCGCGGCTCGGCCCGTGCTGAATGCGGCTTGGAAATTGTATCCTCCGATCCAGCCATCGACGTCCAGCACTTCGCCTGCGATGTAGAGTCCCTTGACGACTCGGCTTTCCATCGTTCGCGGATTGACCTCTTTCAAGTTGACTCCGCCTGCGGTTACTTCGGCTTTACTGAACCCGCGAGTCCCGGTGATCGGCAACGCCAATTGTTTGATACCGGTCACCGTCGCTCGGCGACCCGCCTTGGTCAATTCAGCAATCGTCGGGTCACCACACATCTCATGGGCCAATGAAGTTGCCAGTCGGCTCGGCACCCATTGGCTCAATACATTGGAAAGCCGACGTCGTCCTGCACCGCCTGCGGTATTACACAAAGTCGCTTCGATCGCTTCTGCCGGTACGTCGGGCGCCATATCCAGTTGCACGCGAACGCGATCGAGTTTTTCAGTCAGCGTGACAATCCGGCTGACGTCCATCGCCGCGGGGCCTGAAAAGCCGAAGTGCGTGAACAACCATGACGATCGCCGACTCATCGACTGTTTCGATTTCTTCGCTTCGGAGGTTTGGTTTTCCGCTGTCACGACGCAGTCCTCCAGCGTGATTCCCGACAGCGCCTTGGTCCACTCGAAACCGCCAGTCAGCGGCACCAACGCAGGGCGGGTGTCGACGATCGAATGCCCGAGTTGTTCGAGCCAGCCATAACCATCGCCGGTGGTTCCACAGCCAGGCCAACTTCGGCCTCCGGCGGTCACGATCACGCGATCCGCGGTGTAGGTCTCGTCGTCCGTTTCGACCTGCCAATGCTCGTCGCTTCGAATCAGTCGTTGGACCGATTGTTGGCGAATGATTTGCACACCGGACTCGACCGCTTGCCGCTGCAACGCATCACGTACTTCGATCGCACGGTCGCTTTGCGGAAAGACTTTGCCGGTGCTTTCGACCTTGGTTGCGACCCCCAAATCGGCAAACATACGCACAACTTCCGACGGCGGAAACGCGCCGATGGTCGGCTGCAAGAAACGCGAGGCGTGTCCAAAGCCAGGCAAAATTCCGCGTGCGTCGGTGTCGTGAGTGACATTGCAGCGAGTCCCTCCGGACATCAGGATTTTAACGCCTGTCTTGGTGTTCTTTTCCAGCAAGATGACGTTGGCACCGCGTTTTGCCGCTTCTGCGGCCGCGACCATTCCAGCGGCACCGGCACCAATGACGACGATTTGCATGAGGGATTCGTGTGAGCGAAAAAAGGGAGCAAGAAGGAGGCAGGACGCCGTGCGCGACGTATGGCTTGTCCGCCAATCGGGCTTATCATAACCTGGGCGAAACATTCCTACGACGCCCACTTCCCGCATCGCGATCGTTATGCCCTCGTTTGATTATCTCGCTAACCGACTTGCCCAGTGGAGCTCGCAGCATCGCTTGCGAACGCTGGTGCCTCGGCAACCTCAAGGCGTCGAGTTTGTCGATGCGGCTGGTCGGCGGCTGGTCAATTTCGGCAGCAATGATTATCTCGGTTTGGCGACATCCGGGTTGCCGATTGCGTCGCTTCCCCGCGAGAGTGGCAGCACCGCCAGTGCGTTGGTGTGTGGGTGGACCCCACTGCATCACCAGCTTGCCGAGACGATCGCGGAGCTCGAGTCAACCGAATCGGCGGTGTTGTTCCCCAGCGGTTATGCCGCCTGCAGTGGTACGGTGGCCACGCTCGCCGAAGCAGGCGATTTGATCCTCAGCGACGCGCTGAATCATGCCTCGCTAATTGATGGTTGCCGGTTGTCGCGAGCCGAATGCGTTGTGTATCCGCATCGTGATCACGAATTTGTCGCCAGCGTGTTGAAACAGCGGCGGCACGAATTCACGCGAGTTTGGATCGTGACCGATGGCGTGTTTAGCATGGATGGTGATGTCGCTCCGTTGGTTGAATTGTGTGACGTTGCCGATCCCTTCGACGCATCGCTCATTGTCGATGAAGCGCATGGCACGGGGGTATTGGGGGAAATGGGCAGTGGTCTGTGTGAAGCCTTGGGCGTCAAGGATCGCGTGGCGATCCGGATTGGCACGCTCAGCAAAGCGATCGGATGCCAAGGCGGTTTTGTGGTGGCGCCCAAGGTGGTGACAGACTATTTGGTCAACCGATGTCGTTCGCTAATCTTCAGCACGGCGCTAGCTCCGTCGACCGTCGCCGCCTCGATCACCGCATTTGAATCACTAAACAGCGAACCCGAGCGTCGCCATCGAGTGCAGTCACTTGCACAACATGTGCGCGAGCAATTATCGATATCGACATCGTGTGCGATCGAGAACTCGGTTCCGATCGTGCCCCTGATTATCGGCGAGGATGCCGACGCGATGGCGGCAGCTGAGACGCTGGCCGAAGCAGGCTTTTTCGTCCCTGCGATTCGTCCGCCGACGGTCCCACCCGGCACCGCACGCCTAAGGTTATCCCTGTCGGCATCGCACAGCGACGCCATGGTCGAATCCCTGCTCCGTGCCATCAAAAAGAGCGGCATCCTCACCGTGGGATAGGCTTCCAGCCTGTCATAAGTCCTATCTCCCACCGTCTTAGCTGTTTTCACCATTTTAGCCCGGAGGGCGTTACAGTGAATGCCGGTGGTATCAGCCACCGGATGGTAGCGGCATCGATCCGTAGAGCAGCCCGGAGGGCGACACAGGGCCGCGAAGCTATGCCGTGGCCTGACAACCACGGCAATGTATATGTCGCCCGCTGGGCTACATTCCCATTACAATGCTGCTCATGAAAACACAACGACAAATCGTAATGGGTATCTCGCTTGACGCTGCGGGGCAGGCGACGATTGATCCTTCGCTGAATGATGTCTTGTTCGACCTTGCTCTGAGCCTCGAGTCGCCCACCGATTTACCGGTCGATATCGAACATGTCGTGGCCGCGATCGTGATCGCGGCGCAACACAGCCAACTCAGTGCAGACCACGTCCTCACCGCAGACGATGCTGAACTGATCGAGATTTTGACGCCGCATGTGAAGTCGGTATTTGAGCTCTACGGCGGGCGGCTTGGTCGCGATGAGTGAGAACCCGGCAGTGGTAAATGTGTTTACGCCATGATCGCGGAGCGATCAGCGACAATGGATCATTCGAACAGCTTGGTGGCGATGCCGGCCGAGTCGACGGACCAGGGGGTCCAGAGGACGATTGGGTCGGTGACTTTCAGGTCGCTTTTTCGCGGCGCGACGACGGTGGTGTCAAGCTGCAAGTTCTTGACGTCAAACTTTTCGCTCAGCACCGCGATCTCTTCTTGTAGCTCTTCGTCCAACTCGGTCATCTCCAGTGCCAATTCGCGAGCGGTTTCTTGGGCGCGAGTAACGTCGGCCCGCTGTTGAGCCGCTCGACCCACGCCTCGCGCGGCCGTCGACATTTTCGAAACGTTCGTCCGACTTGCGACCTTGTTACCAAGGAACGCGCCCAAGATAGAGGCGCCGAAGGACAGCACCGTCGACAATTTTGCTTGCGAGTACTGTTCTTCTTCCACCGCGATTCGGTCGTTGGCTGCTTTCAAACGTTTATCCAACGCTTTCATCTTTGTCGCAAACTTGTCACGCAGTTTTTCAGTTTCTAAGTCCCGCTCTTCGCGCGCTGCTTGTTGAAAAAACGCTCTCGCTTGTCCTTCATCGAGTCCTCCGGGAGCGTAGTTGCCGATCAACGGACTCTTGTAAAGCGTCATCGCATAATGCCGGTACAGGAAATCCTTGAACTGTTTTTCGTAGCTTTTGAATTTCTTGGCGTTTCGCAATTCATTCGGCAGGTCGCTGAATACGTACTCCTCGTCCGCTTGGTCCGAAAGCTCGGCGTCCTCGGGAATCGGCTCGCTCGCCTGCCACAATTCGTCGGGAACTCCGCTACCACATCGCACGATCAGTTTTACATCTTGCCACGAGTCGAGATCGGCCGATGCACGGACGTGATGCAGCGTGCCTTCGGCGTAAACGGCGGGTCGGTAAACAAGCCGGCTGCCGTCGAGTGCGGACTCGGTGGCGACAAGGAATTTCTCCTTCACGCCACTCGGGACAACCGGTCGAGTCGGCGTCGAGGAAGTGTCGTCAAGTGTTTCGGTGTTGGCTTCTTTGCGTTGGTCTTGCAGTTTCTTTTTGCGGTCGGCCATCAGGCGACCGATTTGGTCGCGGGCCAGTGGTCCGGCCAAAAACGACAGCGCCCAGCGAGTTTGGAAGGTGCTCGGGGCGTCATCGTGAACATTGTTCATCAGGAAGACGCGATTGCCGAGCGCCGCGAGTTTCTGTTCCATCGCGGCACGATCAAACGGTTGGCCTGATTGGGCTGCGGATCCCTCAAGTCCTTCGAGCACACGTGCTTTATCGCGTTCGGTTTGCAATCGCCCTAGAAACCATGTGCCGATGTTCGAGAGTCCTTTGTAGTCCAGGTCGACTGGGTTTTGCGTCGCCAGCGTGATGCCTAGACCGAAGGCGCGTGCTTGTTTCAGCAGTGTTAACATCGGAGGTTTCGATGGCGGATTGGAAACCGGCGGAAAGTAGCCTGCGACTTCGTCCATGTAAAACATCGCTCGCAGCGAACTGGTGCCGCTCTGGGTTCGCATCCACGCCAGCAGTTCGTTCAGCAGGATGGTGACGAAAAACATTCGCTCGCTGTCGGTCAGATGGGCGATCGAAAGGATCGTGAGTCGCGGTTTGCCCTCGTCGGTGTAAAGCAATTTGGATATCGATAGTGGTTCTCCTTCGAGCCATGTCGAAAACGCGGGCGATGCAAGCAAGTTGTTCAATTGCATCGCCAACTTGGCCCGATCCGATGAGGACATGAACGAGTCCAAATCGAGCACGCCGACTCGCTGGATCGGGGGTGATTGGATCAATCCGATCAGGTCGCCGATGTTGACGTTTTTGCCATCGCGCCAACAGACATCCAAGATCGACGAGATCAAGATGTGTTCACGCGATAGCAGCGGATCGGCGTTGATTCCCATCAGTGTCAATAGTCCCGATGCCGCACCGGTGATTCGTTCACGCATTGCATCCGAGTCGTTAAGCAGTTCCGGCGGCGGTGCATCAAAGCTTTTCAGCACCGTCATTGGGATTCCCGCATTGCTGCCCGGGGTATAGATCGCAATGTCAACGCTGTCGCGGAATTTTGCGATCCGCTCGCCGTCTTGTCCCCAGCTGGCCAACCCCTTTCGCCACGTCGTTGCTTTGTCGGCTGCCAATTCGTCGAGCGTCATGGCTTTGCGGGTCGCTTCGCCGGAATCCAACCACGGTTTGAAATCTTCCGGCTGCAGTTTGGGAAAGGTCAGCAACAGGTTGCCCAAGTCGCCTTTGGGGTCCACGCAGATTGCGGGGATGCCATCGATCGCGGCCTCTTCCAACAGCGAAAGACACAGGCCGGTTTTGCCGCTGCCGGTCATCCCCACACACATCGCATGCGTGCACAGATCCTTGGCGTCGTACATCAGCAAATCATCGCTGAGTTTGTCATGGGCAAGATCGTAATGGCGACCGAGATAAAACGAGGCCAGTTTCTCGAAAACATCGGGAGAGGGAGATGACATGGCTAACGTGATGTCCAACGAGTGAGAAAATGAGCGAACGAGAAACCAGCAAACAACAAGCGAACTCGATGGATCACGATCACTATCGATTTGGCAAGGGATTGTTGGTGCACGTGGCGGATCCGTTGTCCGCCCACGCATTGGTAAATCTTAACCGAAAAAGGGATGGTCGCGGACGACGCTCGGGCGCGCTATGATACCGACCTTCGACTGGCACGCCCTTTCCTCTTCTGCCTCCTTTTTGACGACACTGCCATGCTTGATTTGTTCGACAAGATTGAAGACGCTTGTAAAAAAATTCGAAGTGAGTTTTCTAAAACGCCGAAGGTCGGTATCATCTTGGGCACCGGGCTGGGCGGACTTGCCGAACAGATCGAAGTCGAAGCCTCATTCGAATACGGGGACATTCCCCATTTCCCGACTTCGACGGCAACAAGCCATCGAGGACGCTTGGTATGCGGGCAATTAGCCGGCGTACCAGTCGTGGCCATGGAGGGCCGTTTTCATCAATACGAAGGCTACCCTCTAAAGCAAATCACGCTTCCGGTCCGCGTCTTCAAAGCACTCGGTGCCGAGATGCTTGTCGTCAGTAACGCGTGTGGCGGTTTGAATCCTTATTTTTCAAACGGCGACATCATGGTCATCGAAGACCAAATCAATTTGATGGGCGACAACCCTCTTATTGGTGTCAACGATGATCGATTGGGGCCTCGCTTTCCCGATATGTGCGAACCGTACGATCAACAATGGATCGATCGCACAATGGAATTGGCTCGCCGCGAATCGATTCCCATTCATAAAGGCGTCTTTGTTGCGGTCACCGGACCTAATCTCGAAACGCGTGCCGAGTATCGTTTTCTGAGAATGATTGGTGCCGATGTCGTCGGGATGAGCACGGTTCCCGAAACCATCGTCGCGGTACACTGCGGGCTGAAAGTGGTTGGGCTGAGTGTGATTACCGACATGTGTTTGCCCGACGCGCTCAAACCTGCCGACGTAAGCGAAATCATTGCGACGGCAAATGCCGCGGCACCGAAATTGGAAACGTTGGTTCGCGGGATCGTCAGCGAAGCTGGCCAAGTCCGCATCGCGTAGTGCAGTTATTTACTTTGCGTCACCCGCGGTCAAAACGGACAAGTCACGGAATGGTTGACGTCCAGCATGACTTTTAAGAGCAACAGGATGCGGCAAAATCGTTTCATGGATGATCTCTCCAACGAGAACCGCTATCTCGATCACGTCGATCAGGCAGCTCAGTTTCTGCGTCGCCAATCCGATCGCGTCCCTGCCGTCGCAATCATTCTAGGCAGCGGGCTCGGCGGATTGGCCGAAAAAATCCAATATCCGGTGGCAGTCCCTTTTCCGGACATTCCTGGGTTTGCCGCGTCGACGGCGTCAGGGCACCGTGGTCAACTCATTTTGGGGGAATTGGAACAGACGCTCGTGGTGGCCATGGCCGGCCGCTTTCATCGTTACGAAGGTTGGAGCCGAGCAGAGGTCTCGTTTCCCGTGCATGTGATGGCCCGACTCGGCGCGACACAGTTGGTGGTCAGCAACGCCGCAGGCGGAGTGAACCCAAAGCTGAAAGTCGGCGATATCGTGGTGATTCGCGATCATTTGGACTTTATGCGAGGCGGGTTTGGGGTTGCGAATTTGCCTTCATTTCATTTGGATGTTCCTGCGGACGTTTCCGAAGTTTCGCCGCTGCGTCATGGTGATGTTTATGATCGCGAGTTGTCCGCGATCGCGATGCAGGCGTCACGCGAGAGTAACTTCGCCGCATACGAGGGGACTTATTTGGCGACGCTTGGACCCAATTACGAAACACGAGCCGAATACCGAATGATGCGGCGAATCGGGGCCGATGTGGCTGGGATGAGCACGGTTCCTGAGGTTTTAGCCGCTGCGAACTTGGGAATGCGAACGTTAGGATTGTCGATGGTCAGCAACGTGGCGAACCCCGATTCGGCGGTTGCTGCGAGTCATGATGAAGTTCTCGCTGCAGGCCGCGCCGCAGAAGGTAAAATGGAAGCGATCGTCCGCGCGGTGTTGCGAAATACCTGCTCGCACTCGACAGGATTGCCCGCCTCCAATGCAGGCCAGTCCAAGTAAATGCATTGCTCATGCGGAACTTTGCTTGTATTCCGTTCGTAGTTGTAGCGGAAGTCGTCAAGACTTTCGTTGTATAAGCCAAACGATCCGAAACTCTTGACGAGTTCCGCTACCCGAAAATCGAGATGTAAGCAGCCCACTAGCCGCGTTTCCCCACCACCAAAAAACAGAGTCATTGTTTTATGTCTGCCGATGAAGCTGGATCATCGCTGAGCGGTGCACTGCCACCGCCGACGCATCAATTTTCGATGCAATCGATGAGCGACGCCGAATTGATCGCGGCGATTCACGCGGTGCCGACGTTCGCGGACCCCAATGTGCTTGCTCAGATCAAAATCGATGGAGCCAACGGTCAGCATGCGGCATTGATGCGATTGAATCATCCGGTGCGTCTTCAGATCGAAGGTTCGCTTGGAGATTATGCGTACGCATACAATGCCGAAGCGGATATCCGCCAAACCGGAAACGTCGGTCACGGAGTGGGCGAGGGCATGCGAAGCGGTGCGGTACGGATCCGTGGCAACGCGGGTGTCGGTGCGGGCGCAGCAATGTCGGGCGGCACGTTGGCGATCTATGGCCAATCAGGTGATCGCTGTGGCGCGGGGATGCGGTCGGGCGGCATCTTTGTTCGCGGCGATGTCGGTCACGAGGTTGGCGTGGGGGCGATTGGTGGCATGATCGTGATTGGTGGTGACGCCGGTCGAAATTTGGGGGACGCGATGAACAACGTCTCGGTGTTTATTCGTGGCAAGGCGGAAAGTTTGGCAGATGGCGTGACCGAGGCGCCGCTGCGTAAACGTGAACTGTTGCGACTCGGATTGTTACTGATCAATGCATCGATTCGCGGTGATGCAAAGGAGTTTCGTCGAGTGGTTCCCGAAGCGATGCTTCGCGCCGAAGAAGCCCGACGAGGCGAGGTTGCACCCAATTGGCGTTAGAGCCTTTATTTGGAAACCGGTAGCGGAAGTCGTCAAGACTTTCGATCAAGCTTTATCACGGTCGAAATTCACGCACAAATTCCGCTACGATTTAGTCGTTATGGATCGCTTGATTTACAAATCGGTTTTTCGTAGGCCTGCACAACCCATTTAGATTTGCCAGAACGGAACGCATCCTGATGCAATTGAATCATCGACTCGCACCGCTGCATTTGTTGCCGCCACCGGTTTTTACTCCTTGGACCGGGGCGTTGGTCAATTCGCATCGCGGTTCGATTTCGCGAAAACAGGGCCAGGACATTCCGTTGCCGTTGCCGCTGTTTTGGTACGATCCGCCGTGGTACCAAATCACGATGGAACAAGCTGACAACTTGGCGGTGGCGGTCGGTGAACTTGATATCCTGGTGACCGCGATGCACCGTGATCTATCGGCCCCGCAAACCGAATCGATCTTCCATGCCGGCCGTCAAATCGAACCCGACGATTCCGGCAAATCACCAACCCATCGTCGTTACCGCAGGATCGTCCCCTATCGGTCGGAGCGTTACGGGTTAACGGTCACCGATTTTGATGATGCCGATGTGGTGGATTTGCGTTTGATGATGGCGCGTGATGTGTCGGGACGCTTTGCCTATTCGCCGGCTCAAATCCAACGCTGGGAAGCCGCTCCGGCGACTTCTCCGGTTGCAGGTGGCGGGTGGGTGCCGGCTGCAACGTTTCCGCCCGATGTGGCATCAATGGAGCACTTGAAATCCAAGATCGACCAAATTCGCCGGTTGTCCGAATCGGCTGCGGTCTTTGTTTCGATGGGGCCGTTCCGGATGGGAGACGAATTGCCAAAGCTTCTCGCGGCCGAGCCGGATGGATTGATCCTACGGCTAGACGAAATCCAGCTCGAAGGACTTGAATTGGCGGCCATCACCCGACGAGCACGCCAGATGATGAACGCCGAGAAATGTTCGGACATGCCGCTGTGGGTTGTCCCCGGCACCATCACGCCGGATGACGCCGTCAAGCTTGTTGCCCTGGGCGCATCGGCGGTTGCGATTGATGATTGGTGCAACAATCTGATCATGCAGACACGCGATTCACAACCGGCAACCACAGCGGCGGCGACGTCCGGGGCCGCCCACCAATACGATCCACGCTGGGGTGATTTCGTCAAGGATCATTTGGGCGAGTTGACGGATCGCTTCTTGGGGTTGTTTGAATCGCTGCAAAGCGTCAGCGAAAATGAGCGACTCGGCAGCTTTAGCGGCACGTGGGCCAACGTGCTTGGCGTTCAGGGGTTGCGCTAGAACGCGTCGCTGTCGGCGTCACTGGGCATCCGCCAATCGCCGCGAGGCGACAAGCTAACCGATCCCACTTTGGGACCATCGGGAACGCAATTGCGTTTGAATTGGTTCTTGAAGAACCGGTCGAAAAACGTCTCGAGCGTGGCGTCAATGTCGGTGTGGGAGTGCGGTTGATCAAATTTCGCATGTTGGGCCAAGAAGCGAATGCGTTCGCGATCGCAGCCATAGCGAACGAAATGGTACAGAAAGAAGTCGTGCAGTTCGTAGGCACCAATCGATGCTTCGGTTTCCTGGCGAATCGTGCCATCGGCCGCTGGCGGCATCAGCTCAGGCGAAATCGGAGTGTCGGCGATTCGGTGCAACAGCTCAGATACCTCGCCCTCGAAGTAATGGTCGGCGGCATAGCGAACCAGGAATCGGACCAGCGTTTTGGGGATCGATGTATTGACGTTGTACATCGACATATGATCGGCGTTGTAGGTGGACCATCCGAGCGCCTGTTCGCTCATGTCGCCGGTGCCAAGCACAAACCCACGGTTCATCAACAACATCGTGCGAACGCGAGCTTGCACGTTTTCAAACTTCAAATCGGCGGTGCTGGGTGGCACATCAAGAAATGACTTTTGCAGCGATTCGGGGGTTGTATCGTGATCGATCTTGATTCCCAGCGGATTGTGATCGAGGGCGCGGAACGTATCGAGACACAATTGGCGGATGTCGATCGTTTCCCCTGTGATTTCGGTCAGCTCGATCAAGCGGTCGGCACTGGTTTTCGTATGCTGGGTCGTCCCATAGCCCGGCATCGTGATCCCACAGATATTGCGGCGAGGCAGCTCCATCGCGTCACACGCTCGCAGTGCCACCAGCAGTGCCAGCGTGCTGTCGAGACCGCCCGAGATGCCGATCGCGAGCGTGGTTGTTTTGGAAAGTCGAGACAATCGCTTGCATAATGCCGCCGATTGGATCGCAAAGATCTCTTCGCAGCGTGCTTCGAGTTCGCTAAACGCTTTGGGCACAAACGGATGGGCGTCGACGTTGCGAATCAGCGCAGGGGTGCGAGGCAGGGCAGCGTTTTCATCTTGTTCGATTTCGATCCAGCGATAGGCGGTGGTCAACGATTGTTTGCCATCATCGAACGAACCGGTCACGCGTCGATCGTGGGTCAGTTTGGCTAGGTCGACATCGACGGTGACGACGGTTTCGCTTTCATGCGTGGCAGCCGCTTGATCGGTAATCGTACGCGATTCGTCCAGGATCGATCCGTTTTCCGCGATCAAACAGTGGCCACCAAACACCAGATCCGAACTGGATTCACCAGGGCCGGCCGAAGTGTAGGCATAGGCAGCGATGCAGCGGCCCGATTGGCTGCGGATCAAATCACGTCGCCACTGGACCTTGCCGATCGTCTCGTTGCTGGCCGAAAGATTCACCAGCACGTTGGCGCCGGCCAATGCAGCATGGCTGGACGGAGGGATCGGAGTCCAAAGGTCTTCGCAGATGTCGATTCCAATCTTGGCATCGCCTTGTTGGAACAGCAAATCGGTTCCATAAGGAATCAAGCCGCCAAGCAGTTCGATCCATTGAGGGTCATTCGAGGAAGCAGCGCGAAAGTGTCGTCCTTCATAAAACTCACGATAGGTCGGCAAAAACGTTTTCGGAACAATGCCTTCGATTTGTCCGTTGCAAATCACTGCAGCCGCGTTCATCAGCGAATCGTCGATGGCAACCGGCAGCCCCACGATGACAGTTTGATTGGGACGTTGGCGTGTCGACGCGACCAAGGTTTCCAAAGCGTCGAGCGTCGCCGTTTGCAGGGAATCGGTCGCGAATAGGTCGCCGCAGGTGTATCCGGTCAGCCCCAATTCGGGAAACACAATCAAATCCGAATCACACGGATTCATCAACCGCATCATCGCGGCAGCGTTCGCGGCAGGATTAGCGACGGAGACGACTGGCGACGCGACCGTGATCCGAAAGAAACCGTGAGCAGACAAATCAAAAGGCCTTTAAGTATGGAAGATCGGCTCGATGGAGAGTCACATGATTTTACTCGCCAATCGCCACCGAAATAATGGGGAGTGTGCGGGTGAGGTTGAATTCCATTAAAGTCAGTCACTGAATCTGATCAACGACCTTTCCCCCCCACTGATAATCGCTGTATGCCCGAGTCCGTGATTCCCGAGGAATTGTTTGATTTCCTGCGTGAACTTCAATCCAACAACCATCGCGATTGGTTCAACGATAACAAGCGACGTTATCAAACCGAGGTGCGGGACCCCGCGGTGGAATTGGTGCGTCAGCTCGAAAAACCGCTGGCTCGGGCGGCACCGATGCTATCGGCGATTCCGAAACCACATGGCGGATCGGTGATGCGGATCTATCGTGATACTCGGTTCAGCAAAGACAAAACGCCCTACAAAACCAACGTCGGCATCTCGCTGCGGCATCAAGCCAACACGAATATCCATGCACCTGGCGCCTACATTCATTTTGCTCCGGAAGAGTGTTTCATCGGCATGGGCAGCTGGCGGCCGGAGCGAGACGTGTTGTCGGCCATTCGCCAAGCGATCGATGCGAACCCCAAAGCGTGGGTGAAGGTGCGTGATCAAAAAGCGTTTCGCCAGCACTTTGAATTCACCGGCGAGAAGCTGAAGACAACGCCTCGCGAGTACGACAAAACGCATCCGATGATCGACGATTTGCGAAGGATCGATTTCATCGCGGTCGCACCGCTGAGCGAAGCAGAAGTGACCAGTCCTGAGATCATCAAGATCTTGATCGATCGCGTGCGTGCGGCGCGGCCATTGATGCGATTTCTGTGCGATGCAATTGATGTGCCCTACTAATCCTTGCCGTCGGGGACAAGCATGAGTGAACTCGGCGATCGCGAACGGCTATTGAGGTACCGATTGGCGGTGCTTGCGATCTTGATCCCTTTGGGGACGCTAGCGATCGGCGTTCTGTATCCGTCGCTTAGTTCGTCGCCGCCACGATCAATGCTTGCTTGGATTTCGATTCACAGCTGGATATTGCTGCAATCATTGATCTTGATTTCTCCTGGTTTGTTGGTCGCGTGGCTGCTGCGTCGTCGATTGCCGCGAGTCGGGTTTGGGGTTGGGTTTGGATGGATGATCCTCGTTCCGGCGGGCGTGCTGTGTGACGCGATTGCGTTCGGCTGGATTTCGGACCGCTTTTTGTCAGCGAAAATTCTGCGAGTCGCAACCGACTTGCGAGACAGTTTGCTTGCTCACGCCCAGTGGAAATCGATCGCTTCGCCGATGCTGTGGTTCCTAGGATTTGCCGTGACCGTGATCGCAGTGTTTTGGATCTCCAGTGCGATCTCGCGATTATGTGTGCGACATCAGACGGTCGCGAAGTGGAGTGGCGGGATCGTCGGGGTTTGTGTTTGTCTGTTCTCGTTGCCAGCCATCTTGGATTGGCAAACTACGGCGTCTCGTATGCGAGCCACCTCGACGCGGCACCCCTGGGTTGTTTTCCGGATCATCGATTCCAGCGATGCGGCCGCCTCTAGCAGCAAATCGCGGTTCGCGCCGGTCGCGTTCATGATTCCTCAGGATGGCATTCAGCGTCGCAGCGTCCAGCAGCGCGTGGCGGGGCTAAATTGGGATGCACTCGCCACCCACGACGAACCGTTTCCTGATGTCGTGGTGGTGGTGCTCGAGTCCTTTCGTCACGAGATGGTCGATGCCGAAACGATGCCCAATTTGACTCGGCTAGCGAGCGACGGGATTCATTGCCGCAATCACTTTTCAGCAGCGAACGCATCGAACATGGGGATGTTCAGCTTGGTCAATGGATTGGAGGCGATTTGGTTTGACGAACCGATCCGCTACAGCCCGCTGATGAATCGTTTGTTTCATCAGGCAAGCTACGAATTGGGGCTGTTTGCCAGCCATGATGATTGGCGACTATTTGCGATGGACGGTTTTTTAAACGAACAGCAATTTGATGTTTTTCAGTGTGAGCCGAAGGGCTGGAGCGAAGTGGATCGGCGGACCGTTTCGCGAGCGACCGCATTTTTAAATCGCTCGGACTTGGCGGACGCTTCATCGCCGCCGCCGCGATTAGCCGTTGTCTATCTCTACACCACCCATGCTGATTATCGTTGTGATCCGGCGGACGAATGGTTTCATCCGGCCGCGGATGATTCGTTTCCGATTCCCTATCGTCCCGAGTTGCGCAATGCGGTTTGGAACCGCTACAAAAATTGTGCACGCACCGTCGACCGATTGATCCGTCCGCTGTTGGACCGCAACCGAGTGGTGATCGTGACCGGCGATCATGGTGAAGCTTTTTTGGAAGATGGCACGTGTGGTCATGGAACAAAACTGAGTCGCTATCAAACGATGACACCGGCGATCATTTTCGCTCCCGGCATCACGCCCAAGCAAATCGATCAGCCGACGATACACGCCGATTTGCTACCAACACTGATTGAGCTGGCGGGGCTGCCGATCAGCGATCCAAGCGTGTTTGATGGCAGTCCAATTGCGAGCAAAAGCAAGTTGAACAATTCGCGTTGGAAGGAGCGAGTTTTTATGGTCCGCGATTACTTAAGCGACGAAGCTTTGTTAGTGGGACCTCCGACCGCGTCGATGCAGTCCGAGTCGATTCTAGGAATCGGATGCCGCGTATCGCTTGACGAAAATTGGGTTCGCATCACCAACGCGATCAGCGAATCGGGTGACAGGGTGACCGATATCTCGGATTTCGAGGACGCATCGAATAAAAAAATAAATTCGCAAATCCTGCAGGAATGGCTAAAGAAACGGTTTGATCGAGGCTGAAAATCGGTGACGGCGTCACCATTCTGACTTATTCGTCTTTCTCTGAAACCTTTGCTTCGCCTAGACTGCCCGCGTCGACTCGTTGGTTTGCAAACGCTCGGTGGCAAAGATTGTCATCAATGATTGCAAACGAAAGTATGCTCGCAAGCGAAAACGACGAGACGATCGATCACAGAGTCGAAATTAGTACGGATGCTAGGGGAGTGCTGCGGCATGGAAGCCGGATTTTTATTGCGACGTTTCGTCATCGTGGCGGTTGGTTTTGCAGCAACCTTTGGGATTGCTAGCTCATCCAACGCAGCGAACTTTCGGACTCAAAACTTTTTGATCCATGCTCCCGACGCTCATTTGGCTCAGGCCGTGGGCGAAGCCGCCGAGCGTTATCGCAACGACTTGGCAACCTATTGGCTTGGGGCTCCGTTGCCCCCATGGCCGGTGCCATGTCCGGTTCGCGTCGTGTCGGGGCCAAGATTAGCAGCCCAAGGCGTGACGACGTACAACCGTTCGCCGGTTCGTGATTTCCAAATGGAAGTCGTCGGAACTCCAGAGCGAATTCTCGACAGCGTCTTGCCTCACGAAGTCACCCACACGATTTTGGCCACTCACTTTGGTCGTCCACTGCCGCGTTGGGCAGACGAAGGAATTTGCACCACGGTCGAACACGACTCGGAGCGTCAAAAGCACGAAGCCAAACTGCGAGAGTTCTTGGGAACCCGTCGCGGGATCGCGATGAACAAGTTGTTTCTGTTGACCGAATATCCAAGCGATGTGTTGCCGATGTACGCCCAAGGCTACTCGGTTTGCCGCTTTTTGATCGAACAGGACAGCCCGCAGACGTTTATCAAATTCTTGCAAGATTACATGCAGCATCCGTCGTGGACGGCTAACGTACGCAAGCACTACGGCTACGAATCGCTGGCCGAGCTGCAGGATTATTGGCTCGCCTGGGTGGCTGCTGGCAGCGGTCCGGTCGAAAAGTTTGCCAAACGCAACTTGAACGACCGCGGATACAACAATTCGGGCTCCAACATCGATGTCGCAGCTAACGGCAACGGGAATGGCAACCATGTCGCCATCAATTCACCATCCAATTCGCGAGCCCCGTCCAACTCATCGGCACCGGCAAACTCGCTCGCAGGCGGTTCACCCGCAGGCCGATTTGCCAACGCGAGCGGCGTCCAGCTCGCTCAGCTTGAAACTCCTTCGGCATCCTCATCGGCATCGCCTGCAACCGCGTTGGCCAGCACCCAGCCGAGTGGTTGGTACCAACGTCGCAAACTAGAGGGCGAGGACCAAGTCCGTCCGCTGCAAGGCAGCCAACCTGCGGCGACCAAAGTGGCCGGTACGATGGCCTCGGATCGTCTATTGCCTCCGTCGGTTCGCGGTAGCGGCCCCTATTCGGCGGCTCAACCGCAACCAGAACAATCGTTCTCGCGGGGCGGAATCGCGCTGCGTCCGACGAATCCCGCCGCGGGTTCGAGCTATTCCGGCGGCTCCAGCTATTCGGGCAGCTCCAGCTATCCTGGGGGCTCGGACATTCGCCAGCCGCCGCAATCGCTTCTCCGCTGACCAAATCGCGGGGTAAAGGATTCCCTTCAAAAACCGTTCGATACGAAGGTTTTTGGGGATGACTACCAAAACAACGCCAAACATGCTATTTTCTCACGCTCAATAGAACTCTGTGAGAGAATTCTCCGTCAATATTACGCTTTCCTCGACTGTATCGATTCATGGCTAAACCACATCACAAGCTGAAAAAAGCTAACCACGGCCAACGTCCGGCCAACGCAAAAGCTCGCAAAGCAAAGCGTCGTAAAGTTAAAACCTAATCTACCGCTGCCCGCACAACTAACGGAGCAGTTCGTGGCTAAAAGCGATCTAATCGTCGATTTGGCGCTGCTGGACCTCGATAATCCCATTGCGGATATCGAGGACATTCGCAAGCTAAATCCGCAACGTTTCGAGATGGAACATCTAACCGGGATCCTCTACGAGGACACCGAACGCTTGGTGTGCGCCGGTTATAAAGACATTACCGAAGACGAGTTCTGGGTGCGCGGCCATATGCCTGGCATGCCGATCATGCCCGGAGTGATCCAGCTGGAAGCGGTCGCACAGCTGTCGAGCTACTTTACCCAGCGACACGATTTGCTCGGAGCCGCGATGGTCGGCTTTGGCGGGCTCGACGAAGCGCGTTTTCGTGGCGTTGTCACCCCCGGTGACAAGCTGATTCTGTTGATCGAGCTGCAAAAGGCACGTCGGGGACGGATGATCGTCGCCAAATTCCAAGGCGTTGTCGACGGCAACCTGGTGGTCGACGGTATCCTGCGAGGCATCCCGATCCCGATCGATTCGGTCAAAAAGCACCTCGCGTCACGCCAATCGCAGTAGTCGGTTTGCGGGCCTATCGTGCCTGCAGCAGGCTTTGGCGTCATCAAAAGAGCGGCGCTTGCAACCTCAGGCGGATGCCAGTTCAGACACGTGCCGCTTACACACGTGCCAGTTCACACTCGCGACTGCTCGGTCAATTGGCGGACCATTTCTGCCGCATCATTGGTCTGCTGGAAAATAGAGCGTTGGCATTCCGACCAACCGTTTCTCGCGGCGATCTCTTTGACAAACCCCAGTTCGCTTTCGCAGCCCAGATCGATCGCCACGTCACGTAGTTGATCGACCAGGCGGCAAGCGATCGTGACGACTGGTTCGACGCGATAGTCGCGTGTGTTGACCAGGCTGGCGGAGCTTCCGAACCGCGCAGCTCGCCATTTGTTTTGACGCACCATCATCGGGTGGCAATCAAATTGGTAGGTTCCCTCGTCAATTTCGTCACTCAGGTGTTTGACCAGACATTGGATCAACGCCGCCAATCCGCACACCGAGTCGATGTCGCCTGGCATGTCGCAGACGCGGACTTCGACCGTGCCGAAATTGTGATGTGGTCGTACGTCCCACCAAATCTCGCGGATCGTGTTGATGAATCCGGTTTCGACCATGTGGTTCACCAACCAAACATACTCGCTCCAGTTCCGCATCAGCGTCGGCAATCCGGCGGTCGGTAAACCTTCCATCAATTTGGATCGGTGCGAGTGCAGTCCGGTGTCACGCGTTTGCCAGTAGGGGCTGCTGGTCGAAAGCGCCAACAACATCGGCAGGTATTGCATGATCCGGTCGCAGATCATCACCGCCTTGTCGCCGCTGTCGACGCCGACATGAACATGCAAACCAAAGGTGATCATACGTCTTGCAAGCTCTTGCAACAATTCCAACAAGTTCATGTACCGCTCGGTCGGCGTGACCTCTTGGTTTTCCCAGCGGCTAAACGGATGCGTGGATCCCCACCACAATCGCATGTCCAACGAATCGGCGGCGGTTTGCACGTGCCGGATTTTGCCGACCAAGTCCTCGCGGATCTCGCCCACATTGTTGCAAACCCCGCTGATGACTTCGACGCAGCACTGCATCAATTCGGGTTTGACGGTCTTATGAAGTTCTTCGGGAATCTGCTTGAGCAGCGTTTCGCAGCCGTTCACCAGTTCCATCGTTTTGCCGTCACAGAGTCCCATTTCGATTTCGACGCCGATTGTCGGGGTCGGATTCGAGTTAAAGATCAACTTGGCCATGGGCGTCGTCTCCGCAAAAAATCGTTACAAGTAACGTGGGGTGTGCGATTGCGGTGCCATCGTCTGTGCGACATCACGCAACCAATGTCGCTATACGTTTGCATTGGGAACCGGACTGCGATTCGGATCGAAGTAAGCAATCACGGAGGCGGCGAAAAGTTTGGCACCGACCATGATCGCTCGCTCGTCGATGTCAAATGCAGGGGTATGTAGCGGAGCGTGGCCAACTTGATCGCCTGCGACACCAAGCCGAAACATCGCTCCGGGAATTTGTTTTAGGTAATACGAAAAATCCTCGCTGCCCATACTCGGTTCATCGATCCATTCGATGGCACCGGCACTGAACGCCGCGGTCGCGGTGTCGGCTAAGAGGTCCACGAGCGAGTCGTCGTTGACCACAGCGGGTGCGGAAAATCCAAGCTCCATTTTGACTTTGCAATTGTTTTCGATCTCGGTTGCTTGGCAGACGTCTTCGAGTGTTTCCAGTGCAATGCGTCGCGAGTGGGCGTCCAGCGATCGCAGCGAGCCGGACAGCGAAGCCGAATCGGGAATCACATTGGTGCTATGCCCGGCGTGCAGTTGCCCCACCGAAAACACGACGGTTTGGTGAGCGTTGACGGTGCGTCCGAGTCGTCGAAATGCCGATTGCACCCAGTGCGTGATCGCATCGATCGGATCGTTCGTCAGATGCGGGCGGGCTCCGTGACCGCCGTTGCCATGGATGGTGACATGCACTGCATCACAGGCCGCCGTCAACGTGCCGTGACGAAGCCCGATGCAGCCCACCGAACGTGTCGGATCGACATGCAAGGCTAAGATCGCATCAATGTCTCGTAGTGCATGATGGTGGATCATGTAACGTGCCCCCGTCGCCAGTTCTTCGGATGGCTGCAAAACGGCGCGCACCGCGATCGGCCAAGGCAGACGGTTCGCTTGATGCATCGCACTTAGGATGTGCATCGCGGCAACGACCACGGTCGCGTGGACATCATGGCCGCACGCATGCATCACCCCGTCACACGTGCTGCGGTAATCGACCGCTTTGGCATCATTGATCGGTAAGGCGTCAATGTCACCGCGAATCGCCATCCAACGATCCGGTTCGTGTTTAAAAGTCACCAAGTCGGCCGTCAAACCACGCTGGTCGACCGGAATGTGAGTCGGCAATCCAAGTTTCGTCAATGCGCACGTCAAGTATTCGGTCGTTTGATACTCGGCATCCGATAGCTCGGGGTGTTGATGCAAATAGCGACGCATCGAAATCCACTCGGGGTGCAGCGGTTCTGCGACCTTGGTTAGTTGCGGTAGCCAGGTTTGTGAGTCAGTCATAGCAGTGGGGTGAGCAATTGTGATGCCAGTTCGCGTCGTTTCGTGACCGAGGCAGTCAAGAAACCGTTCCGACGCGTTTTCTAAGGAAACAGCGAAACCACGGCGGTCATGACATGCGAATCGCCTGGATTCAATGTTGGCTGCAATGGAGCCGTATTGGCGGTTTCGATACAGGCCATCGATTGCCATTCGTGGTCGCCAAAATCAGGCATCGCAGCACTTTTGTTGATCCACGGATTCCACACGACGGTGCACAGCGAATTGGTTTTTGAGATTTGGATCGACCGTGCCAACGCCAAATCACGCAGGGTGCAGGTTTCGGTGGTGTTGAGGTAGACGCGGTCACATTCGCCATTGAACCGTATTGATTCGTCGGTGGCCGGTTTCTGTTTCATGCCATCGACCTTGTCGATGTAAGCGGCCGACTCGAGACCCTCGATGACCACTTGATGGATATCTTCGATGGCAAGGTACGTGTGCAGTGCTTCCTCGAATGACACCGCTTCGCTTGATTGATCCGACAGGGTCACGCTTAGCGACATGCCAAGCGACCGCCCGAACGTGGCTGTGTACGTCAGTTCGAAGTTGCCAATCGTGATGCCGAGCGTCAGTGCGACATCGCCGTCGTCATTGATTTCGGTGGCAAGCAGATTCCAGGTCCGGATTCGCGCATAACCGTGCCCCGGAGCGGTGGGGTCCGCTGCGTTTGCACCAAACCAAGGAAAACAAATTGGGACGCCGCCCCGGATCGCCTTGCCTTCAGCGAATTCCGATTTTTGGCTCATCCACAGCACGGGTAATTGATTGTGGGGTTGAAAGTGAGTGATGTGGGACCCATGTAAATAGATCTCGCCGTCGCAACGATCGGTGTGGACGATCGCTTTGACGAGCCCGCCATTTCCCTCGGCAAACCGAAGTCCGGGGACCAAGAATTGAGGCGCTAATTGATCAACGCTGGGCTGCATGGTGAATGCCAAACAAACGAGTTAGAAACGCCGGACTGAACGTAGCGAAACTTGTCAACGGCTGGTTGATTAATCGTACGACGGACTTCCTCGTCCGTCGAATACACCATTGACGGACTTGGAAGTCCATCATACGACCCTTGCCGCACGAAACTTCACTAAATCAACAAGCCGTTAACGGCTTGTTGATTTAATCCAAATGTCAATCGGAATGGTGAGCCGTGGCCGTAAGGCACCGGGACTTGCTTGGGACCCGGCCGCTGACGCGAGAGCGGCTCATTAAACCAACAACCCGTCGAGAGTCCCGGCTCGAAGGAAGACTTTCCAAAGCATACCTTCGGCAAGTCCTTCCGCTTTTCAGTGTACCCGCTGAATCGTCACGCCGCGTCACTTCGTTGTCGATTCCGCCGATTGGATCGGCTCGGCAATCAACCAATTGATCGTCGTATTGCTTCCACCGTGGGGCGTGCCGAGCGTCAACGTGATGCGGCCATCGTCGACTTCAATATCGGTCGTCGTCTCGTGGAAGTAGCCCGCGGCGGTGGCAACGTCCTCGGCGACCTTGATGTTCTCGATTTGCAAAAATTGTCCGGTCTGTTCGTGTTCCGCGTCTCCCAGACAAACATGCACCCGCCATTTCCCGTTGTCCACCTCGCACTCCCACACATCCTGTTTACGTGTGAAAACAAATCCGTCGCGGAGTGGTCCAAGCTTGGTGGCTCGCCATCGTGTGTGGTCACGCAAATCGTTCCGCCATCCGTAACCTGTCTTGGTCGAAAATCGATGGCCGATGTCATTGCGAAACGGATGCATCGCGGCGGATTCTGCAGCGGTAAAGTTGATGGCGATCGTCTTAGCGGGATAGCGAGCGTGCGACGAAGGAATGCCATCGGTTTCCGGAAGTCGCTGCCACGAAACCGTTCCAGCGGTAAAGGGCAATGGATCTTCGGCATCCGCGATGCCATCGTCATCCGCATCTTGAGCCCGGATGCGAATGGGATCGGGAATGGGTTGTGATTGCAAGTGGTTCCACAGCGAGATTGCAAGATCGCGGCGAGTGGCAGTCCCTTTGAAGTCGAACGATGCAGCGGAATAACCCGCATCGACCACTGCGTCGTTGACCAGTTGGGTCCACGCCTTGGTCGCCATTTGGTCTGGCTGAAACGCGGTATCGGTGGGGCCAAGGCCGAGCAGTCGACGCAGTGCAAGTTGCTGGATCGCGACAAATCCAGTGTCGTAGGGATCGGTGTCTGAAAACGGCCAAATCGCCAGTGGCGCGCCTGTGCCGGGATTCAACAGGCCATCCCAGATTTGGGCAAGTTGATCGGGGGCAAGGTACATCGAGGCCGGATCAATGTGGTTTCGCAGACTGATTGCGGCTACCGCGCCACTGGCTTGGCCGGCATGCATCGATTGATCATGCAACCGGCATGATGAGCCCACGATGCTGGTGTAGCCCAGGTTCTTTTGGGCCCCCAATAGTCCATTGATCTTCTCAGGGACAAGTGCGCGCAGTGGAAAGACCGCACGTCCTGTTCCGCCGAGACCAAAGCGGCGTTTACCTCGGAACGTGGCTTCCCATGGGCCTGCGTTCCCCTCGTCGCTGACCCATCTTCGCTGAGTCGGGTGGAAATCCTTTTCGAATTGCCACGAGAATACCGCATCGGGGAACATGGTCGTCGCATAGTTTGCATAGCCGCCAAAACCATCCACCTCCTGTTCTCGAATGATGTGTCGAGCAACCAGTCGCAGGCTCTCGCGAACATACGGTTTTGGCGGCAAACGATCGGGTGTACCGAATTCGTCACTTAACGCCATGCGGCGGAATTTGGGAAAGCTCTGTTGCAGATGGTAGTAGTAACGAAGCGTATGACGTTTTGCATCCTCAAAGACAATCTCTCGCTGTGCCGGTGTCATGGCAACGATCGTTTTTGTTGAAGCGCCGGCTTCGCTTTGTTCCAACGCGGTCACCACTTCGGCCGGCAGCGAGTCGAGCGGATAGTCAATCTGTGGTGAATTGATCAGCAACACATCCGCGTGATCAATCTCCGCGAAACCTTTACCGTCCACCAATCTCCGCGTCGTGTAGGCGAAATGTTCGTCGATCCATCCCCAGGTCCCCGTAAAGTAACGAGGGTCGTACGTTGACGGCTGCGGGAACAGCGACGGCTGATCCTGTTCGACCAAGATCATGCAATAGGTGATCGGAGCCAGATCGGTGGCCGGTTGATTCGTTTGCGGAGCTCTGGGTTCGCCGAATTCCGATTTTGCATCGATGCCGGTATCCCAGCGTGCACCGGACGCCTGGATCACGTCGCCCCAATCGCTGGCGTCGATCGTCATCCGAGCGTGAACGGTTAATGAGTTTGTTTGTGGTGCGGTGTCGGTGCTCACAAATTCGGCGCCGCGAACCGTGTCATGGTCCTTCAAAACGCGAGCAAGCCGATAGTGCGAGAATCGCTGGATTTGGCCTGACTGCTCATACGGAGCAAGCAGATCGCGAAACACCGACTCCGACACCACCGGTCGCGCCGTCGTGATAACACGCGTATTTCCAGGACGGCGGATGCCGCCATAGAGCTGGGCGTTTTTGGTTTCGATCGCGTCGATCACTTCTCGGAATAAGCCCGAGCGAGGAATGGGCACGGTGCCGTTGTACTTGTGGGCCCGGTTCTCATCGATCGCACCAAGTCCCTCGGCACTGAATTGGCCCCCGAGCCATTCGATATCGTTGACCAGAACAATCTTTTGCACGCCCATCCGAGCCGCTTGGACCGCCGCGGCACAACCCGACTCGGTGCCGCCAACGATTAGCAAGTCTGCATTGACCACGTTCGGCTCGACCACATCCGGCTCGACCGCATCGGTGGGATCCATCCCAAGCATCGCCGCGATCAAAAACAGGAAAACCGTTCGCGATACCGAGCTTGTCCGCGGCAGACCCCTCATGCTGAATTCACTTGCGTTTTGCGTGATGATTTTGACGAACAACCAGGTGTCGCCGATGCAAACGCATGAATCCACGCAGGCCGCAGGCAACTGCGTCCAGTATAGTGGTCGCCGGAGGTGACGTGGGGCCGAAGATCGTGGATCGCTGCGTCCACGGCCGAATGAGCACCAAGCGTGTGGCCGATGCTTATTTGCCGATCAATCGACGCGTGGCGGCTTCGATATCGTCCTGACGCATCAGCGATTCGCCCACCAGCACGGCTTTAACGCCTGCTTTGCCAAGATGCAGCACGTCGTCATGCGTGCGAATGCCGCTTTCGCCGACGACCAACCGATCACGCGGAATCGACTCGCACATTCGCACGGTGTGTTCCAGATCGGTGTGAAAGGTCTTTAGGTCGCGGTTGTTGATCCCGACTAACGAGGTGCCCGTCGCCAACACGGCGTCCAGGTATTGCGGTTCAAATAGCTCGATAAGCGTTTGCAAACCGAGCTCTGCTGCTTGTTGGTGCAGCTCGCACAGTTGGCTGGCCGAAAGACACTCGGCGATCAACAGCACGCAATCGGCGCCTGCGTCACGCGCCTGAAGCAGTTGATAGCGATCGACAATAAAATCCTTTCGCAAGATCGGCAGCTCAATCGCCGCGCGAACGTCTCGCAGGTAGTCGAGCGATCCTTGAAAGAACGGTGCGTCGGTCAAAACGCTGATGCATGCGGCACCCGCCTTTTCATAGCACGACGCGATCGTAACCGGATCAAAATCTTGGCGGATCAATCCCGCCGAAGGACTCGCACGTTTGACTTCGGCGATCAGCTGAACCGCATCTCCTGAGGCCAATGCGGCGTGAAAATCACGGCACGGAGGCAGATCCGCAATTGCCGCTTCGAGTTCGGCTTCGGACCGCTTGGCTTTGTCGGCGAGAATCGTTTTACGAGTCTCGACCAAAATTTTATCGAGGACATTCATCAGTGTTTGAAATGTCGACGTCCGGTGAGAACCAGCGGTAGCCCGTGCTTGTTACAAGCATCGATGACCTCGGAATCGCGTCGCGATCCACCGGGTTGAATGACCGCAACGACGCCCGCTTCGGCAGCCGATTCGATCGAATCGGGGAAGGGGAAGAACGCGTCGGACGCCAGCACTGATCCGCTGGCACGGTCGCCCGCTTTGTCGATCGCGATTTCAACGCTGTCGACGCGGCTCATTTGGCCCGCACCCACGCCGATCAATGCAGTGTCTTTGGCCAACACGATGGCGTTGCTCTTGACGTGGCGAACCATTTCCCAGGCAAACGAGACATCGTCCCAAAGTTCGTCGGCGACTTGGGTCTCCGTGACGGTCTTCCACTGCAGCGGGACGCTGGTCAAGCGATCGGCGTCTTGGATCAACATGCCGCCGCTGATGAAACGTCGCTGGAATGCAGCGGGGCCATCGTCGAGTCGACCGACTTGCATCAGTCGCACGTTTTCTTTCCAGCGAGGCTTTGTGGTGAGCAGGCCGACCGCACCGGCTTCGAAATCGGGGGCAACGATGGCTTCGATGAACAAGCCGGGCTCGCACAACATCTCGGCGGTTTCCATGTCGACGGTGCGGTTGAATCCCAACACGCTACCAAACGCACTCAAGGGGTCGCCGGCGAGGGCTTTGCGGCATGCCCGCGCGATCTTGGCGTCGGTTGCGGCGCCACATGGATTGTTGTGCTTGATCACCGAGGCAGCGGGTTGAGCAAAGCCACGAACGATTTCGAGAGCAGCGTCCAAGTCCAACAGGTTGTTGTAGGACAACTCTTTGCCGTTCAGCTGGCGAGCCGAAACGAGGTTGACCGAGCGAACCGATGGATCAACGTACAACGCAGCTCGTTGGTGAGGGTTTTCGCCGTATCGCAGTTGGGCTTTTCGCTTGAGCGAGAAGTGCAGCGACGAAGGGAACTCGCCCGTCAACGATTCACCTTGCATGTAATCGGCAATCGCGCGGTCGTAGGACGCCGTGTGCTCGAACGCTTCGCCGGCGAGTTTACGCCGCTGAGCCAACGTCGATCCGCCTGATTCGATGGATTCAAGCAGGTCGCCGTATTGTTCTGAACTGGTACAGATCGCGACGTAGTGATGATTCTTGGCGGCGGCACGCACTAGGCTAGGGCCACCGATGTCGATCTGTTCGACGCATTCTTCGCGGGTGGCACCAGGGCGAGCGGCGGTTGCAGCGAACGGATACAGATTCACGACGACCAGGTCAAATGGGACCATGTCGTGCTCGTCCATGCTGTCGACGTGGTCGTCGCGGTCGCGGATGCCAAGGATGCCGCCGAAAATCTTGGGGTGCAGCGTTTTCACGCGGCCGTCCATCATTTCAGGGAATCCTGTGTAGTCGGCGACGTCTTCGACGCTGACGCCCGATTCCTCGAGATGCTTGCGTGTGCCACCAGTGCTGTAGATGGTGACGCCCGCGTTTTGGAGGCCAATGGCAAAATCGGCTAAGCCCATTTTGTCACTGACACTGATCAGGGCATTACGAACGGGAACGAGGTCTGGCACGGGTATTCAGCACGGGTTAGAGGGAGTGGCAACGGGATCGCAAAACCGGCGACGCAAACGTGGACGATTCGCCAATAGAAGACTGTCGCATCGGCCCGCGTGGCGGTCAACCCGGTCACAGGTCCCAGGTGGCAATCTCAAGCACTTCGGCCATCCGCTGCAACGGGGCAAAATGGTCACCCTGGATCGCTCGTAACCGGAATGCCGCCGACGTCATCCGGCTCCATCCCTGCATATCGGCCAAGTCGATCGCACGGTCATCGGTCCCGCAAATCGCGGTGATTGGGACCGCTAGCGTTTCGTCGCCTGGCGAGTGCACGTAGCTCTCAAAAATCGCCAAATCGTGTCTCAAGGCACGCACAAAAAAGCTCAGCGCGTCGGCATCGGCACGAATATTGTCAGGAATCCCGCCAAATAGCTCGTCGACGTCCTCGATCAATTCCGCATCGTCCAGCGTGTGAAGCGACTTGTGATAGCGAAGCCGCTCAGGGGATCGCGTCGAACAGATCACCAATCGATGAGGCGAAATTCCCAGACGCGTCAGCTGTTTGGTGACGCGGTACGCCACTGCCCCTCCGTAGCTGTGTCCGATGATCACCATTGGCGGCTGCTGATCAGCCGATTCGGTCTCGTAGGCGGCCGCGATTTGCGTCGCGAATTTTTGGGCGAGTTGTTCCAAATCGCCATCAAACGTCACGTCCAAGTCCTCTTCACGCTCGGGCAACCGCGGTGTCAGCAACCGCATCGGACGCGGCGGTGGGGCCGAACGGACGCGAAACGCTAGCGTGTTGGTCGTGCCGCCAGCGTGATTGAACCAGTAGACCGTCGGGCAACGGGCGTTGCCTGAGTTGGCATTGGCGTCCTCGGGTTGCGAAAGCACGCGGAAGCGAGCGGTAAATGGATTGGAGGAGGAGATTGTCATGTCAGAATTCCGGCGAAAGTTCGCGGCCAAATTTGCTCGTCATCCGATTTCATCCATGACTCAGTAGAGTCGATCCCGGTCAGTAGGAATCGTTCCCGGCTGGATTGGGACTCGTTGCCTCGTCCACTACCGGGGAAGGGACTCGTTGCCTCGTCCACTACGGGAGAGTGGGGCTGGTCGAACTCGTCCATTGCGGGAAGCGGTGTTTTAGGCGGTGGCCTGTAAACGCACCGGGATCCCGGCGTCTCGCATCGCTTGCTTGGTTTCCTCGATCGTGAATTGGCCAAAGTGGAAAATGCTGGCGGCCAGCACCGCGTCGGCTTTGCCTAGTTTAATTGCATCAATCAAGTGTTGGGGGCCTCCCGCGCCGCCGCTGGCGACGACCGGGATCGAGACCGCTTCGCTGACCGCGGCGGTGATTGGGATGTCGTAGCCGTCACAGGTGCCATCGGCATCCATGCTGGTCAGCACAATCTCGCCTGCTCCGAGGTTTTCGATCTCTTTGGCCCACGCGACGGCCTCCAATCCAGTCGGGGTGCGTCCGCCGTTGATGTGAACCTCCCAAAACTCGTTGCCGTCACGCTGGACACGTTTGGGGTCGATATTGACGACGATGCACTGGCTGCCAAAGCGGTCGGCGGCGCGGCGAACAAATTCGGGGTCTTTGCAGGCGGCTGAATTGATCGAAACCTTATCGCACCCCGCCGACAGCAACGCACGAACGTCCTCGATCGTGCGAACGCCTCCGCCCACGGTCAGCGGCATGAAAATCTGTTCGGCGGTGCGGCGGACGACATCCAAGATGATGTCGCGATCCTCGTGGCTGGCAGTGATGTCCAAAAACACCAGCTCGTCGGCCCCTTCGGCCTCGTAGCGGCGTGCGACTTCGACTGGATCGCCGGCGTCACGAAGATTGACGAAGTTGGTGCCTTTGACGACGCGTCCGTTGTGGACGTCCAAACAGGGGATCACTCGCGCGGCGAGCATGACGGTTTCTCAGGGGTTCGATGGGAATGGGGTGTTTTGCGGTGCCCTGACAAACGCATCACTTCGAACGCAAGATTTCGCTTGCGACTTGGTGGCATTGGCCAAGGTAACCGCTTCCGAACAAGTTCAAATGGTTCAGCAGATGATAAAGAACATAGACGTTTATGCGATGTTGCCAACCATCGGGCAGCGGCCAAGTCGCCTGGTAGGCGTCGTAAAACTCTGCCGGGCAGGATCCAAACAGCTTCAGCATCCCAAATTCCGCCTCACGACACCCATAGTAGACCGCTGGGTCGATGATCACCGGGACACCACCCACGGCGTCGTCCGTGGTTCCGCAAAGATAGTTGCCGCTCCATAAATCGCCATGCAGCAGCGAGGTTTCGTCGGCTCGCCCGGACAATAATTCAGCCATCGCGGCGACAATCGCCTCGCCATCGCGACGCAGCTTCGCGTCGGCTCGGTGTTGGTCGATGGCCCAGCGGAGCTGGAAACCGATGCGGTTTTCGGCAACAAATTCGCCCCAGCCTGCAGTCGCCGTGTTCGGCTGGATCGCTGAACCGAGAAAATTGTCGCTTCTCCAGCCAATCTGGCTGCCGGCGGTCACTCGGTGCAGCTTCGCTAATTGTCGACCAAAGTCGGCGAAAAAATTTTGCGATTGCGGCCTCGTTTCCACCCACTCGGTGACCAGCCACGCTCGCCCGGCCGCCGTGCCCACCGCGAGTGGTTTGGGGATCAAAATCGATTCGGCCGCGGCAAGCGCGGTCAAACCGTCGCATTCGGATTGGAAATTGTCGACAAACCCAGCCTCGTTTGCCTTGGCGAACACCGTACGATTGCCGAGCCGATCGCAGTGAAGCGTGATTTGCATGGCGTTACTAATGCAGCCGCCACCCACGCCGCGTACATCGGATATCTTGGTGCTCGGGTCAATCAGCTGGCCAAGAGCCGCCGAAACATCAGAGTCGCTCGGTGGTTTCATTGTGTAGGGATGAGCCAGAAAGTAGGGATGCAAGATTTAAGTAGGACGGTTTTCCGTTCGCGGCGTGTGCCAACACTGTGAAACATTTTTCCTATCGAGTTTGTGGTAATTTGTCGTAGCGGAAGTCGTCAACGACTTGTTGTTTTAATCGTACGATGGACTTCCTAGTCCGTCGAATACACCATGGACGGACTAGGAAGTCCATCTTACGACCCTTGCCGCAGGAAACTTCACTAAATCAACAAGCCGTCAAGACTTTCGATTGATTGATGTATGCCCCTCGAAACTCTTGACGAGTTCCGCTACAGGAAACTGACTGAGTCTCTTCCAACCAACGATCCTTATCCAACCCTCGAAGGTGCTTTGTGAATTGCGTTCGCTTCCGAATTGCGTCCATTCTGGTCGTCCTACTGTCTGTGGCGGTACCCACGACGACAACTTTCGCTAGCGACCCTGCGGCCGCCGGCGGCACCTCGCTCGATCGGATCGACCTGATTGATTTCCGGGGTCGAACCTGGAAGCTCGACGATTTCCAGTCCGATTCGATACTGGTGGTCGCGATGCTGGGCACCGAGTGTCCGTTGGCCAAATTGTACGCGATCCGGCTGGGGGAAATTCAACAGCAGTACCTATCGCAGTCGGTTCGTGTGATCGGCGTGATGAGCAATCGCCAAGACTCGCTCGAAGAGATCGCGTCGTTCGCGAAACGCCAATCGATCGAGTTCCCGCTGCTCAAGGACGCTGGCAATCGGTTTGCCGATCAAGTCGCTGCCGAGCGAACGCCGGAGGTATTTGTCTACGACGCCGATCGCGAACTTCGTTATCGCGGCCGAATCGATGACCAGTATGGGATCGGGTACATCCGCGACGAACCGCGTCGTCACGATCTACGGATCGCACTGGATGAATTGACGTCGGGGCGTGAGGTTTCACTGCCGCAAACCGATACGGTCGGATGCATCATCGGCCGGACCAAAAAAGTGGTCGAGCACAGTGACGTAACCTACGGCGGCCAAGTCGCCGAGATTCTACGCAAGCGGTGTGTCGAGTGTCACCGTGATGGCGAGATCGCACCCTTCTCGTTGACCGATTACGACGAGGTCGCGGGTTGGTCCGACATGATGGCCGAGGTGGTTCGCGAAGGCCGGATGCCACCGTGGCACGCCAGCGGTGATCACTTGCCGTTCGCCAACGACCGCATGATGAGCGACGAAGAAAAAGAAATCTTGTATGCCTGGGTTGATGCAGGGTCGCCCAAAGGTGACGCCAGCGATTTGCCGCCGCTGCCCGAAAAAATTCCCGGATGGCAACTGCCGCGTGAACCCGATTTGGTCGTGCCCGTCAATACCGAGAGCGTGACGATTCCCGCGACCGGCGAGGTGCGTTATCAGTACTATCGCGTTGATCCCAAGTTGGACGAAGACATGTGGATCGAAGCAGCCGAGTTGAAACCGGGCAATCGCGAAGTGGTTCATCACATCTTGGCCTTCGCCGCACCCAAGGGAACTCGCGGCGGCTTGGACGCGGCACGTGGTTTTTTGGTCGGCTATGTTCCCGGCGCCCGATTGGAATTGGCGCCCAAGGGGCATGCCAAGCGGATTCCCGCGGGCAGCGAACTGATTTTTCAAGTGCACTACACTCCGGTCGGAACCGAGCAGCAGGACCAAAGTTCGCTGGGGATCTGTTTTGCCGATCCTGAATCGGTTACTCACGAGATCGTGACGACCAGTGCAGTACAGCCGCGTCTAAAAATCCCGCCAGGCGAAGCGAATTACGAGACCTCGGGAACCAGTCCACGTTTTCCCGCCGAATCGACGCTGTTGAGCATGAGTCCGCACATGCATGTGCGGGGCAAATCGTTTCGCTATGAGCTGGAAACGGCGGCGGGCAAACGATCGACGCTGCTGGACATTCCGCACTACGATTTCAATTGGCAGACCACCTACGTGTTACAGGATCCGCTGGCGGTCCCCGAGGGAAGCCGGATCGTTTGTACCGCGACGTATGACAACAGCGAAGACAATTTGAACAATCCCGATCCGACGGCGACGGTTCGCTGGGGCGATCAAACGTGGGACGAAATGATGATCGGCTACTATCACTATGCCGTGCCGCTCAGTGAGCAAGCACGCAACGGAGTGAAGAAACCCGCGATGACGCTACGAGAACGCGCCCAAGCATTGATTCGCAATGCGGCTCGTCTGCAGAAATTCGAGCAACTCGACAGCGACGGCGATGGCAAGCTCGCCCGCAGCGATACTCCTAAAAAACTGTACGGAGTGTTCGATGATTTGGATGCCAACGGCGACGGCGTCTTAACAAGACAAGAGGTCGAATCGGCGCCGTAAGCGAGGAACCTTTGTTGGCAAGATGCGAACGGCTTGAAGGTCCCTCGCTGACGCTTTTTGATGTTGCGCGTTTGTATTTAGGGGCAAAGCCCCGGACGTTTACCTAGCCCAGCCCAACGGGCTGGGACCAAGAAAACCAATGAATTGTAGGGCCAACGGTCCGGCCGTTTACTCGGATCTACTGACGACGGCTGGTAAATGGCCGGGCCTTTGGTCCTTAGGTGTCTTGGCATCGCAAACTTGTAAGACAGCGGGTCACTCGGATCGGCAAACGGGGCGAAGAATTCACTCCGCCCCCGTTGCCGATTGAAAAGGCGAGCCGGACGACGTCAAGCGTCTAGCTCTTGGGCTTCGACGTAAACGTTCCGTTTGGTGTCACCATCTTGGTCGGGGTTTTGCCGATACTTTCCATCAGTTCCCAAACGCCCTTCGGACTCAGCCGCACGCCTTGATCGGGGACCACGGTGACGGATTTCTTTTCGATGCTGCACTGTACCTTGGCAACGCCTTTGACACCTTCAAAGCGTTTGCTGATCTTCTTCACGCAGCCGCCGCACATTTCGCCCACCGTCATCACGATTTGCGACTTCGCTGGATCCGCTGCTTGGACAGGCGAGGGAGCAAAAACAGAGACAGCTAACAACATCAAACCAGCCACAAGACCGGTACTTCGAACCCAATTTGACATGCCAGAACTCCTTGTTGGAAAGGCATCACAGAATATCGTCGCCTAACCGCACTCGACCATCGCGTGCAGACTAGAAGCAACCTTCGCAAATACAGTTTTGGCACCCGCAATCAGGACCCCACGGATTTTGAGTTTTCTGATTGCAGAAGCCCAAGGTCATCTGAGCAGCAAGAACAAGCTGCTGACGCACACGCATTTCCTACCGCCACTTTTGCTTCGCATGAAGGCATTTGCGGCCGACCAATCAAAAAGTTGACCATTCGAAGTAGGGCAAGGCTTGGGCTTTGCCTACCCTCAACGTTACTGAAAACAGTAGTCGGTCACAACCGGAACCGCGGGATGAGAATGCTTGCAATCGTTCGATCAAGATCGTGGCTACGAAAACATCGGCAATGCGGCTTGACGGTGTTCTAGGCGGCTACTAGCTTGTTGAGAACGATTCGCAAGAACTGAATTGTCCGCGAAGCCAGCGACGAGTTTATCTCTCTAGCCAGCCACGTTTGACTCGCCCCCCGACACGTTTTCGCGGGGTTTGAAGCATCACGCCTCCCTTTCTCTTGGCTGGAGATTTTTTATGTACCCACGCTCATTTAGCGGCTGTCGGTCGGGCCGCGCTTACAAATCGGCGTTTACGCTCGTCGAACTGCTCGTCGTCATTGCAATCATTGGCGTGTTGGTCGGTTTGCTATTGCCCGCCGTGCAAGCGGCCCGCGAGGCAGCCCGGCGGATGCAGTGCAGTAACAACATGAAACAAGTTGCCTTGGCACTGCACAACTACGAATCGACTCACCGCAGCCTTCCTCCGGCATGGGTCGATTGGGACGCATTGTATGCCGATCCGCTGCATGTCGCACACGCGAATGTTGCCGTACTTCCCTTTCTCGAAGGCGGCAACGCCGAGAGCCAATACAACTACAACGTCCGTTGGGATCATGCCGAGAACGCTGACATGGCCACCAACATGCCGGGGACGTATCAGTGTCCGTCCAATCCCGAAGCGGGAGCGACCGAACCCGATAGCGGATTTCAGACCTGCGACTACGCTCACATTCGTAGCGATACAGGATGGATCACCGATCCGGCACCGAATCGTTCGATGTTCGAGCAGAACGAAATTCGCAAGTTTCGTGATGTCACCGATGGCCTTAGCCACACGATTCTGCAATACGAATCGGCAGGTCGTGCCGCGTTGTATGTCCAAGGCCGAACTGCCGTCTCGCCCTCGTGGTGGTCTCAAGAATACAGGGCATGGGCAGGGCACTTTAACTCGGGATGGCTCTATCCCTACCAAGTGGAATTGGACCCCAATACTGGCAATCCGAATGTGACTTGGTTCGTGGGCACGGACATCATCAACGTCAGCAATCTTTACGGTGCTCCCTATGCGTTTCATACCGGAGGGATGCAAATCAGTTTGGCAGACGGCTCGGTTCGATTCTTGACCGAAAACATCGACATGGACGTGCTCAGCGCATTGACGTCGATTGATGGTCATGAAGTCGTTGGCGAGTTTTAGGGGAACCTCATGAGATTTCTAATCAATATTGGTTTGATCTTGGTTGCATGCGTTTGCGTTGGATGCCGCGAAGGGTGGCAAGCCGCGACGTACCCGGCACAGGGAATGGTGACCGTCAATGGAACGGCTGCTAACGGGGCCGTCGTCACGCTTTATCCGGTCGGCGGCAAGGTGGATGTTCGCAACTCGCGGCCGTGGGCAATCGCGGACCAAGAGGGGCGTTTTGAATTGCAGACGTACGAAGCTGGCGATGGGGCGCCGATCGGTGAGTACAACGTGACTGTGACATGGCCGCTAGACGTCACCAAGATGGACTTGGCGATGACCGACCAATTGGATGGCCAGTTCGCTCGTCCGGAACAGTCACTGTGGAAGGTGGAGATCGAAGAAGGTGAGAACTCGCTTCCGACGATCGCAATCGACGGGGTGAAGCTTCAAACCAAAGTTCAAAACGCCAAGTCGCGTCGGATTCCGCGTGGTCCCGAGATGGAGCCGGGGCAATGAACACGTTCGATACGGCAAAGCTCGCCGATCGCAACCGTGCGGTTCGTTTTCGCTTGCGCAAACTTTGGCTGCTCGCTCATCGTTGGCTCGGGCTGACGATTGGCCTGGTGTTTGTGTTGATCGGGTTGACGGGAAGTTTATTGGTGTTCGATCACGCGATCGACGAGCGGCTGAACTCGGATTTATTGCTGACCAACCGCAGCGGGCAGCCGCGTACGGTGGCCGAGATTATCGTCGCGGCGGAAGCCTTCTATGACGACGGTGCTAAGCAGGCGCTCTCTGTCAGTCGGCCTCGCGTCGATGATGGCGTTTGGACGGTTTGGTTTGCCGGTGGGACGGATCAAGCACCCAAGTACATCGCAGTTCACGTTGATCCCTATTCCGCTTCGGTCACCGGACAACGGGTTTGGGGTGAGGATTTGATGTCATGGATCTACCGATTGCACTTTCAATTGGTCGCGGGCCGGATCGGCTCGATCATCGTCGGCATCATCGGCGTTTTGGTTTTGCTTTCGATCGGATCGGGAATCTTGCTCTGGTGGCCGCTGTGGAAACATAGTTGGCGTGCCGCATTTGCGATCCGTCGTGGACGGCGTTTCAACTATGACGTTCACAAGACGTTTGGGATCGTCAGTGCCGGCTTTCTCGCTGTGATCACCTTCACCGGCGTCTACATGGAATTCCCCGCCGTGTTCAGGTCGGTTGCGGGTGTTTTCAGCGAGGTGAGTAAAGAGCCCCGCGATCTGACCTCCGATCCACAAGAGTCTCGCAAACCGTTGACACCCGACGAAGCGATCGCGATCGCGAGATCCACATTTCCGAATGCCAAATTCGATCACCTGCATCCACCAGCGAACGAGAATGGAACCTATGAAGTCGCATTTCGTCAGCCTGATGAGGTTCAAACAAGCTACGGGCGTTCCCAAGTCTTCCTGGATCAATACAGCGGTCGTGTCTTGAGCGTCCGAAGCCCGGCAGACTTCTCAGCCGCCGACGCGTTCTTTGCCTGGCAATTCCCGCTTCACAACGGAGAGGCGTTTGGTTTGATGGGACGCTGGGCGGTTCTGTTTTTCGGGCTGACTCCGGCGCTGCTGTACATCAGTGGCGCCATCGTATGGTGGCGGAAACGTCGGCCACAACACTCCAAAAATCGACGATCGGCTGGCCAACCGACTGAGATCGACTCAGTCGCCGATGTGGTGACAGACACAGAGCGTTCGCGGCTACCCGCTGCGAAGGAGTTGGTGTCAGGGACCACGCGTTAGTTCCAGATCCAGATGTTTCGTTGGCCTGTTGCTGAACACGGGCTGGCAATTTCAATCGCCGCCGCTACCGCCGATAGGTCGACTTCTAAAGGGGGACCGAGAGGTCGGTAGAGAGTTCCGGTGCATTCGATCCCCCCTCGAACCGTGCTGATCGTTCGGGACCGTGGATCTGCAAGCGATCGCGATTGCACAGTCGCTGCATGTCCCCTTAAACGCTTCGAAGGTGGGCCCCGAAGACCCAGGGTTATTTGGCTGAATTACGGGTGAAAAAGCAACTAAGTGCACCCCGAGTTTTCTCAAAATAGGGGGAAAAAGCTGGATTTGTGCGCAGTTTAACGGCATGGCAATCAATTCGGCCAATCGCTCATATCCCCCACCCCCTATGGTTAAAGTACTGCTATCGCAGGGCATCACTGCGGAACGAGTCGTTCTGCATCCATCGACATCCGACGATTAATCACCTTGTCTCCTCATTTACGTCGGTGCGGCACCGTCCGCTGGTACTGCTTGCAGTGCTAAGTCGAGTCTGATGCCAATTCTTTCAATTGTACTTTTCTTCGAGGGTAAAGAGCATGATGAGAACATCAAGCCGAGCCAAAGGGTTCACGTTAGTGGAACTGCTAGTTGTAATCGCGATCATTGGGGTGCTTGTGGGGCTGCTATTGCCAGCTGTCCAGGCAGCTCGCGAAGCGGCTCGACGGATGAGCTGTAGCAACAACTTCAAGCAGATTGGTCTCGCGATCCACAACTATCATGCGGCCTACAAACAGCTGCCGGTTCACGGCGGCGGTACGCAAGGCACGCATGCCGGTCGCCACGAAAGCGGGCGGCGAGGCAATAATCGTCTCGAGCGATCGGCCTTGGTCGCATTGACGCCGTTCTTTGAACAACAAGCGTTATGGGAGCAAATCAGCAACCCATTTCAGACAACCGACAGCAGCGGAAACGTTCGCACCTACAACGCGATGGGGCCTTGGCCCGGCATGCCTCTTTCGGCTCACTTGAACTGGGGCAACTACGATCCTTGGTTGACAAACATTCCGACGCTTCGTTGCCCGAGCGACCCCGGTATTGGGCTTCCCGCGACCGGTCGTACGAACTACGCGATGTGTACCGGTGACTCTTGTGACACCGGGTTTGGTGGAGCACTCAATCGGATGACGGGGGCGACTCAAAAAGGTGGAACACCTCCGATGTACCAACGAGTCCGGGCTTCGCAGCGAGGGGCGTTCATGGTCCAGCTCGATTCGAAGTTCCGCGACGTGCTTGATGGATTGTCTAACACCATTTTTGCAGGCGAGATCCTGACGGATTTGGGCGACCGTGATAAGCGAACTCATCTGGCCGATAACCAAGTCTCGAACATTTTGAACATGGGCGGAAACTTGGCTTGTCGTCAAAGTCTCGACCCAGAACGTCCACAATTCTGGTCCCAAACGCCCTCGCCGAACCGTTTGACCGGCAGCGGAGAAGAGCGTCGTGGAATGAAGTGGGCATCCTTGTTGCCGATCTATACTCAAATGTTGACGATCCTGCCGCCCAACGCCGAGCTCTGCGGCAATAACTTCTACTACTCGATCGCGGTCGCGCCACCGAGTAGCCGTCACCAAGGCGGCGTGCATGTTTTGATGGGAGATGGTGCGGTGAAGTTCGTCACCGATTCGATCGAGGCTGGTGATTCGGGCCGTGGTCAAGTCGGCGTTCATGCTCAGCACACCGACCCCGATTCGGTTCCAGGTAGCGAAAGTCCTTATGGGCTTTGGGGAGCTTTGGGAACTCGGGCTTCGAAGGAAACCATCGAGGATTTCTAGTCAACCAAGTTCGAGATCCATCTCATTTCACCACTCTCATTCCATTGATATTTTGGAAAAACTGTATGAAGAAAATACGATTATCACTGCTATCGTTGACCGCTTGCTGTGCGATGGTTGGTTGCGGGGAAGACACTGCGACCGTGCCCACCGATCGAGATGAAATGCAGGCTTACATCGACGCGCATCCCGAGTTGAATATCTCGGACGAAGAGCTCAACGCCGAGCCTCCGTCGGAAGACGAAGAAGAGTAAGCTTCGCAGTTAAAAAAAGAAAAACCCCACGCAAATGCGTGGGGTTTTTTTAGGTCGTCACCGCGGAAGCGGCGACTTCGTGCGGCGTGATGAACCGGCGAGCCGCGAACTTAGTACGCGAACCTAGTATTCGTGGCCGGTGGCACCCGAGTCAACGGCGGCCGCACTGCTGAGGCTGCTCTTGACCGCTTGCCGTACTTTGCGAGTCGCGATCTCGTCTTTGAGCCGCGCGATTGCTTCGGCAATCGGCATCGATCCGAGATCGCCATCGATTCGGTCTCGCAGCGCCACCTGGCCTGCTTCGGCCTCTTTCGGACCGACCACCGCCATGTAGTTGACCAAGTCCAGCTGCGCGTTGCGGATCTTCGCTTGCACTTTGCCGTCGTTGTTGTCGATCGTCACCTTCAATCCAGCTTCGTCGAACTGTTTGGCGACTGCCACGGCATAGTCAAGCGACTTGTCGCTCAGCGGCAACACACGAACTTGCTCGGGCGATAGCCACATGGGGAACGCACCGGCAAAGTGTTCGATCAACATCCCGGTGAAACGCTCGAGCGATCCAAACGGAGCCCGGTGAATCATCACCGGCCGATGGGTCGAGTTGTCGCTACCGGTGTACTCGAGCTTGAACCGTTCGGGCAGGTTGTAATCGAGCTGAACGGTACCGAGCTGCCAAGACCGACCGATGCAATCGCGAACCATAAAGTCGGCCTTGGGACCGTAGAATGCCGCCTCGCCCGGTTCTTCGTTGAAATCCAACCCCGAGCTCTCCAGCACGCCGCGGAGAGCGCCTTCGGCATGATCCCAGTTCTCTTCGCTGCCAACATACTTGTCGCTGTCGGGGTCTCGCAAACTTAGCTGCACACGATAATCGTCCAGTCCCACTGCATTGAGTACGAACTTGGTCAATTCGATGGTCGCTCGGAATTCTTGTTCGACTTGATCGCCGGTACAGAAGATATGAGCGTCGTCTTGAGTCAATCCGCGAACGCGGAGCATCCCATTCAATTCACCGGTTTGTTCGTGTCGATACACGGTGCCGAATTCGAACAATCGCAGAGGCAATTGACGATACGACCGCGGCATCGCCTTGAACATGTGACAGTGATGCGGACAGTTCATCGGTTTGATCAGATACCGTTCATGGACGGTTTGCCAACGATGCAGGACCTTTTGTTTGTCTTCGCTGGATGCCGATGCTTTGTAGTCGGGGAATTCCGCGCCCAACACCTTGGCGGCTTCCATCAACTTTTCTTCGCTGTCGCGATCGAGTGTTCCATCCGCTAGCCGCTGAGTCCAGGCATCCACCAATCCGCCGGCTTCGCTGCCGAACAAGGGCGAGAATTGGCTATCGCGGTAATACGGAAAGTGACCGCTGGTTTCGTAAAGCTCCACACGCCCGATGTGCGGGCTGTAGACCGGATCGTAACCGCGGGTAAGTAGTTCCTTGCGAAGGAATTCTTCGAGGGTCACACGGACACGAGCCCCTTTGGGAAGCCACAGACAGAGCCCTTGGCCGACTTCGGGGTTGATCGCAAACAATCCGTGTTGTTTACCGAGCACGCGGTGGTCGCGGCGTTTGGCTTCTTCGAGCTGTTCGAGGTAGGCGGCCAGTTCTTTCTTGTCAAAGAACGCAGTGCCGTATAGTCGCTGCAGTTGCCGCCCTGACGCATCGCCTTTCCAATACGCGCCGGCGACGCTCATCAATTTGATCGCCTTGATCTTGCCGGCGTCCGGAATGTGCGGTCCGCGGCAGAGGTCTACGAATTCACCTTGGCGATAGAAGCTGACAGTGGATTGATCCGACAATCCAGTGTCGATGTGCTCGACCTTTAGATCCTGGTCCAAGTCGTCGCAAAGTTTGCGTGCTTCGTCGCGATCGAGGATAAACCGTTCAAACGGCTCTTTGTCCTTGATGATCTTTTTGATTTCCGCTTCGATCTTGGGGAAATCGTCTTCGCTGATCTTTTCGGGGATGTCGAAATCGTAATAGAAGCCGCCCGAGGTGGTGGGGCCGAACGCGAGCGAAACGCCCTTGTACAGCCGCATCACGGCGCGGGCCATCACGTGGGCCGCCGAGTGACGCAGAACGTCAAGGGCTTCGGCATCACGGCTGGTCAACAAACGCAACGGGATCGGTTGATCATCGTCGTTCAATTCGCCCAAGGGGCGGTTGGCGTCGACCACACGGCCGTGGACCTCGGCGGCAATCACGCCGCGGGCCAAGCCTTCGCTGATCCCTTTGGCGATATCCATCGCGGTGGTGTTGGCGGGATGCTCGTGAAGGGTGCCATCGGGAAGCTGGATTTGTACGTTCGCGCTGGATGCGTTAGACATGAGTGTTCAGACTCGTTTTCGTTAATGGAAACCGTCCATACGTTACGGAGGCATGGATCGATGCCAAAAGGATGATGATATCGCTACCGAACCGTCAATCCCGAATCGGGACGGACCGGCCGTCGGTCCCCTATTTTCTCGACTGAAACCATGATTCTTCGCCAGCGAATTGGCGCCGAGGCAAGCAAAATTGAATGCAATTCAACCCCGTTTCGTCATCCTGCGGCACACCCCCGGTTCCCAAGCGACGCGTGGCCCCGAATCGCCGGCCCCCGTTCCACCGCACTTTGATTGGATGTTCGAAGTCGACGGAGTCCTAAAAACCTGGGCTACCGAGCCGCTTGAGTCGTTTGCAGAGGGGATTTCTACGAAAGTAGAGAAGTTAGCCGATCACCGGGTTCACTATCTGGATTTCCAAGGCGATATCGGAGGCGACCGCGGTGAGGTGCGTCAGGTGATCTCAGGGCACTACCGCAAGATCGAAATTGACACCGAGTTGTTTGTCGCCGAGATCACGTGGCGGGACGCTCGCGGACAAACCCAATCCCGCCATGTGGAAATCGCGGCGGGCTATTTGTTGCTCAAAAACGGATCGGCTTCGGCAGCCAACCCTTGATTCGCTCGGCCACGCCGGTCGGTGCAGCAACCTCTTCGGCATCCTCTTTGATCACCGGGGTCGGACGCACTCGGGTGTCATTGAGCAGGAATTGAGCCCAGCGGTTCTTCAATAAACGAGCCGATGGCGCCAAATTGCCACGCTGTAGTCCTTGCACCGCTAGAAACGCTTGGCTTTGCAACTCGGCACGCTCTTTGTTCATCGGAAAAAAGTCATGCAGATGAACGTCGTCAATCCACAATTTGCCGGGTGACAGACTGTCGATCGTGATTCGCAGTGAATCCATCGTCATCGGATCGATCTTGTCGGCTTCGACCAACACCTTGCGTGGTTGCCATGTGCCGTTGCGAGGCACGTCGACCTCTTCGGAATGGCGGAACGAGGCACCAGATTGCGTTCCCTCGACCGAGACACGGACGCGGTGCGGGGTTGTCACCTCGCTAGCGGCACTTCGGCATGCCAACGAGACCGCCAAACGGCCGGTTTTAGGTGGCGTGATCGTTTCGCTGACCAACCAAGTCTTGGTCGCCATCGCGTTGGCGGTGGTCAAACAGAGCGATCGTTGACCTTCGATCGCTTCGTTCTCATCAATTTGCACCGCGCCTTCGGGGTATTGAGCATGCATCCATCCGGTGATCCCGATGCCGCCCACGACTTCAAATCCAGGGTTGGAAAGCACCGCGTAAGGTTCGCTGTCAGCCAGCATCCCCAAGCGTTCGACAACAATCGTGACATCCGATTTGATCTTGTCGATCGTTTGATTATCGCCATGAACCCGCGAGACCCAAGTCGACAGAGCATCGGAGGATTGTGGCTGTTCTGAGCGGATCACTTTCCACTGTCCCGCGTTCAGCGGCACCGTACACATCAACATGTCGGCGCTATGCCGAGTGACGTCGGTGGATTGACCCACCTCTTTCCAGCGGATGGCTTTTTTCGAAATGACGTCGACTTCGCAAGGCCACGGAGCATGATTGGTGAGACTGAGAACGAGATGTTGGTTCTCCATGCCCCACCGCACTTGGACTGTCTGTGATGCCTGGTCGGGCGACCCAAATTCCTTCATCGGTCGACTCGGCGCTGCATTGTAAGCAAGCAGGATAGGCCGCAGATTCTGGGGGAAACTTCCGCCGACGCTCAAGTGATCGATCATCACTACGCGAGGGTCGATGCGGTCGATCAGCAGGCTCAAGTGAGGTGCGAGCGAGCGGTCAATGATCGTGGCTGGCAAGGATCTTGGCGGCACGGTCGTCGGTGACGGGGTTGCTGGTGACAGGGGTGATGGTGACGAGGACGGTACAGTTTCGTTCGACGCTCCGGCGCTTGCCGCAGAGGCAAAGCGGTGTGGGGTCATGTCCAGTCCGACGCGACCGGTGATCGGTTGCAGCAGCGAAACATAATGGCTGGCGTTTTGTTGGTCCTCGATCTGCTGAGCCAGTGTCGTCCATCCTTCGTGCTTGTGCGATGTCATCGGGACCAAGTTCGAATGGGCTGCCGGCCAAGTCATGTCGACAAGCGATAGCCCCGAGTCGGACGCCAAATGCGTTTGCGAAAGTTCGGTCAACAAACAGAGCTTGCTGCCCAGTAGATGCGAAACCGAGGTGTAAAAATTGCGATTCGATTGGATCGCCCATTTCTGTAGCGAAGCCTGTTTGTCTTGGCGGATCCAATGTTGGACGTCACTGATGGTCGCATCCGGTTTGCCAACCGCGATCGCAAATTGTCGCAGGACCGCGTCGCTCGGCGGGACCGTGCAGTCAAACGCCGCGGTATGATGCGATGCGCTGCAGGGAATCGTGATGCCCGCGAAACAGGAATGACGATTGGTGTGCTGCAGCAATTCTTGGATCCACGCGTACAACGCTTGCTGAACCACAGGATCAATCAACGTGTAGTGCGACAACGGCGCGGGGCTGTGTTGCGGTTGGGCATGCAGCTGCACATGTCGCATCGTCATCGTGGGATCGATCCCCACCACCACTTGGAAATCGCTGCGGTCCATCAGACTTAGGATCAAATCGAGCCACTGCGTTTGGCGTTTGTGATCCGCGGCCATCGCCGAGGCTGGGGTTGGCAAAAATTCGGCGGTGGGAAACAGCGTTTTGCCACCTTCGTTTGCCGAGATGCAAATCGAATTGACGCCTAGCACCGACGCGTATGCTTGCAGCCGCTCGGTGGCCACGAACAATTGATGCAGCGAAATGGCGGCGGCACTAAAATCGGATTTCGCCAGCCGCTGTGCTTCATCGCCCGCCAACCGGCTGGGCCAATCAAAATCTTCGATGTTCAGCATCGACATGCGTGATCGTGCCACTGGGGTCGACAGCTGCGAAGTGGCTTGAGGTGTTGGCGAACGCACCGCAAAGTCTTGCGGGCCCACCTTGATTTCGATCGACTCGATCGCAGCGTCTTGATCGAGATCCAAATTGGTGAGTCGGAGTTGGTCGTTTCCATGAGGGTAGTACAGAAACGATTGGCTGCGCCATTGGTTTTGATCTTCACGATAACGGTCCGACGCTCGTTTTTCATCAAGCAAAACGTATTGCGTCGCGGTGTGTTCTGTCGCAGCGTCGTTTGTCGCGGCATCGCTTGTTAATTCGAGTCGCACGTGAATGGCACGGTTGGCGGGATAGCGAACAGTGACGTAGTGCGGGTGGCCCGGACGCAGTTTGGCTAGACTCGATTCAAAGGTCTTGCCGCCCGGAACAATGGTGATTTTTTGGCCTGCATCAATCGCATTGCTGCGAGGGTGATCCTGCTTGATCAGGCTGGTCGGGATCAGCGGGTTGTTGCGAGTGTTAAAGAACGTTGGCACCGTCCACTGAGACCCTTCGCTCGGTTTGATTTTCGAAACCGTTGGCCACGCTTCGAAGTTGACTTGGCCATCAAGCGAGGTCGCTGCGGGTAATACGGTGAAAACGTGGTTCACGCGTGCAAGCGGTGGACTGTGTCGACGCCATCGTGACCACAATGGGTTTTGGCCTTGCTCTAATTCAAAGCGAACCTCATACACGCCTGCTTCGTCCGGCGCGACATGTTGGAACAAAATGGGTTCGCTGTTGCCGTCGGAATCAAGCGAAATCGGTGACGTCTTGGTCGCCACGACGTGATGGTCCGCAACCCGAATCATCGTGCTGTGTAGCCGTAGTTCACCTTCGTTTGGAACTTGAGCCGCGTGGCTGCGAACGTAAAGCGGCAATTCGACATTGGGTTCACAGATTAAACCCGATGGCGAAACTCCCTTTGCTGCATCGATCCAAACGCGAAGGGAATCGTTCTTGGTTCGCTGCAGCGTCCATCCGGGGCCGTCCGCACCGGTGCTGGAGGAATGAGGATCCGATAACAGCTGCGTGATTGGAATCCGTGTGACCGAGGGCGAGGCGGCTGGGGCGGTGGACGACGATGCCGCAGAACCGCCCGCGTCGGATGCCAATGGCGCGTCGGCGGTGGAGGCATGGATCGTGACAACAACTTCGGCGGTCTTGGCCGCTTGGACGCGAAACGCCGCCGCACCCGAATTCATCGCCACCGCGGAATGAAAGTGCCAGCTAGCGGCTTTTTCCGATCGATGCAGGAAACCGCATGTTGTCGGGTCGCTGCAGAGGTTGCGAAGCTCGGTGATTTTGGCTGCGGTGTTGGATTGATTCGCCTCGGTGTCGATGACTTCGACGTCAATGTTCCAGCGATGGAGCGTCTCGGCGGTCCAGTCGAGTTGCAGGTTTAGATCAAGTCGATCGTTATCGATCGCGGGGGACCCAAGTGATGCGGCAGAGACCGTCGACGCCATGGAATCGGCATCGGGATCACCGGGCTCGCCATCCTGAAATTCGGTTGGCTGACTGCTAGCATCTTGACTGCCAACATCTTGGGCGATCACAGTCGATACGCCGCCGGTAGCAACGAGGACGCCGATCCATATCAGCGTGGTAAGAAACGCGCAGCGATGGAGGCTCGCCCTAAAAATAAGGGAGAAACGTGGAGTTTGCCGGCAAAGACTTCCCTGTCTAGCCATCAACATGCCCCTAGCAGGCTACCTAGTTTGAAATTGGAGAAGGTCCAAGAAACGAAAAGTCCGATGGAGGACCCTAGCTGGAAACCGCCTTGCAGGTAAAGGTGAGTTCTAAAAAGGATTTTTGCTAGCACCTTTGCCGGCAACGCAGGCAATGTGACCGGTTGGAGCACGCGTTTTGGCGTTTGCGGCGTGAAAGAACGTCCGATTTTGACCGGGCGGCTCGCGCCGCTCCGCTATGAAAGACACTCGGTTGGGGCGACAGTCGCTAGCACGGCTCGCTAGCTGTCGCTGGTTTCGGCCGCTTCACTGGTTTCGGGCGTTTCGCTCTCGGCGGCCGCCTTTGCCTTTTCGACCGTTTTGTCTTGCGGTTTTTCCCAATCACGCCACGCATTCAGGTACGCGGTGTAGGCTTCGGAAGTATCGGCGCGTTGCTGGATCCATTCTTTGGCCTTCTGCACCAACTGCATTTCGTTGTCGATCGTGGTTTTTCCCATCAACACCATCGATCGCAAGAAAATGAAGTAAGTATCGAGCACGTCGCAGCGGCAATAATCGCTGATCTCGGTCAGCTTGCCCTCGTCATATTGCTGCTGGACTTGGTCGCCACGCAAATCCATCTTGCCCGGCTTTTTGACCAATTGGGCGACAAGGTTCAGACCGCCGTTGCAGCGTGCGGCGCCATAATTGGTCAATAACTCTTGCAAATCCAAGTGAGCTTCGGTGGTAAATCGGTTTCGCGGCGATCGATAGCCGTCGTTCTTGAACCACTTGGCAGCCGAGATGCCGTAACGAAAGGCCGCCAATTCCATGATCGGCAGATCAAACGAGCGGCCGTTGAAGGTCACCCATTGAGGTTGCCCGTACATCTCCCAGCCTCGCCAAAAATGTTCGGTGATCACGTGAGGGCGAAAGTGGGGTTCGTCGAGCGAAACGATGTCAATCAGGCTAAAGTCGCGGGCCACCTTGGCAATCACGACCGAAATCGGAATCTGGTAGGTGTACGGGATAAACGTGGTGCCGTTTTGTTCGACCAGTTCGTCTTGATACGTCGCGATCGCTTCCTCGGGTGAAAGTCCTTGACCTCCGTAGCGGACGTCGGCAATCAACTCTCCGTCGGCGATACTCTCCACGTCGAAAATGAAATGGGCAACTTTTTCGGTCATCAGATTCTTCGCTGGATGGAATAGGTTCGCGAAAGTTCGCGATTCAGGAGGTTGAGAAAGGGTGAACGCTCGGTCGGCGTCGTCGCCCCCACGATGAGGATAAAGGCGTTGCGGCGTGGTTTCGATCGATTCTGAGCGCGGCTCGACTTAAATTGCCGGCCATTCTCTCTTAATATGACGTCACCTGCTGTAAAGATATCAAAACTTGGCCAAATTCCCACAACAAACCATGAACCAAAACCCCTCTGTCACGATCAATGCATCACGGTTGCTCGAACGATTTTTGCGTTACGTGCGAATCGATACCGCTGCGGACCCCACCAGCGATGAGTATCCCAGTACGCAAAAACAGCGAACACTCGCTCGGCTATTAGAGCAAGAATTGGCTGCGATGAGCATTGCGGACGCCCACATGGACGACAACGCCTTGGTTTGGGGCACGGTTCCGGCAACCAACGGCGGCGGAACTCCGGCGGTCGCCCTGGTGGCGCACATGGACACGTCGCCCGAGGCCCCCAGTGCAAACGTGACCCCCCAAGTCATCGAAGGCTACGCCGGAGGCGATATTTCGCTGTCATCGGGAATCGAAATCTCATTCGCTGATACTCCCGAATTGGCTTCGATGATCGGCAAGACCCTGATCACCACCGACGGAACGACGCTGCTCGGCGGCGACGACAAGGCTGGGATCGCGATCATCATGGAACTTGCCCAAACGTTGATCGAGAACCCGCATTTGCAACACGGGGACGTTCGTTTGTTGTTCACTTGTGACGAAGAAATTGGTCACGGCACCGACAAAATCGATCTCGAGAAACTCAATGCGACCGTTGCGTATACCGTCGATGGCGGTGGCGCCGGCGATATCGATGTCGAAACGTTTTCCGCCGACGGAGCAACCGTTCGATTCACGGGCAACAATATCCACCCCGCAATCGCCAAAGACGTGATGCTTAACGCGGTACGGGCGGCCGCCGACTTTGTTGCCGAACTGCCTCGTGACACGATGACCCCGGAAACCACGTGCGAGCGACAAGGGTTTATCCATCCCAACGCGATCCATGGCGGAGTAGGCGAAGCGACGGTGGAATTGATTTTGCGTTCGTTTGATTCCGAGGACTTGGATGGCTACGCCGACATCGTTCGTCAAGCAGCGGAAACGGCGGCCAAGAAAACACCAGGGGTCAAAGCCGATGTCAAAATCTATCGGCAATATCGCAACCTTCGCGAAGGTCTCGAGAAACTGCCTCAGGCGGTTGATTTTGCCGAGCAGGCGTTCAAAAACCTCGGTCGCCCCTGTAGCCGCGAAATCGTGCGAGGCGGGACCGATGGCAGCCAATTGACCGAGAAAGGATTGCCGACACCAAATTTGTCGAGCGGCCAGCACAACATCCACAGCGTGCGTGAATTTGCGTGTTTGGACGAAATGGTCGAAGCAACCGAGCACCTCGTTGAACTGCTCGCTCTTTGGAGCACACAGCGATCGTAACGAAGTGACGCCGGCGGTGTGTGTTGAATGGATGAGCCGCTTGCATGTAAGCGGCTTATCCGACGCATTGCCTGTTGCCGAGCGGGCCAGTGCCCATCGCCATCTACTTTGGTGCTAATCGAGTGGCTTTTATCGCGGAGCGGTGCTCGCGCATCGCCGCTTCAAAAACCGTGCGGTCAGAACGAAAGTCTTGGCGACTTTCGCTACGGAGGGAAGCGTCGGGGCGTGGCTTAATACGCCAATTCGATGCCGCTGCTGACGCCGATGAAGCTGAGGTTGTCATCCAGTGGGCTGTCGCCGGACATGCCGCCATCAGGACCGGTGAACACGCCAGTCGGATTCGCGCCGCCGACGTCCATGAAATGTTGGGCTTCCAGTGCCACTTGCATCGAGAACCAAGTTGCCGGAGTGTAACGCAATCCAAGTTGGATTTCGGCGTTTCCAGCGAACGAGTGGACCGCATCTTCGGACGATCGTAGATCGATGGCGTTCATCGCTTGCGTGTACTCGTTGACATCGTCCACCGCTGTGAAGTCCTTTTGTCCAAACAACAGCGATCCTCGCGCGTTGCCAAACAGCGACAATGTGTTGAGCGGCAGGGCATGAGTGAATCGCATTGCCACCGTGGGACCGAAACCACGAAATTCACTGCGGGCGTCAAGGTTGCCTGCATCGGTCATTGCGTGATAACGCTGCGCGATCTTGGCGTAGCGGATCCCGGCGTAGACATCCAGCGGTTTGACAATTTGTCGCTGCAGTTCCCAATCGATCACATCGGCGCGAACGCTGCTTGTGAACACGCCTTCTTCGATGAATTGCAGTCCCGTGGATGCATCGCCGTCTTCAAACAAATAGCCGACCGTTCCCAGTGTGAATGAACTGGCCGGGATCAGCCCGTTGGCATCACTGGCTTCAAAGGATTCTCCGTGACGGAATTGCCAATAGCGAACTCGCCATCCCAACGTTTCGTCATTGGCTTCGCGACCAAGTTGAATTCGAGGGCTGTGTTCCATCCCCCAAGGGAACATGACGTGCGAAAACACGTCGTCTTCGCGTTCGGTGATCAATCCGGTTGAGTTGCTTTGGACCGGTTGCACGACCACGCTTTCGTAAGTGACAAACCACTTCGCCGGCTGAGGTTTGTGAGCGTGACGCAGCGGCGTTTGCAATTCCGAGCGAAGCGTGGCGATCTCGAAATTTTGTTCGCTCATCTGGGCCTGCAATTCAGCGACTTGGATGCTCAAGTCCGCCGCACCGCCGCTATAGTCGATCGCAGTCGTTTGCACGACCTGCTCCGCCGTTTCACTCGCTTCGGAATCGATCTCACCTTCTTGCAAATAATTAGCAAAATTCAATCCGTCGGTCTCCTCCGCGATCGCTGGCGGAGCAGTCATGAATGCTAGCAATTGAAGACACAGCCCAACGAGACCAATGAAGGCAGGTCGAACTCGAGAGACGATCGATTGGGGGGCGGTGGGATGCGGCATCATGGTGAATTTCTGGCGAGTGGCGAAGTTTTCAGCGGGTGGCGTCAGCGTGATGACATGGCTTGATGTTGGTTTCATGAATTTTTTTCGCCTTCGGTGGGCAACCGCATGGACGCAAGGAAGGCGACAGAAAACGTTGTTTTTCACGAAAGCCGCTGCGGTTGTCCCCTCCAACTAGCAAATGGGGACGCTCGCCGAAAGAGCGTTATTGGAAAATGAAAGATTGAGTTTCAGCGTGAAACTCGTCTAGAGCCGTGTTGCGGTTTCGACTACTAATAGCTCTATAGAACGTCAGGAAATTGCGAAGATTGTCTCAAGGACGCTTTGATTCTGACCGACTTGCGTTGGCCACGAAGGCTGACATTGACAATTTTCCCCGAATGGATTTGGGATCTTCAGCGATGAAACTCGACTCACTCCTTGCTCAGCTGCGCCGTCGCTCCCGTCTTGCCGCCACTCGTAAGTCGTTACGCAAAAAGAACTCTCGCAACCGTCTCGCGACACGACGTTCGTCGTTTGAATCGCTCGAACGACGGCGACTGTTAGCATCCGATGTTTCACTCAGCGGTAACCAATTGGTGGTGACCGACAATGACAATGCCAACGATGCGTTTACGGTCGAGATTTCAGGTGGCAACTATGTGATCTCTAATAACAGTCCGATCACCGCTAGTGGAATATCAGATTCCGATAGTGATCCCAATAAAGTCACGATCGCGGTCGGGTCAATCACCGGGGTGAACGTCAACGCCGCCGGCGGCAACGACGTGATCACGCTGAAAAACTTCGCCGGCAAATCGGCAACGCTCAGCGGAGGTTCCGGCAGCGATACGTTCAAGTTCGATGATGCCTGGGGCACCGCGACGATCGTCGACGCTGGTGGCGGCACCGTCGACTTCTCGGACGTTAGCGTCCCCTTAGGGGTGACTCAGTCCAGTGGAAACGTCGTCGTGCAAGCGAGTGATTCGAGCGAAGTCAGCTATGCAGCGGCCAGCAATTTTTCGGGGCTTCCACTCGTCTTGGATCAAACCGCCGCCCAAACCGCACTCACTGATGGGCTCGATGAACTAGCAGACTTGGGTGGCGAGCTTGAGTCGTTTGACAAGCTGGTCGAGAAAATCGAGCTGGTAGGTCAATCGATCGGTGATTACCTACCGATCGGCGAGATTCTCGACCAATCTCTGACGCAGCCTATCGCGGCCTATTTTTCTAGCCTAGGTTCGGATGATCCCGACTTGGTTGGGCTGCTAACTGCCTTGGACTCGCTCAGCGGCAGCAGCTACTCCGGTCCCGGCGATTTGACGTTTACAGTCGGCGCAACCGGAGTGATGAGCGGAGATGTGATGACGCTGGACCTCAGCGTCGTCGCGACGGTGACGCACTCGGCTGTTTCGCTTGATCTTGGCGAGACCATCCTGGGGCTCGATGGGGCACTCGAGGAATTGATGACGACCTCTGGCGTGACCGCCAATCTGACCACTGGGTTTCAGTGGGATTTCAGCGTTGGCGTGGATGCCACCGCCACGCCGTTCTTCTTTGCCGATTTTGACAACGATATCAGCGTCACTGCTGACATGAATGTCACCAATGCCTCGTTTGACCTCAACGCGGGGTTGCTTGGCTTGGGCGTCGGGCCGCACGGGCCGGCGAGTGCGTCCAGCACAATCGTTTTGGATGTCGACACCACATTGAATACCCAAGCGTTGATGGGGATGGACGGCACCAACGGCGGCGCGTCCGACGGAGTGCTGCGGATCAACGAACTGCAAAACACAAATCGAGTGAACGTCTTCGCCTTGGACACCGCTGCGACCGCACAGCTGGACATCGACCTCTACGCTACGGCAACCGACGTGACGGGGGTCACCGATGGCACCCCCGCAACGATTCATTTCAGCGACGATTTGTTCACTGCCACCACACCAACGTTCAGCGAAAACTTGACTTCGCTAGGAATCCAGGACTTTTACAACCTCAACGCCAAATCGGTGCTGCAAGTGATGCAGCAGTTCGGCAGCTACTTGGACGTGTTGGGTTCGAAGACGTTTGAGAATGAGCGACTGTTGTTAGGGACCACCGCCATCCTCGGTGATTTGGTTGACGTCGACGGTTTGTATGAGGACGAGTTTCTCAAGCGAATCGAATTGCCACCGCACACCGCCGCCACGCCGCTAACCGACATCGTCGGGGTGCCCGAGTCGGGCGAAACATTGAGTTCATTGTTGGGGACCAGCGGTGATAGTGCTCCCGAATTCACGGTTACTTTGCGTGATGGGACTGCGTTTGATGTCGATCTCGATGGCACCGCGACATTGGCCGATGTCGCAAGCCGTATCCAAACCGCATCGCCAGGGACTGCGAAATTTGAGGTCGTCACCGAATCCGATGGTGCATTGTTTTTGGTCGATAAAACCAGTGGTGCGTCGGACAGCGACAAGTTTCATGTGACCGCCAAACAGAACGGATCGAGCGAGGATTACGCAGCGGCCGCCAAGTTGGGTTTGACCGCGGTTGCGGTGAAGAAGGACGTCGTCGGCGATGAAACTGACGAATCGGTGATTCAATTAGCACCCAACCCCGGGGCAAACTTTGCAACGCTTCAGCAGATGCTCTCGCTGCCCACCGGAGGCGGTTCCGCCTACACGACCGTAGGTCCAATGAGCTATGACGCGACGACGACGACGTTCCGTTTCACGCTTGACATCGCCAAGACCTTTGCGGATTCAACCGACACGCTGAACCTACCCGATTTTGGATCGCTGAGTGGTTTGAGCACGACCAGCAGTATCGATCTTTTGAATCCCACCGCGGCACTGCATCTGCCGTTTGAACTCGCGTTGACGAACGTCGGCTTCGACACGCCGCTGTCGTCATCGACGCCGATTTCGCAGTTGAACTTGGGTGCCGGCGTCGCACTGCTCGAAGGTGTCGACGACATTCGCGTTCATCTTGCCGATGGGACCACGTTCGCTGTTGATTTTGATCCCACGCTCGCCTCGGTCACACTGGCGAGCCTCAACGCAGGCGCGGGCGTGCCGACTTCGGGTGACGCCAGCGCCGACTTGCAGTTCACCTTGAACGATGGCACCACCTTTGACGTCGATTTGGATGCTGCGGTGGCTTCGACAAACGCGGCACCGGTGACGCTGGGTGAATTGGTCGAAGCCATCGGAGCCGCCGCCGATGTCGCCGACGCGATCACCGGGACCGTCGCAGCAGGCGCCGCTGCGAATCAGTTGATCGATTCCTCGGCACCCTTCGGAGCGGTCGATAGCTTGGTGGGGCGTCAAGTGGTTGTCGGCGAGCAAACCGCGACGATCACCGCCAACACCGCCGACACATTGACGCTGAGCAGCGACTGGAACACGCCACCTACCGCTGGCGACAACTACGAAGTGTCAAGCCGGTTGACGGGATTCGCCAGCCTTGATGCGGCGCGTGGCACACTCAGTTTGATCGATGCAACGACGCCGGTCGGCGCGCCCGCTTTGGCAGTGACCGGTACGTCCGCCGCCTCACTCGGCATTGACGGTGCACCAGAACAACGCAACTTCGGCGGCAGCACGTTTACCGCGATTGAACATTCATTGGTGACACTGGGTGACTTGATTGGCAAGATCGAAGCGGCAGCGACGGCGGCCGGTTTGACGCTGCCAAGTTCATCGTCGTTCTCAGCGGGTTGGGATTTTGATGTACAGATTGCCGATGCGGGGATCGTGTTGGTGGATCGGACGTCAACCGCAGCCTCGATTACCGGCACTGCGGAAAGCGGCGCCGCAGTCGACGAACTTTTGGACACCGCTGCGTTTACATCGTTTGCCGCAGACGCCTTGGTGGGACACGTCGTGACGATCACCGGTGGCACCGGCGCAGGGCAAAGTGCAACGATCATTGCCAACACGGCCGATACGTTGACGTTGGATTCCGATTGGGACACCGCGATCGATGCGACTTCGACATACACGATCGCTAACGAGCTGATTGTCGCATCGCTGAACAATTCCGGAGCCCGCGTCAGCCTTGGTTTAGCCTCCGAGGCAAAGGATCAAGCCTCCGTTTCCGATTCACGGCTGTTTGACGGCAATGGTGGCGTGGTGGTTCGCACCAACGGCACGACTGCCGCTGATTTGACCATCACTCTCAGCGGAGGAGGCACGTCGTTTGGTGTCGATCTCGATGGCAGTGTGATGCCCGTGACGATCAATGATTTGGCGGACCGAATTGCGGACGCCGCCACGAGTGCCGGCGTGACGACGGCTGCTTTCGAAGTCTTTACCGATTCAGGAACTGGGACGATCTCGCTGATTGATCGCGGACGGGCCGGCGCAGTGTCGACGTTTACGGTCGCCAATGCCGGAGGCAGTTTTGCCGCGACCGATCTTGGGTTGGCCAGCGGTTCGGAGGTGAACGTTGATTTCAGCACCCCGGCCGGCAACGAATTGGATCCCGAGTTTGTGATCGAGCTGAAGTCACCGGCGAAGCTGCTCGGAGGCGATCCGTTGCACGGTGACACCGCGGCAGCCCACTTGAAAGTCCAGTCCGATTCGACACCGACGCTGCAATTCGATCTGGATGTATCCGCATCGGGGGCCAGTGGTAGCGGGCATTACGGCGCGTTGGCGGTCGATTTTTCGGATTTGACGATCGCGAGTGCGACATCCAAGGTCGCAGCATCGTTGACGTTGGAACCATCGACGGTGGGGCAATTGTGGGGCGGTTTGGGCAACCCGTTCCCTTGGTTAGTCAACGACCAGGTGAACTTTACCAACTCGCTCGATCTGAACATGAAGCTGCAGCCGGTGCCCGCGATCACGGGAGTCAGCAGTGGGCTGAAAACCGATTTCGAGGTCGATATCAGCAACCTGTACAACGTGCGTGACAATCTTGAAATCGTCACGCCGGTCATTCCCGCAGTGGATGATGTTCAAAGTCTGCTTGTCGCCGTCGAGCACCTCACGCTCGCCGATATGTTTGACTATCTCGATTCGGTGGGCGATTACCTTGTCGAACTTCAGACGCAATCGAAGCTGGCGGATCGGTTGCCAGGCTTCTCGAAAAGTCTCGGAGAGTTGTTTGGTTTTGGCAAAGCGTTCCAGGATCGGGTGCAAGAACTAAAAGCGTTGCCTGAGGAACTGCAGCCCAAATCGCTACAGTCGCTCAATGCTCAATTGTCCGCGCCTTTGGAAGGTGCCTCGTTGGTTGCGGGGTTAAGTTTCGATGCAGCGAACAAACATTTGATGCTCGATTTGCAGCTTGATCTCGACGCGATCAGCACGACGCTTCCGGTTTCCTTGGATTTGACCAAGTTGGGGATCGATTTAACGGCTCAGGGACTGCAGAAGGTCGCTGCGATCGTCGATACGCTCAGCGCTGCCCCGATGCAAGTTGATGCGGACGGGGTGGTTGAAGTCAGCCTTGGGATTGATTTGTCCGATCCAAATGCTCCATCGCCGTTTCTAGCCGGAGCCGCTGGATCCGGTTCGGGCACCGAAGCTTCGTTTGACATTCAAGGTGTGAATGATGATGCGTTGACCTTCACCACGCTGCTGGGCAGTCTGCCCGCCCAAGTCATTAGTGGTTATGTAATTCTGGACGCTGACGGAGCCGGGGCCTCCACCGCGCCGGCCACCTACACGGTCGACCTGCAAACCAACACCACGTTGACATCGCCAAGCGAAGCACGCGATGCTGCTTCGGCTGCGTCGACGGCGATCCAGGTGGCAGGTGAACTGGATGCCCAATTTGAACTAGCCTTTCCTGAGCAAGTGATCCCCAGCGATGCGCCCACGACGGTGCCGTTCATTACCGCCAGCGTCAGCAATATCAACGCTCCCGCCGGCGGCAGCAGTTCGCTGACGACGAACCTTGTCGGCGGCGCCGGCAACTGGCCCACATTCGAGGATCTGACCAAGAATTTCTCGCTCTCCGACACGATGGACGGATTTAAGCTTGGGTTTTATGACCTATTCACCAAGCTTGACGCGGCGCTAGACACCTCGTTGTTAGGGAATGAATTGCCGTTGGTCGGCAACCAATTGGCCGAGGCCGCTGATTTTCTGTTGCAGATGCGTGATTCGGTTGTCGACAACTTGAATTTATATGGCAAGTCGATTTCGATCGACTCGGTGCGTCAAGGCATTTTTGACGCATTTGGTCCCGGGGGCTTCGATTGGTTACAGAATGACCCTGCGTCCGGCGACAGTGTCGTCAACATCGACGATGTCAAAATGGTCACCGATTCAGTGACGGTAGAGGGACGCGAACTCGTCGTCGGAGTCGAGTTTCAAATGGACTTGGTCGCTCCGACGGAAACGCTCGAGTCCCCGGTCGATCTTGATCTGTTGTTGCCGGGGCTGGGGTTAGAAATTGACGCACTCGCCGATGTCATGCTCGGATTTCACTTGCCGTTGTCGGTCGGTGTCAGCATTGCGGATGGCGTCTACATCGACGTCCAGCGTGCCAATGATCTAGAGATTGTCCTGGACGTCGCATTGCCGCAAGCGGCCGTGTCGATGACGGGCGACCCTCAATTGACGTTCACCAATCCCGTGACCGGAGCTCCCAAGATCAGCCGTGATTCCGGCAATTGGATCCTCGATGGATTCCGCATCGGCCAAATCATCGAGGTTCGTCATTCGGACGCCAACAACGGCCAATATGTGATCGCCTCGATCGATCCGTTCGGTTTGGAATTAACGCTCGAGTCGACCGATGCCAATCTTGCTCCGACCTCCAGTTCGCTTGACCGCGTGGTCGCCGAAGGTCCGAAAAGTGGGATCAGCATCGAGGTGTATCAGGTTTCGCTGACCGGACGCCCCAGTTTGACGTTCACCGACGTGACCGAAAACTTCACGCCGAAGTTACTCGAGTTTGCGAATCTGCCACCTCAGACGTTTACGATCGATCTGCGTGACGAGATCACTCGCAGCAGCGGTAGTTGGGTCGACGATGGTTTTCGTCTCGGTGATTCGATCACAATCACCGGCACGAGTAATAACAACGGTGTCTACACCATCCTGGCAATTGATCCTTCGGGACGAACGATCACAGTCGACACCGTACTGCAAAACGAAACCTCGTCGACCGGTATTGTGCGAAAGGATGAACTGCATGGCATGACCGCCACGATGGGCGTATTGCCGTTTCGGGTTTGGGATCAAACGCCACAACAATCCGAGATGTCTGGCACGTTTGTAATCGATTTCTTGGATCCTTCGGTCATTGGCACCCCGCGGTTGTCGCTGAACGATCTGATTGCTGCGGCCCCGTTTCCCAACATTCCACAAACTGGATTCAGTGCGGCCCCGCTGCCAACGTTGTTGAGTATCAGCGAGAAGGTGGGAGCGGAGTTCACGGTAAACCCGATTTCATTGGATCTCGAGACCGATCTGCCTACCGGCGCCGCGTTTCCGCCGTATCGCATGCAATTGGATATCACGAATTGGGATTGGGATGTGACGTCGTCGTTGCTCAGCGAAACGAGCACACCGTCAATCGCATTCAATGATGTTCAGTTCGAGGTGGTCGGTTTTGTTCGCGATTTTCTAGGTCCTGCGATCACTCGGATGAGCGTCGCACTGGAAGCGGTCGATCCACTTTTGGTCTTTTTGCAGAGCGAGGCGATGCCGATTGTGTCGCTGTTGTTTGGCAAAACCTCCTACGCGAGTGCTCCCGGCACGTTTGGCGGCGAGACTCAGATCGGGGACTTCACCGGTGCCGCCACAGCGCTTCGTGCGTTGGCCGACGGAGGCAAACCGTTCGAACGCGACGCGATCGGCGAATTCTTTTCGGATCTGTTTGAAAACCGAGAATTCGACGACATCACCTTGCTGCCGATCATGATGTTGACTGGCGAAGAGTGGATCGATATCGGCAGCTTCGTTGTCGATGGATCGGTGGCGCGAGGCCAATCGGGCGATTTGTTTGACCCCAGCGTCAACGCCGAACGAAGCTTTGGATCGCTCAAAGACAAGCCGCTGCGGATGACCGGCGCGATCGACGTGAACTTCTCAGCGACCACGATCACATTGACAAGTGCCGAGAGTGCCACATGGATCGACGCCGGCTTTGCCGTCGGGCAAACGATCCGTATCACCGGAGACAACAATCCAGGGACGTATACGATCGCTTCGGTCAGCGATACCGTGCTGACGATCAGCGGCGGAACGTTTGCGACCACAGGGTCGTTTGTCGGATTCCGTGGCAGTGATATCGCCGTGCAGAACGCGGATGGTTCGCGATCCGGTTCGATCCTAGGTCAAATCGCAGCGATCGCTCGCGACACGTCGAGCTCGGCTCACGAGGCGGCGCAAAGTTTGGTGGCCACCCAATTATTGCCTGGACGAAAGAAAGTCGAGGGGATCGGTGGGTTCACGAACAAAATCATCAACAACGATCACTTTCAACAAGGATCCGGATTGACGTATGACGCGATCGCGTTGCCGATTTTTGAAGAGTCGTTTGGGTTATTGCTCGGTGAAACCGGGTTTGATGGACGCTCCGAAGCGGACAGCCATCTGATGACCTATAGCACTCCCGAGTTGTCGTTGATCTTGTATCACCTGCAACCATTGACGTGGGAAAGCACGATCGGAACGCTCGTCAACAAAGCGGTCGCCAAGGTCGTTGGTAAACCACTGGATTCCTACAAGTATGCGGTGCCGTTTATCTCGGTTTCTTTCGAAGCCCGCGCCGATTACACAATGGCCTTTGACACCACCGGGTTGAAACGGCTTGGCATTACCGGCAACGCGGACGATATCGTCGATGGATTCTACTTTGACGATTTCGAAGGCGTCGAACCGAATCCTAGCGCGATCGGAAATTTGAACGTCGGAGCAGGCAGCCAATCGGGTGCCGCCAGCGGACTCGGGGCCAGCGGCGCCAGCACGTGGATGGATGAACCGCAAGTGCGAATTCTCGGAGGCGTCGGACTTGGTGTTTTTGTCGATCCGTTTTTGGTGATCGCTGGCGGAGCGCTGAAGGACTTTATCCAAGCCCGTGTGGGTTTTGAGTTGTCGCTGCATCTCGGCCAGGATCAAAACTTTCACGACCCCAACGGCGATGGACGTGTCCGCGCGAATGAATTTGATATTCTGACCAGCTTTACGCAAAACTATTCTGCGGGGACTTATTCCGGCGACGGAGACGATGCGTTTGATGATGGGCTGCGGATCGAAGTCCGCGCAGATGTCTTCGCCAGTGTGAAGGTCGGGATTTTTCTGACCCATTCTGCCAGCGATTTTCCGCTGCTGCCGATCGGTTTCAAGTTGATCGATATCCGCGTGAACCTGATCACCATTGGGTTTACGATCCCTGTGAATCCTGCTGACTACTCGGCGATCGTGCTAGGGAACCGAGGCGGCGACGGCGTGCTGACGCTCGTATTTCATGACGGTCAAGACACCGCACTGTACATCGGTGCCTCCAGTGCGCCCGATGATTCCGGGCGACAAAACATCGTGGTCTCAGGACGTCATTTCCACCAAGAATTCAAAGACGTGGTTCGCATCACAGGCGTTGGCGGAACGGGAAATGACAGTGTATTTGTCATGCCCAATGTGTTTTTAAGCGTCGATCTGAATGGCGGCGACGGCAATGACATCCTGGTCGGCGGTTCGGGCAACGACAAATTGGTTGGCGGTAGCGGCGACGATATTCTCGATGGCGCCGGCGGCAATGACACGCTGTGGGGTGACGACGAAGCAGGGGTGCTAACCGGAGCAGATATCCTGTTCGGAGGCGACGGAGCGGATACGCTTCGCGGTGGCGCGGGACCGGATATCATTCGCGGTTGGCGAGACGATGACGATATCGATGGCGGCGACGGCGACGATTTAATCGATGGCGGAACCGGCAATGACACGGTCCAAGGTGGCACGGGCGTCGACATTATCCTGGGTGGTATCGGTCGCGACACGCTTCGCGGCGGTGCCCAACGTGACCGCATCGAAGGCGGACGCGATGCCGACACACTGTACGGCGAAGATGGCGACGATTTGCTGTTTGGCGGTTTCGGTAACGACACCATCGATGGTGGCGCGGGCGCCGACGCGCTGTACGGCGAACAACACAATGACTTGCTACAAGGGGGATCCGAAAACGATACGCTCGATGGCGGTTTGGCCAGCGACCGGATCCAAGGAGGCGATGGCGACGATTTGATCAAATCACGCGATGGCAACGATATCCTCGATGGCCAATCCGGTGATGATACCTATCAAGTGCTGTTCGTTGCTGGAAAAGCCAACTCGCTGATCAAAATCGTCGAGAGCGGGCCAGCCGAAGACACCGATATCTTTGTCGCTATCGGGACTCTGTTTGATGACCACTTCCTGCTGCGAGCCAGCGTCAGTGGATCCAACGCGTTTGTCGCGATGTTGAGCGATCCCGATCACGCTCCGACCGATCCAGCCTATGATCCCGCCGTCCAGCGGATCAACTACCTTGGCGTCGAGCGTATTGTTGTCAACGGAGGCCTTGGCAACGATTACTTTGCCGCCGACGATACCGCCGCCGAAATCACGCTCAATGGCGAAGGGGGCGAAGACACCTTCCAAATCGGCCAATTATTCCGCAGTCAACGAAACGAAGAAGACGCCAACGTTTCGGTCGACGATGTGTTTGCCACCATCGAAACCACTCGCGGTTTTCTGTCCAACGGCATCAGTTCGCCGATGACCGTCAATGGCGGACTTGGCAACGATCGCTTTGTCGTGTTCCACAACAAGGCCGTGTTGTCGCTAAACGGTGACGAAGGGGACGACGATTTCGAAGTCCGTGCGTTCGCACTGGTTGGTTCACGCGAACCCGAACGTGCTCGTACCGACATCACCGGCGGTGCCGGAGCGGACCTTGTGCAATACGCTGTCAATGCACCGGTTCATATCAACGGAGGCGACGGATTTGACACGCTGACCGTGATCGGGACCGAATTCGGCGACGATTTTGTCATCACCAATGCCGGGGTTTACGGTGCCGGATTGACGATCGATTTCACCAACATTGAATCGCTACGTGTGGATGGTGCCGAGGGCAATGATCGTTTCTTTGTGCAAAGCACCTCGGTCACGTTCTTGACCGAACTTTTTGGTGGGCTCGGCGAAGACACGTTCAATATGTCGGGCGACACACCGCCGGTTGTTAGCAATGACTTGCTTGGCCACAGTGGGATCATTGCCAACGATGTCACCTTTTCGAACGATTTGCGTTACCAAGATTTGAAGTTGTTTGGCGTTTCCACGAACGTTGCTGACAACGATGAACCGTTTGTCTCGATTCGCACTAGTGGTGGATCGAGCATCATCAGCGAGACGGCATCGACGGATGATGCATCGCTGCTGGATTATTACGAAGTCGTGCTCACGCGAGCCCCGCTGCTCGGTTTTGATGTGCTCGTCAAAGCACTCGCCCCGCTGCCGAGTCCCGATCGACGCGAACTCGGTGCACTGGCGTTCCGTTTGACCAGTCCGGCGAGCGGAGCAGAGGAGAAGGCCGATGGTTCGGCTGTGACCCTGCGATTCACCGCCGATAATTGGATGATCCCTCAACGAGTGGAGATCCGCGCCGACGGGGTCACTCAACAGGACACGGGGCTGCTGTTCACACGGCCTGAATTGTCCGAAAGTGCATCGTTCACTTACAACGATGCCGCTTTGGAAGGCAAACAATCCGCAGTCGTCAATCACTTAGTCGTTTCCAGTGCGGCATCCGTCGAAGGCCAACCGGTGGCCGTGGTTGATCAGCCGACGATCACGATTGCCACCAACGAACCGTTCTACAAATTCCTGGGCGAAACCATTCGAGTCACTCTGGCCGACGGCGTGACCGTGCAAGAACGCCGGATCGACGACGCTCGATTGGTCGACGGGAACATGCAATTGACCGTGGATCGATCATGGTTGGCGGGCAGCCAGTTGCCCGATGTGGCCAGCACGTATTCCATCGACTTGGACGGCACCACGTTGTCGGGCAATCCGTTGTCAGCAGCCAATGCCACCTTCTCGATCATCGATCCGTTGGATCCGACGAACCCGTTCTTGGACAGCATTGACGATCTGCTCGGTCGCCAAGTCACGATCGTCGACGGTTTGGGCACGGGGCAGAGCCGGTTCATTACCGGGGCCGAAGGCAATGTCACCTTGACCGGTTCGCAAACCGCAATCTACTCGCCCAATGTCGCTACGTTCGCCTTGGATTTGACACCGGGAGACCAGCGAGTGGATGTCACCTCGGGGGGCATCCTCAAAATCACCGTGCAAGGCGACTTTGATCAAACCAGCGAATACTTGACCGTCAATGTCGATGGTAGTGAAATCCAGTCGTTCTTCAGTGGCAGCGATGGACGCTGGTTTACACCAATGACGGCGTCGATTGCACTGACGCAAACCCAATTGCAAGCGATGCTCGACGATGGGCACATTGATTTGTCATTCACGCCGTCGACAAACGTAAACGATTTTGATGGTTACTACGGCACCTCGCGGGTCTCGTTTGATTTGCAGTTTACCGCTGACGCCAGCACCGCGACGTTCCACAAAGGAATTCTCGGCGATCTGAATCTGACACTCGACCGAGGCTGGAAGCAAGGCGATTCGCCCGATGTCGACAGTAAATTCCAAATCCGTATCGATGACGCGTTGATCGGCAAAGTCACCGGGATTGACGAAAGTCCGGTGGGGCTGCCCGTCGATCCAAGCTTCCCCGCGGAATTGGATACGCGAACGACGTTTACCGCCAGTGCTGCGGACTTTACCGATGCAAGTTTCGGTCCCGAAGGGCTACGCGGCGCTACGATCGAAATCGTCGGCGGACCCGGTGCCGGCCAGCAGCGTTTGGTGCTGGGGGCATTGAATAGCACGACACTGATTCTGAACGGAGATTGGCGAACCGATCCCGTCGCCGGAGAAAGTTTGTATCGGATCGCTCGTTACGACGGGTTGGCGGTCGCCAGCGTCGGTGTGGAAATTCACGACAACGACGAAGCCAGCCTGATCGTCGATGAAACCAAGGGGATCAACTCGAGTGTCACCGGTTCCGTGGTTAAGGACTTTGACACGATTACCTCGGTGATCGAAGGAGGTGACGGTGATCACTTGGGCGAACGCGACGTGGTGCTTGTCAAACTTTCACGTCAACCGACCGCGGCGGTGAACGTCACGCTGCAATACGATGGCACCCAATTGACGCTGCAGAAACTGGACGGCAGCCCCATTGCTGGAAACGTGTTGACGTTCGATTCCGCGAACTGGAACACCGCTCAACAAGTCGTCGTGGTCGGCTCGCATGATCTTCTGCGAGAAGGTTTTCATACCAATCTGATCCAATTTGTAACGACTTCGGCCGACGTCGATGCGGTGCTCAATAGGACCGATGATTTTAAGATTGCCGATGGGGAGTCGGTTGAGTTTGTCGGGCTAAGCAAACAGCCACTGTCGATCACTTCGGTGACCTACAATGGTCAAACTCTGAGCCAATACGATCCGCTAGTACCCTCGGGCACGGCAAGCAAGCCCGTGTGGCAATCGATCAGCAACAAGATCGTGTTCCGCGCCGGGGGCGATATCACGACCGTGTTGGGCAGCGATCTGCACGTCAGCTACACGTACAACAATCCTGGGTACCAGGACGTGTTCACGCAACCGGTGCTGGTCCGCACCAGTGATGCGGACGCACCAACGGTGCTAGTGCGCGAAACCGATGGGTCAACCGATGTGGTCGAAGGAGCCGCTTCGTTCTTGACGATTGAATTCAGCGGGGCTTCGTTTGCCGACAATAGCCTTGTCGATCGAACCGTCACCGTATCCGGTGGCAGCGGTGCAGGACAAACCGCCACGATCATTCGCAATACCGCCACCACGTTGACGCTGGACCGCACCTGGAGCGTGTCGCTGGACAACACCAGCACGCTGACGATCTCGAACGATGTGGTCGCGGGTTTCTCAGTTCCTGGCACGGCAACCGGCACGATCGCCGTCGCTTACCAACGCGAAGCCCACCAGGTTTACCTGGTCGCAGGAACGAGCTATACGTTTGACCTCGAGGGTTCGGCGACAGGCAAAGGATCCAATCCCGATCCGTATCTGTGGCTGTTTGACAGCTCCAACCGCCGTGTCGCTCACAACGATGACGGTGGCGTTGGATTGAATTCGCGTCTGGTGTTCACCCCCAGCACCTCCGGAATGTACGTATTGTCAGCAGGCGGTTACTCCAATCGCACAGGCAGCTACACGCTGAGCACCCAGTTCACGCACGACATTCCTGGCGACGCCACGACACCGGCACGCTTGTATGTTCCCGATTCCTCCGTCACTTGGATCGATTCGGGGGGCGATCAAGATTGGTATGCCGTCTCGATGTCGGTTGGCAACAGCTATTCCTTCGATATGCAAGGTTCCGCGACCGGTCATGGAACGCTCGCGAACCCGCTGCTGCGATTGATCGATAGCAACGGCAACGAAATCATCACCAACGATGATGTCGATGGCGCGACCAATCGCAACGCTCGGATCACCTACGTGCCTACCATTTCCGGCACTTATTATGTGTCGGCCCAGGCCGCTGGCGGTTCGACCGGGACGTATCAATTAAGTACCACCACGACGCCCGCGGTCTTGTTGGTGACGTCCAGCACGATCGAATCGTTCGAAACGGACAGTTATGAATTGGTGCTGACTGCCGCTCCCGACGACGGCACCGGTTCGGGACGCGTCGAAGTCACCGTGACTCCGGAAATCACGAAGACCACTCGCACCGGCGGTGTTCGGACCGATGCGAAACAGGTCACGATCTACAACTTGGACGGTCTGCCGACCGACCGAGTGCGTGTCGATCCGAGCAATCCCGACAATTTGATCATCAGCTTTGATGAATCGAACTGGGACACTCCGGTTCGCATCGGTGTGCGAGCGATCGACGATGCCAAGGTTGACGGTGGCGATACCAAGGTGTTCGCCGACGGACCTAACACGCTCAGCGAGATCCTTGGCCCAGTCGTCGTCGATGGCGCCGGTGGCGAAGGTTCGTTGGTCGGCATCGGACCTCCAGAAAAATTCCCTTACGAAACCAATGTCAAACAGAAAACCGGCGACGTCGAGTCAGTCGATGGCTTGGATGTGAACCTGCCTGTGCTGACGACGGAGCAATTGACGCAGTTGGGTCTGGCATCGGATCTCAGTAACGTCAGTGACCTGGTCGGTAAAACGATCGAAGTGGTCGCGACGTATCCGACCACCGACTGGTTGAGCGTGTTCCCATCGGCGACCACGGGCAGCCCGAATGATCCGGTCGTGGGCCAGTTCCGCTTGATCACCGCAGCGACCGTAAGCGGCGGCAAAGTCACGCTGAGTTTGAACGAGCGTTTTGGCGTCGGCGGCAACACCGTAGGCACGATCACTCCCGGAGCGACGTCGGATGTCGAGGTAACGCTGTCACGTGAACAGCAATTGAAGCTGGGGATCGGTAGTGCCGATGACCTGCTTGGTCGCTACTTGGAAGTCACCGATGCGGCTGGCGTGAAAACCGGCGAAGGTGAAATATTGAGTGCCGTCGACAATGGCAACGACGTGATCACGATCACGGTTGCAGCCGACTTTACCGCAATCGCTGCCGACATCGATGGATTCTTTATCCGCTCGGACGATTTGATCAAGAGCTACGCCATCACTTCGGAAAGTTTGAACTTCTTCGTTACCGAGTCCAACTCGGTCGACTACATGTTCATCCACGACGAGGACAGCCCAGCGGACAGCACCGGTTATCTGACCGATTCCCGTTTGTGGGGACTGAACATGGGGCCGGATATCACCATCGGTGGCCGGATGCGTGCTGGCGGAATCAGCTACGGAAACTTGGAAGTGCTGCAGGTCGATTTGGGCAGCGGCAACAACGACTTCCACGTACTTGGCACTCACACTCGTCGTGATGATCCGAACACGGCCGCCGACGAGACCTATCAAACATGGACGTTCCTCAATTCCGGCGACGATGTCTATTGGCCTGTGACCAATCGCAAGGGCGATTTGGTCAACGTCCAGCTGAACGAGCTGGATGATGCTGTAATCACCGGCGGAACCGTGACCAGCGGTGCGAACGCATCGGCAACCGAGTTCACAAAGCTGGTCGATGCAACGTCACCGTTTGGCAACAACGACAGCATGATCGGGTTTAAAGTGACGATGACCAATGCCGCCGGCAGCGTGCAGCAACGAACGATCCTTGGCAACACGGCCGACACGCTGTGGTTGGATGGAGTGTGGAGCGAAATTCCAGTCTCTGGCGATGCCTACACGATCACGAACCAGACCGATGGTGCCTTCGCAGTCAACGCCCAAGACGGTGACGATACGATTGACGCCAGCGGATCGACTCTCGGTATCGTTGCGTTTGGTGGACTCGGCGATGACCGAATCATTGGCGGCGACGGCGAAGATATCCTGTTCGGTGACCAAGGACGTGTCGATTTCTTTGGCGACGATGATGGCAACGGAAATCACCCGATCGTCACGCGTTTGGGAACGACGCCTCAGCCGATTAGCGGCACGGTGACTGGCGATTTCGGTAACGACGCGAACCTGGTCGATGCGAACGCGGCATTCCCGATCGCCGATGGCTTTGATATTGGGTTGGTCGGTCTATACGTCGATATCAACAACGGTACCGGGTTCCTGCAAACGCCGCGATTGATCACCGGTGGCGATGCAACCTCGCTCAGTATCACGCCCGACTTTACCGAAACGCTCGACGCCACCAGCGCCTATCGCATCTCGACATATCCCGAGAACCAAACCGATGGCGTGGTTCGGCAAGCCAATTTGATCCTGACGGTTAACGATGCCGCCGGTGGTAACGATGTGATCCGTGGCGGGCTCGGCGACGACCAAATCTTTGGCGGTGCCGGCGACGATGATTTGTCGGGCCAACAAGGCAACGATATCCTGCTTGGCGATACCGGCGTGATCGATCGGGCCGCCGTGGCTCCGGTCACAGGAACGGCCGTTGCAAGTTTGGTGCAATCGGTTCGCACCAAATCGCCATCGATCGGCGGCAGCGACATGATTTCGGGTGACGAGGACAACGATATCATCTTCGCTGGATTTGGGACCGATTACGTCAATTTTGATCGCGCCGCGACGCCGCTAACCGGCGAATCCGGAAACGATTTGATCGTGGGCGACAACGGCAATGCCGACTTTGATGTGTCCGCCGGTGTCTCGATCCTGGTGCAACTCGAGACCAATGAACCGACGCACGGCAGCGACGATTTCATCACGGCGGGCGAAGGCGAAAAGATTATCTTTGGCGGTGCCGGCAATGATACCCTGCTGGCTGGCGGCGACACGCTGCCCGATATCGTGATCGGCGATGAAGGAATCGCCGTCTTTGATCCGACCAGCGGCATTCGTACGCATGTCGCCACCACCACGACCAACATCGGTGGCGATGACACCATCACCGCTGGCAACGCCTTTAATATCTTGCTTGGCGGTAGCGGTTCGGATCATATCACCGGAGGCGATTTGCAAGACGTGATCCTTGGGGATAACGGGCGAGTCGAATTCACCGCGTTTGATTCCGATCCGACGACGCTGGATCAAATCATTACCATTGATCCAACGCTCGGTGATGTCGATACGATTCAGGGCGGTTCCGGCGATGACATCATCATCGGCGGTACCGCAGGCGATGAAATCCATGGTGGGGATGGCTATGACATCCTGTTTGGTGATCATGCCGAAATCGATTACCGACGCCCCGTCGATCGCAATGTCGTCAGCCGCTTTATCACCGCAGCCGATGGTGGCGGAGACGACCAAATCGACGGCGATGGTGGCGATGACTTTATCTTTGGCGGCCAAGCCAATGACACCATCAACGGTGGCACAGGCCAAGACGATATCGTCGGCGGACATAACGTGCCATTCGGTGCCGATGGCGATGATACGATCGACGGCGGTGACGAAGCCGACGTGATTTTGGGTGACAACGGGATCATCACGCGGACGCTGTTGAGTGTCGGGCTGGGCACCTGGGAAACCTACCTCGCTCCGTTTGACTCGATTGTGATTCGCGAAGTCCAACCGTTTGATGATCGCGATTTTGTCCAAGGCAACGATACACTGCGAGGCAGTGGCGGGATGGACATCCTTCGCGGCCAACGCGGTGACGACGAAATTCATGGTGGTGACGATGATGACGAGATCATCGGCGGCCTCGGCAGCGACACGATCTTTGGTGAGGGTGGACAAGACTTTATTCTTGCCGATGCAGGCCAGATCCTTCGTGATTTCAACGACGATGGCACTCCGCAATTGAACAGCGACGGCACGTGGCACCGCGATTTGTTAACCGAAGAAATCGGCCGCATCACCGATATCATTCCGATCGACCCGACGGGGCTGGCGAATCCGCCATCCGACTTGGCTGCACGTTTGCTCGCCGCCGACCGCGTCGTGCTGTCCGGCGTCAATCTGTCGAACGGGTGGAAAAACACCGACGACCTGACTGGCCAATGGCAAACCGTGGCAATTCTGATCGACTTGGTCGATGCCGACGATGACATCGTCGACGGCGGCGACGGCAACGACATCGTGTTGGGCCAACGAGGCGACGATACGCTGCGTGGTGGCAACGACAACGACACGCTGATCGGCGATCACGGCATCAACACTGCCCCGATGGAAACCGATCTACCGCAAATGGTCGACTCGATCCGCTTGATCGGCGTGGATGCGACGGCAAACCAGTTGTCCGGAATCACGGTGGAATTGCCAGGATTCGGGCAAGTGATTGTGCCCGAGATGGTAGCCGAGCCAGGCGACTTGGTGGCCGAGCGTCCTCGTTGGGATCGTTTGACCAGTGTTAACAAAAAACTCGCTGAGATCGCGGGGCAAGATGATTTGAAGACCAGCGACGATTTGTTGCTCTCACCGGCGATCTCGATGACGCCTCACTTCATCGGTCACGCTGGTGAACTCGATGGCAATGACTCGCTGTTTGGTGACGACGGTGCCGATTTGCTGTTCGGTGACAAGATGATCGTCAGCAGCGACCTGCAAACGGGGCTCACGCCGATCAACGAAGCGATCGATCGAGCAACCGGCGCGGTCGCGGGGGTGATGTACGCTTTCGAAGGACTTGCGCTGGACCAAAGCGTCGTGAACTTCGAGATTGATCATTTGGTCAATGACCAACAGCGAATCGAAGTCGGCAACGACCATCTCGAAGGTGGCGACGGCGACGACACGCTGGTTGGCGACAATGCCACCTACGCAATGCCGATCACCCGGACGCTTTCGGGCAGCGAATCGGTTGTCGTTAAATCGGCCGCACTGCAGCAGCATTTGGCAGATCTCGAAACGATCGCCGACGACGCATCGCAATGGGTCAGCGTCGCTCACCTTGACGTGATCGATCGGTTGCTTGCCGACGCCGCGGCCGCACGTCCTTCGTTGCCTGCGGTCAGCGGATTTGGAATCGACTTTGTCGAGCACCACCAAATCATCGTCGGTAACGACGTGATTCGTGGCGATGAAGGTGACGATACGATCGTCGGCGGCGATGCAAAAATCGTGGCCCCGTTGATCACCGGAACGACCGCTGATTTCCCGGACACGAAGATCGTCGAAGGATTGACGGCAGATGAAATCGAAGCGGTTGAAACGCAATTGTGGACCGAAGCTCGCGAGCAGGAACGTGAACTTGCCGAGCGACGTGGTTTGCGGCTCGTGAAAATGGACGCTGAACTCGCTGGTCGTACTCCCTTGGACCGGATCGCGTACGTTCCGTCGCTCGATCGCGAGCTCGACAATGACGATATCCAAGGCGACGAGGGAGCGGACTTGGTGATCGGCGACTATGGCGTCATCGCCGCTCCGTTGGTGTTGGATGCACCGACGACCGCGACCGAGTTGCGAGACCTCGATGCTCATGTCGAGGTGGTATTGGAACAATATTCCAACGCGGATCGCAACGAAGTGCCACGCAGTTTTGATACGCACTTAGGCCGAGCACGCCACGCCACCTCAACCACCGACGCGATGGCTCCCGAGTCGCGTCACAACGCAATCGATGGTCGCTGGGAAATCGGCGGAGACGACATGGATGGCAATGTCGGGGATGACACGCTGTTGGGTGATAACGCATCGGTTGTCGCGCCGTTTGTTGTCAACAATCCCGGTCAATCCGTGACCCTACGTCGCGCCGGCTACGTCGTCGCGTACGTTGATGATGCGATGGAATCATTTGTCGACAATCCCGTGCTTCGGCGCGTCAACATTTCGGTCAGTGCCGATTCCATCAACGGTGGCGATGGCAACGACGTGCTGATGGGAAGTGCCGGAGATGACAATCTCAATGGCGAAGCGGGCGATGACGTCGTCCTCGGTGGCAACGGCAACGACAGTCTTCGTGGTGGTACCGGCGACAACGAAGTTCGTCGCGATGGGGGTGACTATCCACGACTCGATTTGCATGATGCAATTGGCGTTTTCGTTTCGACGACGCTGACACCGACGACGACTCAGTTGTTGTTGGATGCGGCCAACGGAGCCGACAATTTGGCGGGCTGGGCCGTGGGTGGATCGGGTAGCGGAGCCGATGGCGGCGACGGTGAACCCGATGCCCCCGCACCCCCGGTGGCTCGTACTGCATCGTTGACCGGAACAACCGTTGCCGTCACCGGACAACCGATGGTGCTTTCCGGAGCGATTACCGATTTGCCTACGGGAGCAACACCGCGGTTGTTATGGGAAGTGAAAAACGCGGCCGGGGAAACCGTGGCGATTGGCAAGGGAGCAAGTTTTGAATTTTTGCCCGCACTGGCCGGTACGTACACGGCGACTCTGACCGCGACCGATAGTGAGAACGGGTTGGGCACGGCTTCGGTTTCGCTGGACGTGCAAGACATTCGCATCGTCCCCGATCCAGATCATCCCGGGCAATCCATTTTGATCTTGGGCGGTAGCCAGTTTAATGATGACATCAAGCTGCAAGACGTTCGCCGCGAACCCAACTCGGTCGAAGTCCGGCACAGTCGTGGTGATGCGTGGACAAGAACCACCTACACCAACATCAGCCGCATCGATGTGTACGGCGGCGAAGGCAGTGATGACCTCTCGGCGGATCGTCAACTGACGATTCCAGTGCGGCTGTTTGGCGGTGCCGGAGATGACAAGATCCGAGGCGGTGCGGCAGACGACTTCCTTGACGGTGGTGCCGGCGATGACCGGCTGTACGGTTTCGACGGCGACGATGTGCTCATTGGTGGCTGGGGAGCCGATCGGCTCGACGGCGGCGATGGCGATGACTTGATGATCACCGAGTTCATGAGAACCGATGCCGGCAAGACCGAACCCGACGTGATCCTTGATCGCTGGTCCGGAACCAGTTTGTCAGTGGCCGATCGAATGGCGACGTTGATCAGCGATCTCTCGGCGGCGATCTCGAGCGACGGAGCGACCGACAATTCCGACGGTGATCAAGGCCAGGACGCGTTCTTCACCGAGTTGACCGACGACCGCCGCGAACGTCGCGGCGACAACGACCTCGTCACGCTGTTCTAATGTCGTTGATCGCTCCGTGCTTCACCCTCCCAGCTTGCGTCGGGAGGGTCGGAAATCGAGCCTTCAGCGAGATTTCCGGGGAGGGCTGGTGACACTGAACTTGCACGTCGACATCTCTTACCCCGCGAGCCGCAATCGCCCCCGGGCCGGAGGCCGACACACAGCCTGCTATTGGCGTGAGCCCACGGTTCTAGGCTCCGGCCTGCTGCGTTGCTACTCGACTCGTTTGCATGTCGTAGCTACGCTTGCCAGAGCGTGGATGCTGACGAAACCGTGGCTAACGCCAAACCGAGGACGCTGTGAAGCATTTCGTAGCGGAACTCGTCAAGAGTTTCGGGGGACACTCGCCGTGGATCGAAAGTCTTGACGACTTCCGCTACGTTGAAAAGACACAACCCTTATAAGAAAAAATTCTTCATCGCGTTGGCCAAAATGGCTAACTCAAATCAGCAGCACGCTGCCGCATTTGAGGGTAAGATAGAAGCCTCGCCCTGTTCGAATCCCGCCCTCCCCGACGATGCACCCTGTGTCGCTTGCCAATGGTGCTGAGAAATTCCATGAAAAGAGCTCTCGCCCTCGTCGTGCTCGCCATCATTCTGCCAAGCCTTGCTGCAGCCGAAGTTGTCGATTTCGTTCGCGATGTTCGACCCATTTTCGAAAAACATTGCTATTCCTGTCACGGCGAATCGAAGCAAAAGAGCGGGCTGCGACTGGATATCAAATCCGAAGCCTTCAAAGGGGGCGATGGCTACGGCGAGCTGGTCGTTCCAGGCGATGTGGACGACAGCCCGCTGATTGAACTGGTCAGCAGCGATGACGAAGATTCACGGATGCCGCCCGGTGACCATCCGCTCTCGCCCGCCGAGATCGCGACGTTGACCCGCTGGGTCGAACAAAACGCGGTCTGGCCCGACGGCGTTGACCTTGCTGTGCTCGAGGATCGACTCGACCACTGGTCGTTCAAGCCGCTGGCGAAAGCGATTGTTCCTGACGTTAAAAACAAAGCGTGGCCTCGCAGCGATGTCGACCGCTTCGTGCTCGCTCGCCTAGAAAGCGAAGGCCTCATCCCGGCGCCGCCCGCCGATCCGCGAATCTGGCTGCGACGAGTGACCTTGGATTTGACCGGGCTGCCACCGACGCCCGAGGATGTGGATGCGTTTCTGCAAGCGGTGGGCGACGATGACACTGCCTACGAAGCCGTGGTGGACCGCTTGCTGCAATCGCCTCGTTACGGCGAACGCTGGGCTCAGCATTGGTTGGACGTGGTGCGATATGCCGATACGCACGGTTTCGAAGTCAACACGGAACGGCCAAACGCATGGCCCTATCGTGACTACGTCATTGATGCTTTTAACAATGACACTCCCTATGACCAATTTATTCGTGAACAAATCGTTGGCGATGCATTGGATCAGAATGCGGCGACCGGATTTCTGATTACCGCATCGGTGTTGTTGCCGGGCCAGATTGGAAAGGACGAACCGTCAAAGCGTTTGGCACGACAGGATTCGATTGATGAGATCGTCGTCAACATCACCCAGACGTTTCTTGGTTTGAGCGTCGGCTGTGCACGCTGTCACGACCACAAATTTGATCCGATCTCGCTACACGACTATTACGCGATGCAGGCGTTTGTTGCCGGAGTCGAGTATGCCGATCGTGAACTTGATCCCGCCGAAGCCAAGTCGCGACGCAGCGAGTCGGCAAAGCTGAAACAGCAACTGACCGATCTGGATCACCAACTTGCTCGCTTCACACCACTGGCTGGTTCCGCAGCCGAGCGTCCTGCGATCAACGCACGACTGAATACCGACCGTTTCGCCCCGGTGCGAACCAAGCGTGTGCGTTTCACGATCCACGCGACCAACAAGTTAGAGCCGTGTATCGACGAGCTGGAGATCTTTGACACCGCGGGCAACAATCTCGCATTGGACAATCGCGGTGCGACCGTCACATCTTCGGGCAATAAAACTCAAAAGAACCGTCACGAGCTGCGGTTTCTCAACGACGGACGCTACGGCAATTCGCGAAGCTGGATGTCCAACCAGACGGGAAAAGGCTGGGTCGAAATCGAGTTGGCTGAAGCGGCGGAAATCGAACGCGTCGCCTGGGGCCGCGATCGCGAAGGCAAATTCGCTGACCGGTTAGCGACCGAGTACACGATCGAAGTGGCGGACGAAAATGGAGCGTGGACAACGGTCGCCGACGCGTCGGATCGAGCTCCGTTTGATGCGGGCAAATCCAAACCGGCTGCGTTTTCGACCGAAGGACTCGCCGCCGACGAAGCTGCTCAGGCGACCAAGCTGCATCACCGCAGGACGGAGCTCGAGAAGCGGATTGCCAGCTTAGCCGAGATTCCATTGGCGTTTGCCGGGAAATTCCGCACCCCCGATGCCATTCATCTGCTTCGCCGTGGTGACCCCGAGCAGCCCGAGGACTTGGTACCACCCGCGGTGCTGGCGTCATTCGGATCGGTCTCGCTGCCCGTCGACTCGCCCGAGCAGCAGCGGCGAGCCGTGCTGGCGGACTGGATCACCGATCCGGCCAACCCGCTGACCGCTCGCGTGATGGTGAACCGGATTTGGCAGGGCCATTTTGGGATGGGGATCGTCGAAACCGCCAGCGACTTTGGCCGGATGGGAACGAAACCGACCCACCCCGAACTGTTGGACTGGATGGCACGCCAATTCATCGACTCTGGCTGGTCGGTCAAGCAAATGCACCGCACAATCGTCTTGTCGGCTACCTATCGGCAATCGACCCAGTTCGATGAGGATGCGTTTGCAACCGATGCCGACGGACGGTTGCTGTGGCGTTTCCCTACGCGTCGCTTGGATGCCGAAACGATCCGCGATTCGATGCTGATGACCGGCGGCCGGCTGGATTTCAAGATGGGCGGACGCGGATTCAATCTGTTTAACCAGCGTGGTGGTTTGTCCGGGTTCACTCCGGTCGAATCGTTCAGCGGCGACGGGCTCAGACGAATGATTTACGCTCACAAAGTCCGCCGCGAACGCGATGCGGTGTTCGGGGCGTTTGATTGTCCCGATGGAGGACAAAGTACGGCTCGGCGAATCGAATCGACCACGCCGATCCAAGCCCTAAATCTATTCAACAGTCGGTTTACACTCGAACAATCCGAAGCTTTTGCGATGCGAGTAAAATCGGAATCGAACGCAGACGATCTCGAGCCGCAGATTCGCCGCGTGTACCAGATTGCACTAAACCGAGAACCCGCGGCGGAAGAGGTTTCTGATGCGATCCCCGTCGTCCGCGATTACGGATTGCAATCACTTTGCCGCGCGCTGTTTAACAGTAACGAATTTTTGTTCTTGCCTTGATTCGAAGAAACTTCGCTGATGAACGATCACGATCCAATGCTATCCCGCAGCGAATTCTCGTCACTGAATCGACGTGGGTTTCTGAGCAGCACTGCCTCGGCACTCGGCTCGGTCGCGCTGCTCGATTTACTCGGTGGCGGCACCGCCCAAGCTGCGTCGCCCGCGATCGATCCCGCTCGACCGTTTGTTCCCCGTGCTTCGCATTACCCGGCCAAGGCCAAGAATGTGTTGGTAATTTTTTGTGCTGGAGCGGTTAGCCAGCTCGAGACGTGGGACTACAAACCCGAGCTGATTAAACAGGACGGCAAGCCGTTAGCCGGTGGTCCGGCGGTGACGTTTCAAGGACCGGCCGGAGACCTGGCTCGACCTCAATACAAGTTCCGGCAACGCGGTCAAACCGGAAAATGGGTCAGCGACATGATTCCGCATTTGGCCGAATTGACTGACGACATCGCGTTTATTCATTCGTTAACGAGCAAGAGTAACACGCACGGACCGGCCGAGAATTTCCTGTCGACCGGCAACATTTTGGACGGTTTCCCAAGTCTCGGGTCGTGGGCGACATACGCGTTGGGCAGCGAAAATGCGAACCTGCCCGCTTACGTGGCAATCCCCGACCCTCGCGGCGTTCCTCAAAATGGATCAAACAATTGGGGGCCTGGTTTCCTGCCGGCTGCATTCCAAGGCACACCGCTGAGTTCAAAGAATCCAATTCGGCATCTGACCTCCGACGGCGTCGGCGCGGATGCCGATCAAGCGACCCGTTCGCTGTTGCAGCGGATGAACGAACGACATCAGGATCAGCATCCTGGCAACGGAAAATTGGCGGCACGAATCGCCAGCTACGAATTGGCGGCGCGGATGCAATTGAGTGTTCCTGAGATCAGCGACCTGAGTACCGAGCCGGCGCATGTGCTTCGCAGCTATGGCGCCGACGATGAATCAAATCTAACGCGAGCCGCATTCGCACGCAACTGTATCCTCGCGCGGCGGATGATCGAACGTGGCGTTCGCTTTGTCCAAGTGTTCAACGGCGCCTACGCCAGCGGTGGCGAGTTGAACTGGGACGGACACAGCAAGTTGAAAGAACAATACGACAAACATGCCGCCATCTTGGATCAACCGACTGCGGCGTTGATCAAGGACATGAAGTCACGGGGGTTACTTGAAGACACGTTGGTGGTGTGGTGCACCGAGTTTGGTCGCATGCCGTTCTTCCAAAAAGGAGCGAAGGGCCGCGACCACAACCCCGACGGCTTTACGTGTTGGTTAACCGGAGCGGGAGTGAAGCCCGGCGTCAGCCACGGCGTGACCGATGAACTGGGCCAGAAAGCGGTACAAGACATTCGCCCGCTATACGATTTCAACGCCACAATCCTGCACCTATTGGGCCTCGATCACGAGCGATTGACGTTCGAGCACAACGGAGTCCAGCGCCGGCTAACGAACGTCGAAGGCGATGTGATCCACGAAGTCCTAGCGTGAGCAGCGATTCTGCCACCTCTCCGCGAACTTCGAAGACTGCTATTTAGAATCCGGCGTTGCGCACGCGTACTGTCACCTCTCCCGAACGCCGTTTGGGAGAGGTCGAGCAGAGCCTTCAGCGATGCTCGGGTGAGGGCCGACCGAGCAAGTAAGGCCGGAGTCTCATTGCAAACTCTTTATCAACTTCGAAGACTGCTGATGCAGTAGCAAGCGAGTAGGCCGGAGGCCGATACATGACCTGCCGTTGGCGTGAGCCAACGGTATAGGGGCGACCTGGCGCCGTCAGGCGGAGGCCGACACATGACCGAGAGTGTGTCGCCCGCTGGGCTATATTTTCTCACCTCCGCTAGCCGGTGACTCACGCCACAGGCAGAGGGTGTATCGGCCTCCGGCTTGTAATCAATGCGGCTAAATCAGCAGTCTCCTTTGCTGGGGTGAGGGGGCTGACCGAGCAAGTCGATGGCGACGAAAACGATTCTTGCACCGGAGTTGCTCGGTCGATAGCGCGGACGCCCCCTCACCCGAGCAACACCTTAAGAGCGTGCTCGACCTCTCCCCCTGACTTCGTCGGTGGAGAGGTAACCGTAGTACTGGCCCGAAGAAAACTCTCACCCTGTCCCGTCCTCCATCCCAATCGCAGCCCAGCCATAGTGCATTTTCTACCGTAGCGGAAGTCGTCAACGGCTTGTTGTTTTATTCGTACGATGGACTTCCTAGTCCGTCGAATGCGCCATTGACGGACTAGAAAGTCCATCATGCACCCTTGCCGCAGGAAACATCACTAAATCAACAAGCCGTCAAGGCTTTCGATCCACATCAAGCTTCCCCAGAAACTCATCATGAAACGGTCGGATCACCAGCGAATGCCCCCAAGGCCGGAGGTTGAGACAGCGGCAGCGGTTGTGTCGCCCTCCAGGCTGCAGCAGTAACTAGCGGAACCGCTGATTCCTGGATTCTCTGTCTTATCGAGCAAAATTTGCTAGCGACAGTGTTATGGATTTCCCGATAACGCTATTTATTCGTTGAAAACTATGCCGGCATACCGTATAGTTAAGAAGGCGCAGGAAGTGGCCTAAGGAGTTGTATCGCCCGATTTATGGAGCGGTGGCTATGCGCTCACTGGCATTATCGATGGTACAAGAACGGGATTTGCGGCATCCACCATCATTGAACCCTGAGGACTTGCTTAACTTTGTCTATTTGGACGAGTTTGCAGCTGACTGGAAAGCTCTGCATGATCGTTCATCATAGGAGGGGAATATCGATGACCAAAAAAAAACAAGAGTCCGTTGGCGGTGAAATGGTTGATCGACTACGCCGTTTTACCGAGAAGCTTGACGCTATCGACAACGTTTCGGATCTACCAGAAGTATTGACCGTGCGTAGGGTAAAGTTGAACCTTCGTCCGCAAGACTTTTCGGGCGAAGAGGTGAAGCAAATTCGCAATCAACTACGAGTGAGCCAAGCGGTTTTTGCTGAATTTCTTGGTGTCTCGGTACGGTCGCTTCAGGACTGGGAGCAGGGGCAATCGGTTGTGAGTGGACCGACGTGTCGTTTACTCGAAGAGATTTCACGAGACTTCCCTTCGTGGTCAAAGCGTCTCAGGGAGCTCGCAGAAGTGACTGCGTAGCGGGTGGCTGAAGTCTACGAAGGTCGAACAGCTCAACGTCCGAACCTTTTTTGTTTGCCTGTAAGTAAGGCCCGTTTCTATCAGCCGGAGTCTCATTGCAAACACTCCATCAACTTCGAAGACTGCTGGTGTAGTAGCAATCGAGTAGACCGGAGGCCGATACACTGACGTGCATTTCGAATCCGAAGCGGAAGTCGCAACAGTGAGCCGTGGGCCGTAAGGCACCGGGTACCGCGTGGGACCCGGCCGCTGACGCGCGAGCGGCTCACTAAATCAACAAGTCGTCAAGGCTTGCGATCCACATCAAGCTTCCCCAGAAACTCATCATGAAACGGCGGCATCACCAGCGAGTGCCCAAGGCCGGAGGCCGACACATGTCCTGCCGTTGGCGTGAGCCAACGGTCTAGGGGCGACCTGGCGCCATCAGGCCGGAGGCCGACACACTGACCGAGGGTGTGTCGCCCGCTGGGCTATGTTTTCTCACCTCCGCTCGCCGGTGACTCACGCCACCGGCAGAGGGTGTATCGGCCTCCGGCCTGCAACGTCGGCCGCGCGTGGCTTAGAATGTCGGGGGCGATGTTCATGTCAGACGACTTCACTTCTTCACCCCAGCAGTTTTTCCATGCCGCACTTCCGTCCGATTTCGGTCTGTCTGTTGTCACTTTTCGCTTTCACAGCGCAAACGAGTTCCTTGATGGGGCAGACCAGCGATGGAGGAACCGACGACGCGGCGAACCGCTTTGGGACGATCGACGCGGCGGTGGCAGACGAGTGGGCTGCGTTGGTGCTGGGGGCGATCGATACCGAGTTTCCTAACAAGCTGTCGCTGGTCTACGTCGATGCGGACCAGATCAAGACGCCCCAGGAAAACTTTCCAGCCTTCTACGGTTGCTTCGATTGGCACAGCAGCGTGCATGGGCATTGGCTGCTGGCGCGATTGCTACGCACCCATCCCACGATGCAGACCGCCCCGAAAATCCGCACCGCGCTGGCGACGCACTTGACGCAAGAAAACATCCAGCGTGAAACCGAGTTCTTTCGCCGCGATGAACATAAGACCTTCGAGCGCATGTACGGATGGGCTTGGTATTTGCGACTGGTGCTCGAACTCGACCGCTGGGACGACGCCGATGCACAAATTTGGCGTGAGAACTTGAGGCCGCTGGAAACGTTGTTCGTCGAGCGGATCACGGCCTATTTGCCGCTATTGACGTTTCCGATCCGCACCGGTCAGCATACCGATACCGGATTTGCTCTGGGGCAAATTCTCGACTACGCCCGCGCGATGCAGCTCGAACCGCTGGAACAACTGGTGATCGATCGCGCCGGTGCGTTCTACCGCAGCGACGTCGATTATCCGGTGCAGTACGAACCGTCGGGGCACGATTTCTTTTCGTCGGGATGGAACGAAGCCGATTTGATGCGCCGCGTGATGCCAACCGCGACATTCGTCCGCTGGCTCGAAAAATTTGTACCCGACGTCGCCGTGCAACTCCACGATGGGACGATCGCGCCGGTACACGTCAGCGATCTCACGGATGGCAAGTTGGTTCATTTGGCGGGGCTGAACCTAAACCGCGCCTGGTGTCTGCGGGCCGTCGCCAACGCGTTACCCGAAGATCATCGGTTGCGTCAGCCAATGCTGGAGAGTGCCGAGAAACATCTGGCTGCGGGATTGGCTTACGTGAACAGCGGGCACTACGAGGGTGACCACTGGTTAGCCACGTTTGGTCTGTATGCGCTCACTCAAGCAAGCGAAAGCACTCAAGCAAGCGAAAACGGTCATGAGTGACGCGGAGCAACCGACGCGGCCGCGATTTCGGCTAGCCAGCGGCCCTGGGCTGCTGGTTACCGCCGCGTTCATTGGCCCTGGGACTGTGGTCACGGCCAGTCGAGCGGGCACCGAGTTTGGTTGCACGTTACTGTGGACGGTGTTGTTTGCGGTGATCGGCACGATTTTGTTGCAATCGATGGCAGCACGATTGGGGATCCTCACCGGCAGCGGGCTCAGCGAAGCGATCCGCGCGGTGCTGAAAAATTCGCCTTGGCTACGTCCTATGCTGGGGTTGGTGATCATCGCGATCGGGTTTGGCAACGCCGCCTATCAGACGGGAAATCTGACGGGCGCCGTGGTTGGCGTCTCTTCGCTGTTGGGTGGATCCACGCAAGCCTGGACTGCGGTGCTGGGGATCGTCACCACGTTGATCATCGCAGTGGGCCGCGAGCGATTGCTGCAAGGCGTGCTCGTTTGCTTGGTCGTGCTGTTGAGCATCGCTTTTCTGTATACCGCGGCGGCCGGAATGCCGTCGCTCGGGCGAGTGACCGCAGGATTATTCGTGCCCCGGGTTACGTCACAGAATCTGACGTTGGTGTTGGCGATGATCGGCACCACGATTGTTCCCTACAACCTATTTTTGCACGCCAGTCGCTCGGCGTCGACTTGGCACGGCGTTCCGGAAAACGATGCGATTCGTCACTCGCGATGGGATACCGCCGTTTCAATTTCACTCGGCGGGTTGGTCACGGCCGCGATCCTATTGACGGCCAGTGGAGCGTTTTTCGATCAAGGAATCCGCTGGGACACTCCCGATCAGATTGCCGCGGGATTGCGACCGACGCTGGGCGTTTTCAGCGGGCATGCCTTTGCGATCGGACTGTTCTGTGCGGGTTTGACCAGCGCGGTGACTGCGCCCTTGGCCACCGCCTATGCGGTCTGCGGTTGTTTGGGGTGGCCGGCTGATCCCAGCAGCAAAGCATTTCGAGCAATCGCGATCTCGGTAATCGCCGCGGGCGTGACAGCTGCCATGATGATGCACGGCAGCCCTGTATTGACGATTGTCGTCGCGCAAGTCACCAATGGGATGTTGTTGCCAATCGTCGCCGCGCTGATGTTGGTCGTCATCCAAAAACGCACCGCGGGCTCGCCACTAGCGATGTCGCCCGCGGGCGTCTATGCCGCCTGGGCAGTGGTTGCAATGGTCAGCCTGCTCGGATTGTGGCGAGTGCTGGCTGCCGTTAATTGAGAAATTTTTTAGCGTAGCGAAAGCCGTCAAGACTTTCGATCCCCAGCAAGAGTCCCCGAGCCTCTCAACGAGACGGCTAAATCAATATCGAACCCACCCCAGGCCGGAGGCCGACACTCAGCCTGCCGTTGGCGTAAGCCAACGGTTCCTGGCTTGGCCATTCACCCCAGGCCGGAGGACGACACAGTCGCAGCAGCGGTATCACCCTCTGGCCTGCAGTGAACGCCAACGACTTCAATTTGGTTGATTCCTTCGACGCAGGCGTTTGTCCAATATCCGCGAGTTTTTATTCGCCAGTCGGGGCCATCGCAGGTTCGTCAATGACTCCATCCGCCACACGCCAAGGGGCGGAAAACCGAACACAAGGCCAGACCCCACGCGAAGCGTTCCCCAGACCCCACGCGAAGCGTTCCCGCGAAAATTGCTCTAGTTCGTTACCCCGGCACCGGGCGTCCTGGAATGTGCGTTCTGCGGGAAATCGAAGGTCAACACAAGGGGTTCGGATCCCGTGTTCTCAATTTCAACGCCACCGCTGGCAAGGGCAGCCTGAGTGATGAACCCGATTTCGGGATAGATCTCGCCGAGAATCATATCTTGGTGATATTGCACTTTGAGTTTTCCAACGCGGCCGCTTCCACCGTTGGTGTGGAACAGCGCGGGGCTCTCCGGGCAAAAATGAGTCTTACCGCCAGGCTGCACCGTAAGCCGCAGGATCGAGCACTTCTGATCGCCGAGGAAATCACCGTAAACAATCCACTTTGCATCGACACCGTCACCTGCAAATTCTTCGGCCGTGATTGCCGGACGCCGATTTTTCTGGACGAAATCGGGATCCTGATTGGCTGCGAAGTCAAACTTCTCTACCAAGTATTCCCAGTCTTCGTGACGATCCTTCGGATAGTCCTCTTCCCGGCATGCATAAAACGCATCCGCTGCTCCGATCCGTCCGTCAAGCGTGAGATCCTCGGCCAAGAAGTGCTCATCCATCGTCACATGCAGCTCGTGCGTGCAAAGGTCCGTCGGCGAGTGCAGCACACCGTTTGGCATCACGAAACCATTGTCAAGTTGCATCATCACGTGCGGTGATAAATGCCGAACCCCGTTGTATTCGTCCTGTCCGAAACGCTTCATACACGCAAGAAAATCATCCTTGGTCACAAACGGATACAGTCCCATCGCCGTGGTGTGGTAATGCGATGGACAAACTCCAGGATTGTCGAAAGAATTGATGTCGTACACTTCCCACTTTGACCAGTGAAGGTGATGCGGGATTGGATTCAGATTGTCAAACTTCTTTGAAACAATCGGCCAAGTCGGCGTTCCATAAAGTGATTTCGCAAACGCGGTCACCTTCTCACCCATGACAGCTTCAGGATTGGCGGCGATCAGATCCTGCAACGAGATGAACTGCCCGTTCGGAGTCAGGACGTGCGATTCACCTTCACGGAACGGTGCTTTATTCGTGCGAGTATCGATGACACCCGTCACGATGGGCACGGTGCAGCACATCCAGAGTTCATCGAGTCCCGTCCCGTTCATGTAGTCCGGATAGTACGATTTGGCATCAAGGCGAAGGCGTTTACCCGGCGTACAAAATGTCCGGCCGGCGTACCGGTGCAATAGCTGCAACACCCCGTCATTCTCATTAAGGCAGTCATCGAGAATCGAATCCGCTCCTCCGGCGGTTCCGTCGATCACATCTTGTTGGGGGTACTCGTGCAGTTTGTCCGCGAGAATTGACACCATGGGTAATGAACCTCAATGAATCGGAAGAAGCGTGTCGGTTCCAAAAATTGCTTTTTGGAGAGTGGGTGGGGAACTTCATTTGCTAAAACGCAACGAGACTGACGAAGAATCGAATGGTCCGCGCTGATAGCAGAGGGGTGCAGTGTACGAAATGTGGGCCGAACGAATCAGGGGGGGCCGTGCAACGCTGACTCTGTTTTGGGCGTTGGATGAAGTCAATGGCAGCTTCGAAGGGATTGTCTCGCGCCCTAGGGAGAGGCTATCGCCAGGGTCAGGCGTTGTGTTCGGTGTTCAGTCGTTGACGGACCCGGGGACAGAGCACTCGGACCCGGGGACCGGCCCCGGGGACAGAGCACTTGCTCGCTCATATCGAGCGGGACGCAATTACGATACAGTTCAGTGTCTCATTACCATCAGTGGCCGAGGAAAAAATGGCAAAAGTCGATCAAGCAGCCCCGCAGAACGATGACTCCACATCGCTATCAGACCACACGGAAACGATTAAGTCGCAGGTCTTGGAGAAAGTCGGCAGGCCCCCGCGTTTGCATCGTGTGGAGGTGTGTCGGCACCACAACGACAACTATCGGGTGAACATTTGGGAAAAACTAGAGCAGCCGGGTGACTTCGCTGTATCGATGCGGGTCCACATTTGGTCGTCCTATTATTTAAAGGTATCGGATTCAGGTGAGATCCTTGCCAGCAACCCGCCGCTGGCCAAACTCGGTATCTAGGCTTGAATTCGAAGCGTTGCGTGAACGATATCCGATCACGCAACTTGCATCCGCCGCGACGACTCGTTTCCGGCAGCGTAGTTCGTCCCTTCGCCGCGGCAGCCTCACGAAGCAACGTTCGCGTCAATGCGTCAATGCGTCCATCGCGGCTCCGCTAACCAGAGAATGCCTGCATCGCCCTGGCTGATTCACAGGCCGACCTGCACAACCCCGGGCCGACTCACCCGATGACGTCAGTAAAACGCGAATGGGGCATAGCCGACTCCGGTGCATGACTGGCGTCGAGGCATAGTACAACCAAAGCGACTTCCCGCCATCCCGCTTGATGGCACCAGTGCCCGACTGTGGAAAAACACCAGGTCGACGAAACCAAGGCATCCCGCGTCGGCCACCGGAGCATCGCGGGACCAGTCGCTGCTGTGGAAATTGAGTCCAGGAACCTTTCCCCCCGTTTTGTATTGTGTTGGCTGCTTCCTGGTGGGCTTTACGATCCTCGGGAGACGCGTCCGCTTTGAATATCAATGCAGCAGTGGCGATCTTCTGCTTCGGTTCCCACGCGAGCTCCGTGGTTACTACAATCGCAGATTCTTGACGAGTCGCGAATCAAAAGATGCCCTCCTCCACTCCTACCTTGGCTAGCCCACATGCTCTCGAATCGCTTCACCTTTGGTAGTGCTGGTAACAAACGAGCCATCCGCTCCCTCCCGTTCTCGAGTCCCGTTACCGGCTGCCTGATCTCACTGGTTCTTGCCCAGTCTCTGCTAACTTGGTGCGGATCGGGGGCTGCCGAACCGCCCGCGCCTGTGGCTGCGGTCTATAGTGTTGGCATTGCCAAACAAAACATTTCCCCAGCTTACCCCGTTCGACTGAATGGGTTTGCGTTTCGAAAGACTGAATCGGAAGGTACTTCGCAACCCTTGTGGGCTCGAGCATTAGCGATCGGCACCGATGAACAAAAACCAATCGTGCTGGTCACTCTTGACAGTCTGGGCATCCGCTCGACTTTGGTTGACGAAGTTCATCGGCGGCTTGCGGAGCACACCAAACTCGCGCGTGAGCACCTGATCGTCACCTTCACCCATACCCATAGTGCACCGAAAGTGAACGGTGCCTCGGACAACATTTTTGCCGAGCCGATTCCTCCCGAACACCAGCTGCACCTTGATCAGTACACCGAAGAACTGATTGTCGACCTGGTTGCTGTGATCCAGGCCGCCCTAGCCGATCGCCAACCAGCATCGCTTAGCTGGACGGTCGGTGAGGTTAAATTCGCCTTGAATCGACGAACCAGTGGAGGTCCCGTCGATCATGCGTTACCGTGCTTGATCGTGCGTTCTGCAGACGATGCGAAGTCGGTTCGTGGCATCTACACCACCTACGCCTGCCACTGCGTGACGTTATCGCAAAATCTGCTAAGCGGAGATTGGGCAGGCTATGCTGTCGAAGCAATCGAGCGTCATTTCCCCGCTGCCATTGGGATGGTGTCGATTGGCTGCGGCGCCGATCAGAATCCAAATAGTGGTGTCACGGGCGACAAGGTCGATATCGCGCAACAACAAGGGATGCAGATCGGCGATGAAGTCGCCAGGCTTGTCAAAGGAGGCACAATCAAGCCGCTTGCGGAGCCGTTATCGGTTTCCAGCGGCAGTGTCCAGCTACCCTTTCACAGCATCCCCACGCGTCAGGAATACGAAGTGATGCAGGCCGCTGGCGGTCCCGCCGGTTATAACGCCACAACCCAATTGGCTCGTTTGGACCGCGGAGAGGAGATTCCGAAATCGCTCCCCTATCCGCTCCAAGTTTGCCATTTTGGCGACCAACTTTGCATGGTTTTTATGGCTGGCGAAGTTTGTGTCGACTATTCGCTGCGGCTCAAATCGGAGCTGGATCCAGCACGTTTGTGGATGCACGGTTACAGCCACGATTTTGGCGCATATATCCCATCCGAGCGATTGTGGGCCGAAGGCGGTTACGGGGCCGGCGCGGAAGCTCCGTACTTTGCACTCCCCAACAAACTGGCGCAAGGACTGGAACAAACGATTATCGATGAAGTCCATCGCTTGGTGCCGATAAGTTATCAAACCGCCAAGAACCCTCCGGTTGTCAATGGTGAGTCGAGCCAGCTTGAGGTAAGCCGCACCGACGGCATCCCCCCTAAATCACCTCAGCAGGCGTTGCAGGAATTTCAGACACACGCTGACCTGCAAGTTCAGTTGGTCGCCAGTGAACCGCAGATCACCGACCCAGTCGCGATCGATTTCGGACCTGACGGCAGTGTCTGGGTTGTGCAGATGTCCGACTATGGTCACGGGATTGAAGAGGAGTTTGTTCCCAGCGGAGAGGTGCGGGTGCTAAAGGATCTTGACGGTGATGGATTCTACGAATCGTCGACCGTGTTTATGGACGGGCTACGCTACCCCACTGATGTCAAAGTCTGGAAAGACGGCGCGCTGATCTGCGATGCCCCCAATATTATTTTTGCGCGCGACCAAGACGCCGACGGACGCGCAGAAACATCCGCTGTGCTCTTTAGTGGGTTTGAAACACATAACGGCCAAGCACGCGTCAACAGCCTGCGGTGGGGACTCGATATTTGGTTGTACGGCTCTGGCGGATTGTTTGGTGGATCAATCTCAAATCAGCAAGGAGCCGTCGTGGATGTTTCCGGCAGAGACTTCCGAATTCAACCTGATCTGGGACTGATCGAACCGGTTACAGGCCGTAGCCAACAAGGCAGAGTCCGTGATGATTTCGGCAACTGGTTTGGTTGCGACAATAGCAGTCTGATTCGTCACTATCCGGTTGTGGATCATTACCTACAACGCAATCCGTTTGTACCGCCACCGCTGAGCTCGCTGAACGTCCCGGCTGGCGAGAACGCTGGCAAGCTATTTCCGCCCAACGATCTGGTGCTGTTCCGTTTATCCGGCGCCCCAGGTCGCGCCACGGCTGCGTGTGGGATCGAAATTTATCGCGACAGCTATCTCGGCCCGGACTACAACAACAATTCGTTCACTTGCGAGCCCGTGAATCAGCTGGTCTATCGGCAGGTCTTGGAGCGCCAGGGAGCCACATTTCGAGGACAGCGTGCCGCTGATGAACTGGACTCAGAATTCCTGACCTCAACGGACCGTTGGTTTCGACCCGTGCAAGCTAGAACGGGGCCTGACGGTGGACTCTGGGTAGTGGACATGTACCGCTACGTGATCGAACACCCCAAGTGGATTCCGGATGAAACCTTGGCCGAAATCGATGTCTTTGCTGGCCAGGGCAAAGGGCGGATTTATCGCGTCGTGCCGACCGCCAAAGATCCGCAGAGCCAACCCGCGCTAAGCGAATTAAACGACCAGGAATTAGCCAAAGCGATCGACACGGATAACGGGATCATCCGTGATTTAGTGCACCAAATGTTGCTGTGGCGTGATGCCAAGGACACCCGCGACGAGCTTCTGCGGATCGCTCAGACAAGCCAAAATCCTGCGGTGCGAATCCAAGCCCTGGCCGCTCTCGATGGGCTCAAGCAACTCTCAAGCGAAGCGATCCTACTCGCGTTAGCGGATTCGCACCCCGACGTTCGGCGACACGGCGTACGGATGAGCGAGAGCTCTCTAACCGACCCGAAGGTTTCGGCGGCTGTTTTGAAACTTGCCAACGACCCAGCTTTCGAAGTTCGTATGCAGGTTGCCTACTCAATTGCATTGATTGAGTCCGATGACGTGACCAAACCGTTGACTCAACTGGCGACCGAATCAACCGATCCCTATTTGCAGTCAGCGGTACTGAGTTCGTTAACTCCCAGCAACGTCGGTCCCATTGCGGAACAAATTTTAGCAACCGAAAAGTCACGTGAACTGGTCGGCTCTGAGGTGGTTGCGACCACCGCTGGAATGGGCAGTGCAACGGCAATTGAATCCGCCCTCAACCGCATTCTGGAATCCAGTGATGAATGGCAATGGTGGCAGTTAGAAAGCTTGGCTCAAATTCTCGACGGTCTCGACCGCCGTGCTCTCAGCGGTGAACTGGGGATTGGCAAAGCGCCGGATCGCAATCAACAGCCCGCGCAAGTTCAGATCAAAATCACACCCCGACAGACGCAGGCTGCTCGATCGATCCTCCTTGCCGCAAGAAAACGAATTCTTGATCCAAGCGTCACGGATAGTCAGGCGGCAATGGCTTTGAAACTACTGGGACGCCGATTCGGTCCGGTTTCCCAGTCGCTGTTGAGCCCCGCCCCCATCCAAGCTGGATCTGAACCGCCGATCGAGATCACCTCCGAGATTGCCAAACTGATTAGTCTACAGTTTTCCAATCATCGTCAAATTGCCGCCGTCCAAGCGATCGGTCGGCGTGGGGACTCAGCCGGCGGCCAAGCGTTACTATCCTGCGTTGAATCAGCGACTCCGCAAGTCCGTACAGTGTTGGTCCAGACCCTGCTGGAACACCCCGACTGGGATGCGTCGATCTTGACTGGATTGCAATCCAGCTTACTTTACTCGAGCGACTTTTCTGCGGACGATCGGCAACGATTCATCGAACGCCAACCAACGAAAACTCGCCCCTTGGCCATGAAGTGGTTGGGTGATGGAGCCGGCAGCGATCGCAAGCAACTCGTCGCCGATTGGATGGACGTCTCTGCGTTGCCAGCGGATGCTCAACAAGGCAAAGCTCTGTTTGCAAAGCACTGTAGCGTTTGCCACAAGTTCGACGGTGTGGGATATGAGGTGGGTCCCGATTTGACCGCACTGACAAATCGATCCGACGCATTTTTACTGCAGGCGATATTGGATCCGAACCGAGACGTGGATGCGCGGTACCAACGGTACACTGCTCTAATGGACGACGGTCGCGTCGTGTCTGGTCAAATTATGAACGAGACAGCATCCAGCGTTACCCTGATGGAGCAGGAAGCGAAGCAACACGTGGTACTCAGGAATCAATTGGAGGAGCTACGCGCGAGCGGAAAGTCGGCGATGCCCGAAGGCCTCGAAGAAATTATTAGCAAACAAGAGATGTCGCACATCTTGGCCTACGTTCAGGGTGCCGATTCGGAAGCCTATCAAATCGCCCGATCGCTACTCGACGACACCCTGGCCGCAGCAGAGCGGGAAGAGCTGATCGCGAAATGGCCGCAGTATTCGGCGGAGATGATCACCGCTCTCACGTCGGACATGCCTGACGATGTGAACGAACAGTACCGCCGGATTCCATGGATTTGGCGAGTTGCGATCGCGGCCGGAAAGCGGAATCAATCGAAGGAACTGCTCCAAGTGCTCGACGTCAGTCTCCCTCAACTGCAACAACCACTCACGGACTGGCAGGCCGTCGTTGTTGGTGGTGGATTGATCAACGGGATCAGCCAAACCGGTGACTGGCCCCTCGACCGTGTGCAGCGTCTGATCTCTGGAGATGGTCCACTGGTTGCACGCTGGAATCAAATGATATCGCAAGCCTCTGAAATGTCGGACGATGCTCAAGTGCGTCCAGGGACTCGCTATGATGCACTCCGCCTGATCGCGCTCGCTCCGTGGGCGACGCATGGCGAACAATTGGCGGGCTATTTGACAAACGCTAACGCGGAACTGCAAATGGGGGCGGTCAGTGGTCTGTCCGACATGCCGGCGGCTGAAGCGGGACAGGCAATCCTTGCTGCTCTGCCCAACCTGAATTCGCATAATCGGGAGCTGGCTCTCGACGCACTACTGCGAACGGTTCCCCGCGCCCAGCGATTGCTCACCGCGATCGGAGAGAACGACGTCAACCCGAACTGGCTTGGAGAATCCCGTGTCAAACAACTGCATCAACACGTCAATCCGGCAGTACGACGACAGGCGGCGGAGGTCTTAGCAGAAGCAAAATAGCTCTTCGTCCAAATGGCACACCGAATCAAATGGGTCAAACCTCTTTGTTTTGATCGACGGTTGGTAACGGTCGCACTCTTGGTCGCCCGCGAGGTCGCATTGTTGATTTGAGGTCCAATCGTCGTGCGATGGATTCGCTCCAGCCTTCATCCCATGTGGTGCTCCGCGCTGGGCGCAGTTGCGGATTGCATTGCATTCACTAGCAGTAAGACGTGCGTGCCACGTCAGAGCTTCGATCCTGCGCTGCACCGAGGTGTGATCGCTTTACGACAGAGCAGAATGCGACTCCGGCACATTGTCAGGTTCCAAGTTTTTGGATAAAGGACAAAGAAAAGGTCCAGGCAAAGAAAAGGTCCGCGGACTCGTTTTTATGTTTTGAAAAGTTGCATTGGCTCTCGATTCGTGTTTTGGGCGGCGGCATTGTGCACCAGTGACCGACACCGGACGTCGTTTGACGATAGCGATCCACGGATAGCCAGTTACGTTCGGGGGCTTGACTTCGATTGGGTGGCAATCAGCTGGGACGCGATGCGTTTGCCTGCTTGGGCTTGGGGGTGCTCGGGGGCGAGCAAGAGAGCCGTGGCGAAGCTTGCGGCGGCGGCTTGTGGATCCATGCGGTTGAGCTGCAGGTAGCCGAGACGCACGTGGGTTTCGACATCGTTGGGGAAGGCATCGAGGACGCGATTGTAAAGTTTAAGGGCGGTATCGGTGTCGCCGACTCCGGCACATGATTCGGCGAGCGCAAACGTTACGTCCATATTCTTTGGATCATGCTCGTGACATCGCTGGAGCTCGGTTCGCGCGGATTCAAAGTCAGCCAAGCCGATGCACGCCAGTGAAAGTTGGTAGCGTGCCGACCAATGACGTGGGTTGGTTTCCGGCCAACCGATCACAGCGATCGAGAAAAGTCCCTGAGCCGTTTCGTATTGGCCAAGTTCCAAGAGCAACTGCCCAAACCGCTGTGCACCCCGCAGGTCACCAGGAAATTCGTTGACCGCACGTTGGTAAACTCGTACCGATTCATCGATCCGGCCGGTCCATCGTAAGCAATCGGCCAAGATGAATTGACTTTCGGCGTCACCGTTGAGTTTGGCGATCGCATCGCGAGCACGGGCTTCGGCGACTTCGAATTTGCCCGACCAGTGCATGACCTTGGCGAGGTTTCGCAGCGCGACTCCTTGTTTACGCGGATCGATGCGACTTTGGATCAACGCGTCCACGTCGGCGAGCGTTTCGCTGGGAATATCCTTGGTGCCGAGCGCGGCGGGCGATAACCATTCGGACCGGCGCATCGCATCGGCGATCCACAGCGACAGGCGGCGGTGAACGTCGATGGTCGGATGAACGTGGTCCAGGAAGTATTCGTCGCCCAGTAGATCGTGCCCTTGTTCGGCGAGGCAGACCTCGCGCAGTTGCCGGTCGAAATCGACCACACAAACGTCGTCGGCTTTTGGCAAGTTGCGAACGATATCCATAAAGTCGTCGGGGGCGCGAAGCGGGCAGATATCAAGATTCAGCGCCGTCTGAAACGCTTCCTTGGCACGCGCGAAATCCAGTTTAGCGAAAGCAGATTGGCCGTCTTGGAAATCCGTCGCCTCCGGTTCGATCTTGAAGGGGCTGCAATCCTTTTCGTTGGACGCCGGCACGACAAACAGGATCTTCGCGCCCGATGCACGAGCGATGTCGATCATTCGATTGAGGTTGAACTGGAAATGGAGTCGAACACCGCGGCGCCACTCATCGTCGCGAACATAGTCCGATGGGCCAATGGTGTGATTGAGTCGTTCGTCGACTTCGGCGGGCAGCACACTGACGTTGGGATTCGGTTTCGTGTCGCGTTGACGCCGAAGGATCGAGTCGATGCAGCCATACGTGCGAGTCTTGGCGAGCCACCCGCTGAGCCAAAGCTGTATTGCGGATTGATCAAAGAAGTCGGCGTAGGTGCGACGTTCGAGGAACTCGTTCTGGCCGGTGTAGACGATGAAGACATCGGGTTCGTAGGCGGTCAATTCCTGCATCACGGTGGCAACACGATAGCTCGCGTAGCTAACACCGCCGGCGTTGACGACTTCCCAGTTGGTGGTTGCGTCGATGTGCGGCAACCATTCTCGAAGCCAGCCGCAGAAGGACGTGGTGTCGTCGTAGGGGCGTCCGAACGTCGTGGATCCACCCACGCAAAAGATGCGTTTGGTGTTGGCTGGTTTGGCGGCGCCGAATTGTTGGTCGTTGAACCAAACCAATTTGTTCTCCGCCGTTCGAAGCCATGATTTCCCGGCTTCATCGGTGAATGGTTCGAACAAGGGGACTTGGTTTGAAAAGCCGACAAACGGGTCCGCGTGATCGGTCGATCGTCCGACGCCCAGCAGCGTCAACGCGAATTCGATCAGCAGTAAGCACAGGCCCGTTGTCACGATGCCGAAGCAAGCTTTTTTCTTACGGCTGAGTTGGCGACGTGTCATACTGGCGGATGTGATGCTGCGAAAGGATTTAGAGATGAGCCGCAACAATTGGCTGATGAAAGTGCCGGTCGATAGCGAAGAAACAGGCCGTCGCGCAAGTGGTCAGGAGAAGCGTCAATGTGCTAAATCGAAATCGAATAGGGAAGCCGTTGTTCTCACGCACCGTTGGACCTTCAATAGTTATTGTATGTTGCCCAGAACGTTGTCGGTTTGACCGATTGTACTTGTTTGCCGTGCGGCGACGGGTATTTTGAAGAAACTCCAGCACATCGGCCGTACTGCCCTCGGGGACTTCGGCTTCGCCGATGATCAGCTCATCTACTTCTCTTTTCTTGTATACGCCAATTGCATGAATTTAGTTTCTTCGCCGCCTTGGAGAGTGATGTACATGGTCATCACACGTCTTCCACCCTTGTAGACCGTGGTCAACCTGTGTTTGGCCGGGTTGCCGTCCATGCCAGGTGCAATTCCGACAAGCGTCATTGTCTTTTTGTCTTTGTCGTAGTCACCTTTCATGTGCATTATTCCAGGACTCAAAGAATCCACCCAGGTTCCAACGTATTTCTTTGCCTCGGCGTCGTAGCCAGTGCATCCATGGCCTTTGAATTCTAACCCCATCATTTTGCCTTCAAAGTTGCTGATCAGCCAAAAGTCGCCTAGCATCCTGTTGGATTCAATGCCTTTGGTGACTTCAGGAGTTCCACTTGCGTAATTGGTGATTTCAACATCCCACTCCCCGGCATCGTCTCTAAGAACATCGTATTCGGGGCCTGCAGTTGGAACTTGAGCAACCGCGTTAGATTGCAAGAGTCCGCATTGAACAATCATGCAACCGAACGCGAAGGTAAACAATTTGAGTGAGTCTGTCATTTTGACTTCCTGGAAAGTGCTGAAACTGAATTGTATCGCTGACTGTCGGCGAGAATTGGATATTCTAGCGGACAAGTGTTGCATACCATACCTATCTCAGGAAACACAGTTCCGAGCACGTAGTCCCTGCAGATCCCGCAAGTAACGCAGTCACGAAACCGACCAGGTGACCCCAAGCGGGCCAATGGAGCGGGTCTCTTTGATGAGCTAAACAACGACTGCACCAGAGCGAAGCAACCTTGAAACGATCCGTCAATCGTATGAAAGGAGGGAAGGTACGGAAAGAAGGATAGGTACGCGGACTCTATTTTTTGTCTCTGCAATAGAAGTTGCAGCCTTGCATTGCTGGTGCGGTATCCGCAACTGAGAAAAAGCGTCTCACCGTCGTTGACGCCGTCCGTATAGCGAGTCGTCACGCAATACTTTCGAATCACGCCGAGAGCCCCCAAACCGCTCAACGAGAGACCTGAATCAATATTGAACCCAGGCCGGAGGCCGGCACCGCCTTCCCGTAGTGGAGGTTGCTAAACCTCCCTCCAGTACCTGCCTCGTCCGCCACTGCCACATCGCGATAGACGTTGCCAAACCTCCCTTCGTCGTTCGACACCCCGCTTCCGTAGTGGAGGTTGCTAAACCTCCCTCCAGCGCACAAGATTTGCAGCAAGAACAAATGATCGCCAAATCGGGTTTCCCCAATGCATGGCACACCAATCGCCAGCGGCGTTTTCTCAACATCATTTCCGTCGTCAGTCTAGCATTGTCGGACCTCATCCGGTTGCAAAGATGCAGACGTTTGAATCAGACCGATCTGCATCCGTCGCACCGCCACAAAAATCACCGAGTTAGGGCCAAGGCAGATGGCTTTGAACGACCTTGGACGCTCCATTGCAACTGCATATGGCGTGGATCCTTGTTCGTCTAAATGCAATATCCGTCGAGAAACGTATCACCGGTGTGGTGACTCTCGCGGTGTAAAATGTGCTGCCTTGAGCGTCCGGTGTCGGCCGCCTGAGCATGCCAGGGATTCGTAACAGCCCGAACACAACTCTTTCGGAGTGATCCTCCAATTCCTTTAGACCGAGATATTAGGCCGCAATAACTATTGGGGGTCAAATATGTGGGGGAGTTGAATTGAACTTACCTGCGTACTCTACGTGTGAATCGAATGAGTGTCGTTCACTGACTCCAACGTAGCATCTGATGTAGAGGTCGAATTAGAGACCATGCCCAGTCCGGAGCGGTAAAGCGGATGTAGTCGGTGTAATTCGCTTCCAATTCCAACTGGGCTTCAATTTGAGGATCGCTTCGTCGCTTCAATAAATGCTCGACTGCAGAAAAGGCTTGGGTGCCTACAGAAACGCGAATGATTGCATGGACGATAAATTGCTTCTGCTCATCCTTAGTCACGTCGTCCAGTAAATTGAGAAGTAAGTATGGTAATTGCTCGACGTAGTTGGTATCTGCATAGTTTGACAATTGGAACAACAGTGTCAACAGTGAATCCATACTGTCATTGTCCAGCGATCGTGCAAATAGTTGCCGTGACTGCTGATTGGAAAAGTACTTCAAGAATTGATCTGGCGCAAGCGTCTTTCGCCAACATTCGTGCCTAAGTTGAGCAAACCAATAGGCATGAAAGTTTGGTTCCAGTGTATGGAACTGTTCGAGAAGGTCATCAACGAATGAGACGTCAGCAAGGGACTGCTGGCTGTCGCGAATGCCCTTGATTTCAGTCAATTGCTTCTCGTCGAATTGATCTTCCCATACAGCGATACAATGTTGCAATTTGTCTTCCAATGATTGAAACATCAACGCGTTTTCCGTTTCGTGGCTGGCCAGTCCACGGACTCCACGAATGTGTGCCCACTTTACAATTTCCTCGACGGTCGAGTCGCAAAGATCATCCAGTAGCCGCTTTACGTCATCGCTTCGTTCTGTAAGCAACGAGAAAAGAAACGGACCACCTTGAACGGGCTGCAGCGTGTTGAGATGGAAAAATGATCCATCCGTATCCAAACCGTTGAACTGGGCAACAAGGTGCGTATCTTGCATGAGATTGTGGATGTTTCGTTTCAGTAATCGCTCCGTCATTATCTTGGGGTTAGAGCTTGCCTCGATATCTTCGGCAACAACCTCGGCCAAGCGATCTGCCAACCACCACGCAAGCGATGTGGTGTTGTTATGACTAAGCTGCGGACCATAGAACATCAGCCAACGGGCGAAGTGCGTTGCGAAGTGTTGTAAGGCAATCCAATGCCTCTGACTTGGGTGCTCAATCTCACTCGCCAGACTCAGTTCAATGAACCTTCCAACAGCGTCCGCGACTTGACTTTTCTGCGAATCCGTTGCGTGATCTAAAATGCCGGCCAGAGCTCGGCAACATTGAAACGCTGTCAGATAATTTACGCCGGACGCCAGGGGAAGCAGTACGTCGATTATTCTTTGCCATTCCGGTTTTGACGGCTTTCGCATTCGTAACAAGTCAGCGAGCGAGCGAGGTGATTCAAGCGGCAAGTGCTTGAAATGATTGATGTAGAATTGGATTGATTGCTCGACATTCGGAAGTGCAGCGAACTGTTCAATCTGTTTGTCTATCCAATCAGGATCGGTTGCGGCGAAAAAAGCCTGTCGAGGAACCGAGTGTGCTGGGTATATATCGGGGCAAGTACACGCAGACCAGAAAGGCGAAATCCAATCGTTCTCTTTCGTTCGTAGGCTTTGGCGAAACCCAGCTAAATTAAGTTGCCAATCGCGACGCATGGCGATCTCGATTTTTAGCATCGCCGGATACCACGTTTTCGCCGTCTTGGCCAGCGATTTGCGTTTGCACTGCTTGATAACGGTCGTCGTTCTTTTTGCGATTACCCCATTTGCTTCGAGCTCAGGTTCAAGGAAATACTGAATAGCGGCTGCCCGAGTGTCGGCGTCTTGGAATGTCAGTAGGTCAAGCAGCGGGAAAACATGTGGATTCTTTTCACGATCACAATGAAAGAACAATGCACCCTGCGGTGATTCCGGCATCCGCAGGTCACTATTCGGATTCCCAAGTGCCTCCGAAGCGGCGTCGGACAGGCTAACGCGGTCAAGTTTCGCCCGTATCGCTCCAGTTGATTCGAGTTGTGCGACGCTGTGGGCATCCAAGGTGTAACCATCTTCAGTGACTTTATCGGACAATGCGTGGCGAACCGTTAGTCGCCGCATCGCCGCCAACGTATTTCGCCAAGTCTTTGCGTCGTCTGACTCAGCTTCGCAATCGAGCGAACGATAGCCTTCGACGACATCGGATACTGTCTGGTGAAAATCGAGATTCGAAAAATTGAACTGTTCACGGACTACTGAAATCAAGAAACGCGAACGTTTGTCTCTCGGTTCCCTGGAAAGGCGACAGAGTATGTGCGTTAGAAAAAGTCGGCCCACATTGTTAGCCATTGAAACCTGTTGTTCAGCAGGTGCTGTCAGCGGAACGTTTGGAGCGAGGTGGGCGATAAGCCAGTTGACGATCTCGGAGACTTCCTCTTCCGCAAAGTCCTCATCTTGCATCACTGAAACCGCCAAGTCTGCCGTGACTCGCATCCACTTCGTGTATAGTTCAAAAGCGATCGAGCGAGGCGGTACGGTTTCGCTATTCCCACCGTGTAGGCTACGGTCATGCATGCACCCTTGAACGTACCGAGCAATCTCTTCGAGCGGCTTCCCGACAACGCTGCTTGACCTTCGGTAGTTCTTGATAGCAAACAGTAGGACATCCGAATCAAGAATATGAAATCGGTATCGCCATCTCATTAGTTTGCGAAAATGCGACAATGCTTCATCTTGTTCAATCTTTCCATCCCGACGCAGTCGTTCAATTACATCGAACGACGCGAACGCCGAATCTGTCGCACCTTCAGCACTGTTGGACGCCGCCGACAGGAGTGTTCGGTCGTCAACCATCAACGGCAGTTTTCGGTCGGATGCCAGTTTCATTGCAGAGAGTGATAAATTAAAAGCACCATGGATGGCGCGATCGCCTTCACCGTCGTCCATTAGCTCAACTTCGGCAAACTCGATTTCGTCCAAATCTCGAATTGCTTGCCAGAATCGCCGATTTTCTCGCAGTTGTGAAGCTTGATGCTCAAATGCAAATTCGTCCGCTTTTAAACTATCCACTGCCGTCGCGGACAGGCAAATATCTGTTGCATCTACCAAATCGTCTAACACACCCGCGCTATCGAGGCTTCGAACGGCTTCAGCCGTGAAGTACAATCGTCTTGTTGACCGAGCTGTTTCAAAACCGTCATTCGAAGAACGCGGCAAGTCGAATGTTTTGAGGAGTTGGTCTCGTCGTTTGGTAGTTAGCGTCCCCGCATCGACCAACCACTGGACTACATCGCCTGGTAAGAATGCTTCGTTATCGTCAGGATCAATGTCAACAATTGTGGCATCGTCCGGAAGTTGGCCCGTATGGGATCTCAGTATTCCACGATGGATTTTGTCGACCAGTGATTTGGTTTGATCGGATCGGCTCTTTTGATGAGGCTGTAGCCTCGACGCATCCCGAGCTTCATAGTCGCGGTAGATCGAAGGAATCAGCACTTTGCCGAAGAAGGCCACAGCTTCCTCAAGCACCCCTAACCGGAACAAGGTAACCAGCGAGGTTAAGTCTCCAACAATTGTCTGGCCCTCACTCGGCGCGATAGGGCGGACAAACTGTGCTCCAATTATTTCGTCACGTTTACCAACAACGAATCCGTTGCTCGCGTAGGTTGTGTACCGAGCACGCCAAGAAACAGACTCACCAACGATCAAGTCTTGCGTGCGATAGGCCATCGCGGCGGTGACTGGCACGCGGTCGACATGGACGGGAATTGACCAAGGAAGCTTACCCTTCGCAATCTGCGTGTCCAAGTCGTCGCGAAACTCGCGTTGTCCTTTCAAAAATTCAATCAATTGTTCCGTAGAGCGAGCCTGGACGTAGCGTTCATCCTCCGGAATATCCGCCTCGATTCGCCTCAATTGCAGCAAGGCTTGATGCGCCTCGACTTCGTTCCCGGTGCGATAGGCAAGGTCAATATACTTTCGGAGGAAATTGCGGTTTTCCCAGAACCGTTCCTTCACCTCTTGCGAGTCGAGAACCGAAAATGCGTCGCCAGCCCGCTCGCAATGAACAAGTAACTGTGAACGCAGCAGTTGAAGCTCCAAACAGTCGGGATGCTGCAATGCAGTTCGCTTAGCGACCGCTATTGCTTCGTCTAGCTCTCCAAGCCCTCGCAACGCGAGCGCGTGATTGACGTGATATCGGTGCTCGGATGGAGCAATTTCCGCAAGATTTCGTAGCAGCGGGATGACCTTGCGTAATGATTCATCTTCGTTCTGCTCAAAGTATAGGTTTACAAGCAGCTCCATCGCTTGCACTCGTTCGGACGAAAACCGACAAAGCCTTTGCAACAACGGTTCAACGCGATCACGCTGCCCAGTCGCGACAACGGCATGGTAGGCTCGCCATAAAGCTTGGGGATGACCAGTGACTTCACACAATTCGTCCAGGTGCTCAAGAGCCTCCTCAGACTTGCCTTGACCTTCCATTGCCATCGCCAACAGACTTAAGCAATCGGGATCGCCGTCATGGACAATCTCGCGAACAATCTTTTCCGCCTTGACAAAGTCCTCTTGCTGTAGAGCATTCTTTGCTTCCAGCATTGCAAAACAACGATGCTTGGCTCCCACCAGAGATCGCATCAGCCGTGTTGATCTCAGTTTTAGTTCATCCGGTCCGAAGGCCGCGACCTGAAAGGCAATGTCGGCCATTCGTTCGGCTTGCTCAGTATTAACGTCAGAATTGGCCAGGTTTTCTACTTCACCGAGCCCAGCTTCCCAATCGCTACGACGAAAGACATCCATCTCGACACAGGAAACGAGTGTCGCAACATCGTTGGCGTTCTCGGCGCGAAGGTCAGCCAGCAGCGAAGGTTTTGCTTCTAAAACTCCCCATCGCATTGCGTTGAGCACGTCAAGATGCAAAGGATGGAAGGTGGTCAGCAAGTTGGCCCAGTCAGAAACAGAATCTTCGCCGAGTAAGTGCGCAATGCGAAACCGAAGCGAGGCCGATTCACGTTCAATACCTGTGCTGATTCGCCCGGCGGAGCGAATCTTTGAGAGAATTGGTTCAAGTATCTCTCTGGACTGCTGATGATCTTCGATTTGCACGGGAGACATTGCCGCCGGTGTCAGGCCTTGTCCCGGCTCGCCTTGACATCTGATAACATAGGCTTGAGCACACTGGAAAAGGCAACGGTAGTATCGCGTCAGTCCGAACCTCGGGCTCCTTAAGAACTGACATGCCTCAATGGCATCGTTGTCTCGCTTTGCTGCGATGTAAGCCATCGCAGCCTGTTCCGCCCATCGTTCGCTCAACACATGGTTGTCTGCGATCTCAACTGCAGCCGATACATCTTTTCGTTCCAGTAGCAAGGCAATGCGTGTGGCAATCGCGATCTCATGTTCGCATTGTGATAGTGCCTCGAAGCAGGACGACGACTCACCTATACGTCGTTCGATTAGAGCAGCGTTCGCCAGAGAGCGGGCCTGTAGGTAAGGATTCTCAATATTACGCAACAGCTCATTGGCATCCGCTAAGTGAACTCTCGCAACGACCAAGCCAAGATGCCTCAAATACTCGTTGTCTTGCACGACTTTCGACATCCAAAGCAATACGGATGCACGAATGGGCTTTGAGGCGTGAGTTCCTCCGGAAGTGATCCACCCAGCCGCTTGTTCATAACACTCACTGACTTCCTTTTCATTCATCTCAAGGGTCAAACGCATGAACCGATCTACGATCGACTGCCCTACCGAGTCGGCTAATTCAGACGCACGTGCATCCAGAGCGGTTGCGGTTGCCCCCGATTCTTTTTCCTTTGATTCAGTAGTCAATCTAGCAAGAACGTCCGAAAAGTTGTCATCGCAAATTGCGTTGAACCCGCGCGGCATCACGCTATCGTTGATGACGGCGATCATTGAGGCCAGTCGCTGCGTCATTTCTTCCATCGCCTGAAGCCAGCTCAATTCATCTTGACTGAATCCCTTGGGGTCCTTCTCTTCGAGTGTTGCCCTCTGCTGTTTGCATTGGTCCTTCCAAAACTCAACTATTGACTTGATGCCCGAATCACTCTCAAGGTAGGGCTTCGCATCGTCCAAGACGAGTGCAACCACCTTCGCCCGAAACTCGTCACGATCGAAGTTGCATCGTCGGTAAGCCTGGAACAACTCGTAGACCATGCAGTACTTCGATTTGAGCGACTTTTCGCTCAGGACGGCTATGATCCGTTTCGACCGCGCGATCTCGGACGCGAAGGCTTGAATCGAGCCACCAGGCTTAATGTTGTTTTTGTCTCGGCCAATTTGTATGCCTAGGCGATTGAGTGAAGTACAAAGCAGGTCGACAATCCTCTCCCGCTTGGTCCCATCTTCGGTTGTTTGGTCGCCCCATGCGTAAGAGACGTAGACCTTGTCAACGTACTGAATCATTGCGGTGACCTCATGGGAACCCTTCTATTGGTATGGCTGATCTTTTCTTGCTATCCATTGGGTATGTTCTCTAGAAAAGGCATTTTCCGCATCCTGAACAAACTCTGAAAGACTCTCTTCGCCGTCAATGCGGTTTGATTCTTCGTCAATCAATCCAATTTCTTCAGCTGCTAGGAAGTACGCAGACGCAAGTTCCCGATACCGCCGAAAACTAGTCCAGGCGATTACAAGGCTTGCGGCTGTCGCGAACACATCGACGGGGTAATAGGATTGATATATCGGGTATGCTACGCGTAGCATCACGCACAGAATAGCAGCGGCGTGGGTGCAAATTAATACGAGGATCCAGAACCTCGCTTTTAACTTGTTAAATCGTGCTTTTCTGGTATACCATTCGCGCTGGTTCTTGATTCTCTCCGTCCGATAAGCTGAAAGCCTTTCCGACACCGAGCTTTGACGAATCTGCTGCATTCGATTAGTCAATTGCTGGCCATGGTTTTCGTCTACGACGAAGTGTTCGGAGAGTCCGCGATGCTCTGTGTGGATTTTCTTAATACGTTTGAAATATTCGGATTTTGCCAACTCTACGTTTGGAACATTTGTGAATGGTTCAGCCCGCATCGCGTACCGCCAGGCCGTGGTTTTTACCGACTCTGCGACCGCACGTGCTTGATACCAGACTTTTTCCAGGTTGGCATATGCGAGATAAACCGAAATGACTAGGGATGCGATGAACAGTACACCTCCCGTAAGTGCCAGCACGTGCGTTGAAGCCCCAATCGTCGAAACTGCGGCACCCGCGAGGAGTAATATTGCTTGGCTGATCGTAAGTCCAGCCAATAATTTCTGCGTCTCATTGGAACATTGATCAGCCACTCGATAGAGACGCGGCAATTCGTCATGTTGCATCTCAGAGCCCTAGACTTTCGTAGACTGAGTTAGGGTAGTAGAGATTCACCTCGCCCTCTTTCTTCTTCGCGCGGTAATCGGCTGGAAAGTTATCTAACGCGTGACGAATGATTTTCAGCTTAAAGGGGACATGCACTGTGGTAGTGTCCTTTATGACTAGCGGGCACCTGTCTTGGTCTATCTTGCGGAAGTGGTTTAGGTTCACCGCGACCAAAGGGATTTCGAGCTTCAAGGCTACCTGCAGTTCCCAGCGAACAAATCGGTAAAGGTTCTTCGTGGATTCGCCGATCAGCACGATCGCGTGCTTCGTTTTACTGAAGCGTTCTCGAAGTCGACTCTTCACCGTTTCTTCACCCGCTCTGTTGGTCAAGGGATTCAGGTCGTGCGCATCATGAAAGTCAAAATCAACGTTCTTGTTGGTTTTCCAGCCCTTCATGTAACTGTAAGCCCACATATCTTTGTCAGCATCGAAGATCACGTAGGTCTTGTTCCTATAGCCCATCGGTTCATACCGTTTAGTGGTAAAATTCGAATATTGTAGCGTTGATCTAGAGTCTATGTGAGCAAGGATGCATCTGCGAATTACGTTCACCCCAGTTTTGGTCGGGCAATTGGCATTTGACTCGACGGAATCACCTGGGAAAGGAAGGGTATGCGGAAAAGAAACGCTGCGCTGACTCAATTTTGGGCATTTCTAGTTGAGCTTGACTTCACCGGTGTCGACATTGAAACAATTACTAGATCAGTGCAGGATACTGACGTAATTTTGGCCGATCGGCTCATGCGGTTGGTTGCATCGACCTAGACGGAGTGGGACTACACAAAAAACACCTGGTTGGAGCCGAGGTAAGTGGCATTGGGTGTCTGCTGTTAGTGCCTCATTGCTCCGCTCTCAAGTGCAACAGCATAAGTCAAGAATTTCTGCTCGAGCCAAAGCAACTCCGCCGAGAAACGTTTGAATGCGTACGGTTGTTCCGTGCCGGTGCAAGGATATGATAACTCGGGCCCCCAGAAAAAGGAAAGAGCGCGTTCGAACAATAAACCCTAATCTCTTTTCTTCGTTCGGTGGTTTGAGTCGGCTTCTGGGAGGGCATCGACATTCGGTTTTGGTGAATGTGATGTATTCTACGTCCCAAACGCGGCATGATCAGCGCGATGGGTTGCCGATACAGAAGAAAACGTCTCCGGTGCGAATGAAGAAGTTGCCTTGGGAGACCACGATCGATGCCATCGTTTTGCAGGCTAGTTTCTTCGTCAACTCCTTTCTTCGTTTGCGCCGATCCGGCATGAATCATATTCCCTTGTCAACTCCGTATTCTTCCCCATACGGCGTTGACAATATGTCCGTCATCCCTAGTTCGTCGCGGAGAAAGTAGACGACGGCAACCAGCAGACACAGGCAACCGAACGCGACCAGAACGCTTACCGATTTGGGCGGATTTTCGGGCAAAGTGACAGATTCACCTCGGCTCTTGAGATGCTCTGCATAAAGGTCACATAGTGCCAGCACGAACACGAGTCTCAGAAAGAGCATTGCCACAGCGACGGCAGTGAGTAAGGGGCCCCCGATCCAAAAGTAGAACGTATAGATATGGCTTTCGACCCGCTTGTGTTGTGGTACCAAATCGAAAAAACTGAACATCAGGATTGTGCCGACGTAGGTTCCGATTCCAACAATCCAGCAAAGGGCTGAATACCCTGCTCGGAGCTTAGCGACTTCCCGGAAGTTCTTTTCACGAAGAGGGCGGCGTTCTTGCCGGCCTGCAACAGATTGTTACCCGTCACAATGCTGGGAAGAATCCCAGAAACACCAAGCTTCCATGCGTAGTACAGACTTTCTTGCATCGCGAGTTGTGCGGGGGGCGTCCGGTTTTTCTTGGAAGGCAACCGCCGAAAGATCTGGCGAACGGTGATCCAGCCATCCAACCAGTGGAACATCCAGAGGGACCAACCTTGCGGCAGTACCAATCGCATGCACGAGGCGATGCTGGACTCCCGCCCTTGCCGATGCAAGAAATGGGCGAAGAAAAGGTACGCGGCGAAGAAATGGTACGCGGCGAAGAAAAGGTACGCGGGCTCTTTTTCGTGTTTTGAAAAGTGGCGTGGGTTCCCTATTCATGTTTTGAGTGGCAGCCTCTCCGGACGCCGTCACCGCACAAGTTACAGCCTCTTGGAAAACCCAAGTCCTGCCTAAGAAAATCCCGCGAGTTTTCCTTGTCGTTTTCCGCCGATTTCTGCTCAAGGACCATTAGAATCGGTTGTGTAAACATGCGTCCGAGCTGTAGCCTGGATGAATGTGACCGTAAGAATTGATTTCGCGGAACCTCTCCTGTAACTTGGGTGTCGATCGCACGCGGTATCCGCTGCGGGGCATTTTTAAAACCTGGCTCGATCCGTTGGCTTGCCATGATCAGCGACTTCCTCATTTACGTGCCAGTCTGGCTCGCGCTCGTCGGCTGGTTTGTTGGTAGCTTTGCTCGAGGCCGCGGCGTGCAAAGCTCCGGCGGGATGCGGGATACTGTCTACGGTTACGCTTGGCTACTGGGAAGCTTGATGATCGCGTTTCATATTTTGGCCAGCTACGGACTCGCTCACGACTGGAGTCACGCTGCGGCGATCGAGGCGACCGCCGACGAGTCCGAGCGAGTCACCGGGATCCGCGCCGGATGGGGTGTTTATGTCAATTTCGTCTTCGCCACTGTCTGGATGGGCTATTCGATTGCAATGACAACTCGCAAGCGGCGATGGCCAGCAGTCGACCAGGCTGTTTTCTGGTTCACCGCAGTGATCGTCTTCTCTGCGACGATCGTTTTTGAAACCGGGGCAGTCCGTTGGCTGTCAATTGCCGGTTTCACCGGTCTGATCATTTCGACGCTTTGGCCTCGCCAATCGCCCGCTGATCCAGACGCACCAGTGCATCGACCCAGGTAACATTCGCTTGCGACTGTAGAGCAATGCTTCGGGGTGGCCAGCACATCATCCGTCCGCGACGGTCGTGCGTTGCCGCGGATGACTGAGTTTTACTATCGACATGCTCGCCCCGAGTACTGAAAACCCATTGCGGCGTCCACCAGTTTTCATTACCTGCAGGCGCGGAACCTCTTCGAGCATCTCGCTCGGTGTAAAGTGCGGTTCATCGCGTGGGCGACGGTTGGCTTGTGTCGGCGGGTTGGTGGGCTTTGCGGTAGTCTCGCGGTGAGCACCGGCAAGCGGATTTGAATGCTTCGTTGAAGCGGCTGAGGCTTTGGAAACCGGATGCAAGTGCGATGTTGAGGATCGCATCGTGAGTGGTAACAAGGAGACGCTGCGCGTGTGAAATGCGATGCTGGACGACGAATGCGGTGATCGTTGTTCCAAATGTCCTCCGAAACAGATCCATGGCGTAGTTGGGGTGCAGGCCGATTGCATCTGCAATCGACTGGGACGTCAGAGGGAGTTGATAATTCTGGGCGATGTAACAGGCCAGTTTGTCAGCACGTGACAACACCATCGCTGAGGACGTCACGGCGGTCGTGGTCATGCCGCGTGCGAATCGCAGCAGTCTTGCTTGCACTTCCAATTGAGCGGCTCGCTCCAGCACCGGTTCATTGCTTTGCAGGTCCTGTTCCCATCGCCGAAACATCCGTTCATCCGATCCAACCTGAGCCATGTCCGTGAGTAGTTCTCCCTGCAAAATTCGTTGCACCAGCGTTGAGTTCAGTCCTGCACGTAAAAATTCACCAAGCGGCAGCGTCACGACAAAGTAAGGAGCATCCCCTTGGAACTCGACAATTTGATGGGGAATCGCAGCCCAAAACATTCCGAGTCGGCCCGTTTCGATCGTTGTCCGCTGGCCGCCCAGCAGGTAAGTCAGCGAACCGGCCATCATTAGGTTCAATTCGATCTCGTTGTGCCGGTCGGGTCGCGTCATGCGAGTCGGCGTCCACGATTCACAGGTGAAACCGTAGGGCGAGAACTCGGGGCGTTTGATATCGAATTGCTTCATCACCTTAGAATACCGTGAGTACTGCCGAAATATCAGGGAGAATTGCGGTGTGGCGATGGATATTCTTAATCCAAGTCAGGGGCGATGCCCCGCCAACGCCAAGGTGCGACTGGCCGAAGTCGCGAAGCGCATTACTACAAAGGAAATGACATGAAGCTGCTTACAAGCTTGATCGCACTGTTGACTCTCGGCGGACCGCTGGGGCTGCTGTTTTCCAAAGCGACGGGCGACGAAGTCAAACCCGCCAAGGTGGCTGCATTTCCGGGCGCGGAGGGTTACGGTTCGGTGACTCCTGGCGGCCGAGGCGGCCAGGTGATTGCGGTGACCAATCTTGACGCCCGTGGTGCGGGCAGCTTGCAGGCGGCGTGTGATGCCAAGGGGCCCAGGATCGTCGTCTTCAAGGTGGCGGGAACCATCGACGGCGACGTCAAAATCAAAAATGATTTCATCACGATTGCGGGCCAGTCGGCGTCTGGCGATGGCATCACGATCAAAGGCAATCTCGCCATCGATGCTAATGAGGTCGTGATCCGCTATCTGCGAGTAAGGACGGATCACGATGGGGACGCGTTAGGGGGAAGGTACCACAGAAATATTATCGTGGACCATGTGTCGGCTAGCTGGAGTAGTGATGAAGTGTTCTCGCTGTACCACAACGAAAACGTCACGATTCAGTGGTGCATGATCACCGAAGCTTGCGCCAAGGAAGACGGGTCGCATCGTTTTGGTGGTATCTGGGGCAACCAGTACGGCACTTATCATCACAACCTGTTTGCCCACAACGACAGCCGTAATCCTCGCTGGGCATCGGGTTGCGGCTACAACGATTACCGAAACAACGTGCTGTTCAACTGGGGGTATCAAAGTTGTTACGGTGGCGAGGCACGTCAAAAAGGCGATCGGCGAAAACCACCGATCGAGTTCTCTGCGATCAACATGGTCGCCAACTACTACAAACCGGGGCCCGCCACGCGAAACGACGTGAAGGACTGTATTGCAAGTCCTTCGTCCCGAGGCGATGACGACTACGGCAGTTGGCACGTGGCCGATAACTATGTCGATGGTTCTCCCGAAGTGACCCATGACAACGCGTTGGGCGTGGATGGCAAGACGTTCAAAACGCTGGCGGCGCCGTGGAAAGCAATGCCCATTCATCAGCAATCGCCGCAGGATGCTTATTTGGCGGTCCTTGAACACGCAGGCTGCTCATTGCCCAGACGTGATTCGATCGATGCCCGCATCAGCGAAGAGGTCCGCAAGGGCGTCGCGATGCACGGCAAAAACGGAATCATCACGACGCAGCAGGACGTAGGCGGCTGGCCGAGTCTGCAGTCGGCGGCGGCGCCACAGGATTCGGACGGGGATGGGATGCCCGACGAGTGGGAAAAGAAATACGGATTGGATGCGAACGAGGCCGATGACAACGCGTCCGACAACGATGGCGATGGGTACACCAACATCGAAGAATATCTCAACGGGACCGATCCGACTGAGTTCGTGGACTACACCAAACCGGAAAACAACATCAATTCGTTGGAGCAGTCGCATGGACAGTAATCCGCATCCCGTCTTGGGCGTAACGCTACTGCTGTTGCTCGTGGCCACGATGGTACTAGGGCAAGACGATTCGCTGATGGCTTCGGAGAAACCACGCGTGATTGTCACGAGCGATGGTGAGATCGACGACGAATGTTCGATGGTTCGCTTCCTGCTGTACGCGAACGAGTTCGATATCGAGGGAATCATCACGTCAAGTTCGCAGTATCATGCTCACGGGCACAACTGGGCCGGAGACGACTGGGCGCGGCCCTATTTGGCGGCGTATGCCAAAGTCTATCCGAACCTGGTGAAGCACGACCCGCGTTATCCCACGGCTGAGTTCCTTCAGTCCCGAACGTTGCTTGGAAACGTAAAGGCGGAAGGGGAGATGGACGAGGTCACGGCAGGTTCCCAGCGGATCGTTGAGGTCTTGTTGGATGCGGCGGACGAACGTCCCGTTTGGATCCAGGCTTGGGGCGGAACGAACACAATCGCGCGGGCGCTAAAGACGATCGAGCAGCAGCATCCCGATCGAATGGCGGAGGTTGCGAAGAAGATCCGCTTCTATTTCATCTGGGAGCAGGATGAGACTTACCAAAGGTACATTCGTCCGCACTGGGGAAAGTACGGCATCCAGACCATCATTTCCGATCAGTTCGTTGCGTTGTTTTACCACTGGAAGAAGTACGTTCCGGAAGAGCAGCAGAGCTATCTTGCCGCCGAATGGATGAAGGTCAATCTATTGGAAGGCCACGGTCCGTTGTGTTCGCTGTACAAGGCGCATACGAAGGAGGACAAAGGGTTGAGCGAAGGCGATTTCCGATCGGAAGGCGACTCGCCAGCATTTTTCTACAACATTCCCAACGGCCTTCGCAGCGACGAGTCCCCGGGCTGGGGCGGTTGGGGAGGTCGTTTTGTCAGAGTCCGCGAAAACACGTGGCTCGATCCCGTCTCAGAGCCTGGCTACGAGTATCCTGCAGGTCGCTGGTACACGGGATCGGCGTGGGGACGCCTGCGATTGAAGAAAGAAATTTCCGGTGACGAAGCCTTGGTTTCCTACCTCAAACCGCAATGGCGGTGGATCGACGCCCTGCAGAATGACTTTGCCGCACGAGCTGATTGGTGCGTGAAAGAGTTCAATGAAGCCAATCACCACCCCGTTGTTAAAATGAATGGCAAATTGAATCGCAATGTGAAGCCGCGCGAAGTGGTACAGCTCGATGCAACCGCGACGGATCCTGACGGCGACGAATTAACGGTTCGCTGGTGGCAGTATTGCGAAGCGGATTCGGCAGAGGCGACCGTCCGCATTAAAAACAGCGACTCGGCGCACAACGCCTCCTTCATTGTCCCCAACGAATCAGGGAAAGAGGTTCACATCATCGTTGAGGTCACGGACAGTGGAACACCGCCGCTCGTTCGTTATCAGCGGATCGTTTGTCAGATCGAGTAATCGGCGACGCGATACTGCCGCTTGCACCGCATTCAGGGGAGGCAGGAAAATGAAAAAGCCCTCGTGGCGATCAGACAATTTTTCTGTCGCACCAATTTTTCTGTCTTTGTCTAATCGAACGTCGGCTATCGGAAGAGGTGTGCGGCGTAAGAGGGACTGCCGTTGCGATCGACTTTAGTAGCGGAACGGCGCGAGCCGTCCGGTTAGAATCGTCGTTTTTACTCGCTGCGACCGGGCGGCTCGCGCCGCACCGCTAGATAGAACCAGCGGCAACCGGTGGTGTTTTGCCGGACGCACCCTTCCTAGTCTTCTTCGGTTTCTCGCGAGCGGGCAGGGGGATTGCGCGGTCGGGATTTACAGGAAAATAGATGACAGGAAAATGAAAAAGCCCTTGTCGCGATTAGAGAATCTTTCTGTCGCACCAATTTTTCTGTCTATACCTTATCGAGCGTCGGCTACCGGAAGAGATGTGTCACGCAAGAGAGACGCCCGTTGCGATCGACTTTAGTAGCGAAGCGGCGCGAGCCGTCCGGTTGGAGTCGTCGTTTTTTCTCGCTGCAACCGGGCGGCTTGCGCCGCACCGCTAAATAAAACTGGCAGCGTTTCGCCGAACACGCCCTTCTTGATCTTGATCGTCTGCGGTTGCTCGTGAGCGAGTGGGATTTGCTCGGTCGGGATTTACAGGAAAATGTGATGACAGGAAAATGAAAAAGCCCTCGTGGCGATCAGAGAATGTTTCTGTCGCACCAATCTTTCTGTCTTTGTCTAATCGAACGTTGACTACCCGAAGAGGTGTGCGGCGTAAGAGGGACTGCCGTTGCGATCGACTTTAGTGGCGGAACGGCGCGAGCCGTCCGGTTTGGATCCTCGGTTTTACTCGCTGCGACCGTGCGGCTCGCGCCGCACCGCTAAAAAGAACCAGCGGCAACCGGTGGCGTTTTGCCGGACGCACCCTTCCTAGTCTTCTTCGGTTTCTCGCGAGCGGGCGTGGGAATGCGCGGTCGGGATTTACAGGAAAATGAGATGACAGGAAAATAAAAAAGCTATCGTGGCGATCAGCGAATTTTTCTGTCGCACCAATTTTTCTGTCTTCATCTAATCGAACGTTGACTGCAGGAAGCAAAGTTGAGTGTCTGGAAGACTGCCGGGCAACTTGGTTTTCTACTGCGATTTGTCTTGGGCGGCGGGCTGTCGCGATCGGTTTTGGTAGCGAAGCGGCGTAACCGGGCGGCTTGCGCAACACCGCTAGATCGAACCAGACGCAAGCAGCAGCGTTTTGCCAGATGCACCTTTCCTAGTCTTAGTACTACTCTTAATCTTCTTCGGTTGCCCGCGAGCGGGCGTGGGAATGCGCGGTCGGGATTTACAGGAAAATAGATGACAGGAAAATGAAAAAGCTATCGTGGCGATCAGGGAATTTTTCTGTCACACCAATTTTTCTGTCTTTGTCTAATCGAACGTCGGCTGCAGGAAGATATGTGCAGCGTCATCCGGCCATCCTTCGCGGAATTTATCCTTCTCAATCTTGATCTTAATCGTCTTTCGTAGCTCGTGATCGAGCAGGAATATTGCTCAGACGGGATTGAGATTACGAGTAGGATTACGATGGCGGGTGTTGGAAGGATTCATCGCTAGAAGTTCATCGCGGCGATGCACAATTCGTCCGCCAGATAGCCGTCTTGAAGAAATTGTGCTTTTCGCGTTTGATCACGAGCCAGGTCGACCTCCGCTTCGGAACTGGACTGACGTTCCAATAAGTCGGTTGCGGTTTTCAGCTCTGTTTCCAGGAAATCGACGACAGCTTGCATTTTTGCAACGTATGCCGCACTCGGCTCGGTTTCCGGATCCTCTGCCAATGCCGATAGGCAGGAGACCGCAACAACGACCAAACCGGTCCATTTTAAGCGACGAATTGATCGTGAAAAACTCATGGAAGTCGGACCTAGGTGTTGGTTCATATCCAGCAGAAAATGTGCAAGGATTTGTCCTTTATCTTAGCGGCGTCAAACGCGTTCAGCATCTCCCCGCCCTTCAATACAGCCACCTTCGCTCGTGCGTGAGAAATCGGATGACGATCGCAAACAATTTGGCCACGCATGAACCGACCTTGTCACACCGCTTGAGCGATGTAAGCTCACAGCGGAGCGTCATCCATCATGCACGGCAATGTCGCTGTGCAATGCTTCGAGGTTTTCCAACCCTGGTTGTGAATCATGATACGCACCTCTCTGTGCGACCTATTGGGAATTGAACATCCAATCCTGAATGCGCCGATGAGTCGCACGGCGGCTGCGGAGCTCGCGGCCGCCGTGTCCAATGCCGGTGGATTGGGAATGATCGGCGGGACAACCCGCGGCGGTGCCGAGTGGTTGCGGCAGCAGATCCGCAGCACGCGAGCATTAACGGATCGGCCGTTTGGTGTCGGTTTTGTCTCATCGTTCTCAAACATTGATGAACTGGTGCAAGTCGCTTTGGATGAGCGAGTTGCGGTCATCAATCACTCGTTCTCCGATCCCACTGCCTACGTCAAGGCAGCACGAGACTGTGGCATTCGGTTATTCGCCCAGGTTCAAAGTCTGGAGCAGGCGAAGCGGGCTGCCGATGCGGGTGTCGACGCCATCATCGCCCAGGGAGGCGAAGCGGGTGGACACACGGGAACCCTGGGAACCATGGCATTTGTTCCCGCGGTGGTTGACGCCGTCGGTAGTCTACCGGTGCTTGCGGCGGGTGGAATCGCGGATGGACGAGGGCTAGCCGCCGCGTTGATGTTGGGAGCGGTGGGGGTTTCGATGGGGACTCGGTTTGTTGCTAGTCACCAGTGGGGTGGCGGTTCGTGGGAACAAACACCCCTGCTGGCCGCCGGCACGGACGACACGATTCGAACTGCCGTATACGATCAAATACGCGGCGCGGAGTTTCCAAACGGCATCGCCGATCGCGTCGTTCGAAATGCGTTCAACAGCAAATGGGAGGGTCGGGCCAACGAAATCGACGCCTTGCGAACGGAATTGCAACACGAACTCGAAGTTGCGGCGGGACAAGGGGATTCCAGTGTGATGGATATCAGCGGTGGCGAGGCGGTTGGTTTAGTTCGGTCACTTGAGTCCGCCAAGACGATCATCGATCGTACTGTCGACGAGGCTGCACGACTGTTACGAGACAATGCAGCAAGATTACATTGATCTGATCGCTTGAGGCAGTTGGCGCAGTTTTGGATTCAGGGATCATGATCTGATTCACATTTGGTTTCTCGTGAGGGAGCGGAGATTGCTCGGTCGGGATTTACAGGAAAATGAATTGACAGGAAAATGGAAAAAGCCCCCGTCGCGATCAGAGAATTTTTCTGTCGCACCAATCTTTCTGTCTATACCTTAACGAACGTCGGCTACCGAAAGAGATGTGCAGCGAAAGAGAGACGCCCGTTGCGATCGACTTTAGTAGCGAAGTGGCGCAAGCCGTCCGGTTTGAATCCTCGGTTTTACTCACTGCCACCGGGCGGCTTGCGCCGCACCGCTAGACAAAACCGGTAACGCTTTGCCGGACACACCTTTCTTAATCTTCGTCGGTTGGTCGCCAGCGGGCGAGAGGATTGCGCGGTCGGGATTTACAGGAAAATGAATTGACAGGAAAATAAAAAAGCTATTGTCGCGATCAGAGAAACTTTCTGTCGCACCAATTTTCCTGTCTATAGCTTAACGAACGTTGGCTACCGAAAGAGATGTGCAGCGAAAGAGAGACGCCCGTTGCGATCGACTTTAGTAGCGGAACGGCGCGAGCCGTCCGGTTTGGATCCTCGGTTTTTCTCGCTGCGACCGGGCGGCATGTGCCGCACCGGCATATCGAACCCGACGCAACCGGAATCAGGTTACCACCTCACCGGGGCTTCTGCACGTTGCGATGCGCGTCGCGGGTTAGAGCGAGAACACGAGGGTTGTTCCATCCGCCACCGGTCAGGTAAACAGGAACATCGCCAAGGCTATTGTCACACTGGTGAACAGCATGAAGACGATGACGACGGCAAAGATCGTGGCCCGCATGCGAGGAAACAGGTCTTCAGAAACCCGCTTGCCATCGACCAGCACGTTAACTCGTTGTGACGCGTCCAGTTCGACTTCGACTTGATGTACTTCTCGCTCACCAATTTGCATGCGACACGTTCCTCGCTGGACCGGCGTCGCGTTGCCTGCGGCGTCAACGACGTGTGTTTGCAGCCCTCGCAGGAGTGACGTCTCCACGATCACCGTGTGGATCTCCTGGTTGCCAACTTGAATCGCCCGCCGCCTCTTTGCCAACGAGTCGACATCGATCGGGGGCGATGCGTAGGGGTTGGTGTTTTGCATTGTCTGGATTGAACAAAAGGTGAGTGGTTGCAAGCCATCTTTGGGAGGCGGTTAGCGATCGCACGCAACCGAGTCGCTTGGACAGTGTGTGGGCGGCTTCGCCATCGCGAGGTCCATGTGAGTTCCTGCGATGGTTGATCACGCCCATCGCGGTAACCGACCGCCCTTTGCTGGATAAACCCGTTCATAATCCTAATCTGCTACGGCTGCTCGTGAGCGAGGCGGGGGATTTGCTCGGTCGGGATTTACAGGAAAATAGATGACAGGAAAATGAAAAAGCCATCGTGGCGATCAGTGAATCTTTCTGTCGCACCAATTTTTCTGTCTTTGGCCAATCGAACGTTGGCTGCAGGAGGAAACGGTGAGTGCGAGAGAGACAGTCGGGGCTCGCCGCGACCGGACGGTTTGAGTCGCACCGCAAGATAAAACCGGCAACGCTCCGCCGGATGCACCCTTCTTAATTTTCTTCGGTTTCTCGCGAGCGGGCGAGGGGATTGCGCGGTCGGGATTTACAGGAAAATGAATTGACAGGAAAATGAAAGAGCTATCGTGGCGATCAGAGAATTTTTCTGTCGCACCAATTTTTCTGTCTTTGGCCAATCGAACGTTGGCTGCGGGAGGAAACGGTGAGTGCGAGAGAGACCGCTGGGGCTCGCCGCGACCGGGCGGTTTGAGTCGCACCGCTAGATAAAACCGGCAACGCTCCGCCGGACGCACCCTTCTTAATCTCCTTCGGTTGCGCGTGAGCGAGAGGGAGCTTGCTCGGACGGGATTATGATTACGAGTAAGATTAGGATTAAGAAGTGAGTTGACGGGAGGACGCTATGGCAAGGGCCGCGATTTCGCAATTTCCATTGCTCGCCAGCTGCCGCTGGGCTGGTCAATCAGAGCTTTTCTCGCTGTCTTCACGGAGTTTCTCACTGAACATGAAATCCGTCAACGCGCGTCGGTCATCATCCACTTGCCCCTGATCGTAGCACTTTCGTTTGAAGAGTTTGCAGTATCCCAGTCGCCAATCGTGAACCGACGTTTCGGGGTACATGTCGGGATTGTCCTCGCCCGTTTTCCACTCGAGTGCAAATTCGTACTCATAATGCGTTTTTCCGGAAGCGTCTTCATCCATGACGCGATAGGAGACGGGAACGCGATGTGAGCCATTGCGTTCCCACTTTGTTTCACAGAGAGAGAAAACGCGACGCGACTCTTCACGTACAAGCGTATAGACTGATCGGGTCGGCAGGTAACCTTCGTCTTTCGCAAAACGGATGGTGAATTCACTCGCCAAACCATGGAATTGTCGTCGCCAGGTTGCAACCATGTCTCCAGAATCCTTGTCGTATTCTGCATCAATCAATTCACATACTTCAAACAGCATTCGCGATACATAATCTTCATCAACAGGATGACTGGCAAACGTCGAGTAGCGTACGAGAGACAGATAGAAGGGGGAGCGATACGGGACGGTTGGTTTTACCTCCTGTTTGTTTTCGCTGTTGCGAACATTCATATGCGAAGAGATTCCCCGCCGCATCTTCTTGTGCAGCCCCGTTGACAGCACCTGCTCCCAATAGGGAATCCGAGCATCGACGCTGTCATTGGAAGTGCTCGCCCAATACTTCCAATCGTTCTTTTTGTTCGCGGCAAAAATGAACGTTTGTTTTTCCGAAACGGGCCCGGGCCTATGCGGTCCGACACCCTGGATTTCACAATCGATCCAACAGGCATAGTCTTTGTTGACTTCTTCCGCCGCCAAGAGATAGTTTCGAGCGTATTCGAAAACTCGATCTTGTAGAGGGTGCGTTTCTTTATCCGCGTCCTTTTTCAGCGTGGCATCGTCGGCCAAGACGCTTGGAAAACCTAGCAAAAGAATGATCAATGGGCACGTGATTGATCCAGATATGGTTGTCCGCATCACGGAATCTCATCAATTTGGTGTAGTGTGATCGTTGAGAAAGGGGGAATGCAACTCGCCAACGGATGCAAGGTATCGCAACTGAAGAAGCAAATCAAGATTTTGGGAGACGTTTTTTCGTTACCTCTTCCTAGCTGCGGTGACTGCTGATTTAGTAGCAAGCGCACAGGCCGGAGGCCGACACGCTGGCAGCCGATGTGTCGCCCTCCGGGCTATGTTTTTCCGTCTCTCCTGACCGGTAGCTTACGCTACCGGCAGAGGGTGTATCGGCCTCCGGCCTGCAATCAATGCTACTAGATCAGCAGTCACCTGCGCTCGAGCGAGGTGACTAGCGACGAACAAACACGAACTCTCCGTCGTTTTCTTTCGCTAGACGCTGAAGCGCATCGGTTGTTTTTGTGTCGCCCATCGCGATGGCGTGGATGCGAGCCTTGCTGGTGCGGGTCGAGTTGAGTTCGCTGATGCGGTCCGCTGCTTTCGGAGCGAACTCGCCATCGGTCAAGACAAAGATCTCGTCAGGTTGCATCGAGAGTGCCTGCGCGACGGCAGGAAATGGATCGGTGCCGCCTGCGGGGCGATATTGCTGCACCCAATGGATCCCGCGTTGCTTGTTCTCGGGAGTGGCAATTTGCAGGCCTGCTGCGAATGTGTCGAGATTGCTTCCAAAGAAGACGATCCCAAATTCGACACCCGGATTGAGCGATTCTAAGGAGGCGGTCAATTCGTTGGTGAGTTTCTGCCATCGCGAAGGATATCCCAGTTCGCGAGGATCTCGCATGAATAATTTTTGATCTTTTGCATCGAGGCCTATCCTGCGGGCTTCTGCGAGTTTGTCTTCCGTCCGCGTCAGCCCCAATGCCCTCTGCATGCTGCCTGATGCGTCGGCGACAAACATGATCTTTCCGCCATTGATCGGAATGCCAAAGTATCCTGCCCCTCCTGGAGCTTCACCCGTTCCTGTGTCCGCTTCGGCTCCGCTGTCGCCTTGTGCTTCACCTTGCGAGCCGTGCTGCGAGTCCGCAACAGCGGCCTGAGAAGTAATTGGGATCAATCGCAATGTCGGTAGCTTCATGGGCCATGCCACAGCGGCTGGGAGTGACGAGGCGGATGACACATTTGGTAGTTCCACGTCGTTGATTTTGGGACTCAGATCCACATCCACTTTCGACTCACGGAGCTCCAGGACTTCCAGTGGTGTCTCCGGTAGAGGCTCGATACGCGTCAGCGGTACATGGGGAGATCGGTTGTCCAGTCGCGTCTTAAGTACAAGCGTTTCCACTTCAGCGGGTGCAGCGATTGTCAGCGCGAGTGCTAACAACAGAACGAGGTGAACAAGGGTCGAAGCTAAAAACGATTTGTAACGACGAGGACGCGGATTAGGCGAAACTAAAGCTTGCGTCTGCACCGGAACGGCAACAAAACACGGTCCATTTCGCGATGATTCGCTGGACGAGGCCAGGATGTCGTCGCTGCTTTGCGGAGGAGAGCCTGCGGCATTCATGGAGTTGACTCGAAGCATGTTGCGACAGCGAGGTTGATCATGGAATCCGATGGACGTGTTTTCGATCCGTCTCGATTGTAGCCCCTGAGATGAGTGAGGAGAAGCGAAATGGGGGCAAACGTTGTCGTCGATCCGACTGGCGTGCTCGTCATCGCTGAGTGCGGGTGCAACGGCATGAAAATCGCAGGTTGCGAGAGTGGCCGTGTGCAATGCGATGCGTCTGTACACTTTAGAGCACGATACAAACTCCTTTTACTCGTCTACGGTTGTTCGTGAGCGAGTCGAGGGATTGCTCGGTCGGGATTTACAGGAAAATAAGATGACAGGAAAATGAAAAAGCTATCGTCGCGATCAGAGAATTTTTCTGTCGCACCAATTTTTCTGTCTTTGGCCAATCGAACGTCGGCTGCGGGAAGAATATGTGAGCGGCAGAAGAACTGCTGGGCTCGTCGCGACCGGGCGGCTTGCGCCGCTCCGCTAAATAAACCGGCGTTATCCGACAGCGCTTTGCTGGATGCACCCTTCTTAATCTTCTTCGGTTGTTCGTGAGCGAGTCGAGGGATTGCGCGGTCGGGATTTACAGGAAAATAGATGACAGGAAAATGAAAAAGCTATCGTCGCGATCAGAGAATTTTTCTGTCGCACCAATCTTTCTGTCTTTGGCTAATCGAACGTCGGCTGCGGGAAGAATATGTGAGCGGCAGAAGGACTGCCGGGCTCGTCGCGATCCGGACGGTTTGATGCGTCCGTTTTACTCGCCGTGACCGGGCGGCTTGCGCCGCACCGCTAGGTAAACCGGCGTCATCCGGCAGCGATTTGGTGGACGCACCCTTCTTGATTTTCTACGGCTGCTCGTGAGCGAGGCGGGGGATTGCGCGGTCGAGATTTACAGGAAAATAGATGACAGGAAAATGAAAGAGCTATCGTGGCGATCAGAGAATTTTTCTGTCGCACCAATATTTCTGTCTTTGGCCAATCGAACGTTGGCTGCAGGAGGAAACGGTGAGTGCGAGAGAGACAGCCGGGCTCGTCGCGATCCGGGCGGTTTGAGTCGTCCGTTTTTACTCGCTGCGACCGGGCGGCTTGCGCCGCACCGCTAAATAAAACCAGCGTCATCCGGCAACGATTTGCTGGATGCACCCTTCTTAATCTTCTGCGGTTGTTCGTGATCGAGGAGGATTGCGCGGTCGGGATTTACAGGAAAATAGATGACAGGAAAATGAAAGAGCTATCGTGGCGATCAGAGAATTTTTCTGTCGCACCAAACTTTCTGTTTTTGGCTAATCGAATGTCGTCTGTGGGAAGAATAGATGAGTGGCAGGAAGAACGCTGGGGCTCGTCGTGACCGGGCGGCTTGCGCCGCACCGCTAGGTAAGGCCTGCGGAAACCGACCCTCCTTTGCTGGAGGGATCTTTAGCAAGATCCACCACGGGCGGTTAGATGAACTGGTTTGCTAGGACCTGCATCGTTTCGCGTTGCCGCTTCTGTACGAATTGACGGGCCGCCTCGGTCTTGGCTTTCGCCGCTGCAAAGTCGCTGGCCATTGCGACGACGGCGTCGGGGATCTTTGCGGATTGATCTTCGTCGTCAAGGTCGAACAGCCAATCCCCCAGTCCGATGTCTTGCCACATGAACCCTTTGCTCGTCTGCTCGGCGAACCGGCATACGATCGCGGGGATGCCGTTGCCGACTGCCATGATCGGTGAATGCATCTCGCTGCCAAACAGTCCTGCACTGCGTACATAAACGCTCAGTGCTTCGTCGGTCAGCCAAAAGTTCTCTCGCCATACGACTCGCGGTTTCACATCCGCAGGCAGCTTGTCGTACAAGTTTTCTTTGCCCACCTTCATCTGCGTCATGTCCTCGGGACACAGCAGGACTTTTAAATCGGTTTCGCGAACCACGCGGATAATCGACTCTAGGATCGGTGCGTGATCACGCTCCTTCATCGCTTCGTTATGCGCATGCCGCTTGGGATCGATGTCGCGTTTCTTGCTGGGGATCGTCCAGTACGGTGTGTATCGCAATCGCGACTGACAACACAGGAATTTGCCTTCTTCGAGGCCATTGGCTTTGAGGAACGCAGTGGCGGCGGCGTCGTCACGCAAATCACAAGCGAATGCACCGTCCGGCCCAAACTCCATCACCGGGCAATCGACGCCTTGTTCTTTTGCCAGTGCTAACGACACCGAATCACGAAAAAATACGAACTTCGCTTTACTGAGCAGTTCCTTGTCATCACCGGACAAGAATGAACCGTGAGTGATCCCGTAGACGCCAAACGGTTTGCCGGTGTGTTTGACGTAGGCCGCGACATCGCGAGCGGCGACCAGGGACGGGCCTGATCCGTGCAGCAAAAATTCGGACCATTTGATCGCGTCTTGCAGCTCGGCGCTAGACGCGGTGCCATCGCCGCGGATCGAGCCTTTGACGATCTTCAAATTTGGAAATCGCCCGTGTTCCATCGCGGCGACCTCATCGGTCAAATCGCCCGAAGCCCACAGGATGACCTCGGCGTCGGGCAGGTGTTTTTCGATTAACGCCAACACGCCAGGCGTATGAGCGATGTCGCCAATGTTGACCACCTGCCATGATGAACGTAGCAGAATGCGAGGGCGTTTCGATTGGGCAGCGAACGCAGGGCTCGCCAGCGATGTCGTCAGAGTCGCAGCCAAGCTGGACTGTAGGAAAGTTCGTCGTTTCATCATGGTAGCGTTTTGGTACTGGGTAGCGGAACTCGTCAAGAGTTTCAGCAGAGATTTCGTATTGGGTAGCGGAACTCGTCAAGAGTTTCGATGGGGTTAGGTTTTGCTGGAGCGTGTCAAGAGTCTGTTAATTTAATTGAAATGCAATTCGCAGTGGTGAGCCGTGGGCCGTAAGGCACCGGGCGGCGCGTGAGACCCGGCCGCTTACGCGTCACGGCTCAGTTGTTCAACGTTGTGTCAAAAGTCTCGATGTGGTTGGTGTGTCCGACGGACTAGGAAGTCCATCGTACGACTAAAACAACAAGCCGTTGACGGCTTCCGCTACTTGCGGTCGCGTTTTGGTACTAGGTAGCGGAACTCGTCAAGAGTTTCGATGCGGTGGGGATTAACGTGCTGTTTTAACGATCTGGCAATCCAGGTGAAGTGTGAATCGCAGTGGTGAGCCGTGGGCCGTGAGGCACCGGGTGGCGCGTGAGACCCGGCCGCTTACGCGTCACGGCTCAGTTGTTCAACGTTCTGGCAAGCGACTCGATGTGGTTGGCGCATTCGACGGACTAGGAAGTCCATCGTACGACTAAGACAACAAGCCGTTGACGACTTCCGTTACTTTCGGTCGCGTTTTGGTATCAGGTAGCGGAACTCGTCAAGAGTTTCGATGCGGTGGGGATTAACGTGCTGTTTTAACGATCTGGCAATCCAGGTGAAGTGTGGATCGCAGTGGTGAGCCGTGGGGCGTGAGACGCCGGGTGGCGCGTGAGACCCGGCCGCTTACGCGTCACGGCTCAGTTGATCAACGTTGTGTCAAGCGTCTCGGGGCGTTTAGTGTACCCGACGAAAGTCTTGACGACTTCCGCTACTTTCGGTCGCGTTTTGGTATCAGGTAGCGGAACTCGTCAAGAGTTTCGAAGCAGTCAGGATTAACGTGCTGCTCTAGCGATTTGGAAATCCAGGTGAAGTGTGAATCCTAGTGGTGAGACCCGGCCGCTTACGCGTCACGGCTCAGTTGTTCAACGTTCTGTCAAGCGACTCGATGTGGTTGGTGTATCCGACGGACTAGGAAGTCCATCGTACGACTAAGACAACAAGCCGTTGACGACTTCCGCTACTTTCGGTCGCGTTTTCGTATCAGGTAGCGGAACTCGTCAAGAGTTTCGATGGGGTCAGTGTTCATGTGCTTCGTCAACGATCTGGCAATCCAGGTGAAGTGTGAATCGCAGTGGTGAGGCGTGGGCCGTAAGGCACCGGGTAATTTGTGAGACCCGGCCGCTTACGCGTCACGGCTCAGTTGTTCAACGTTCTTTCAAGCGTCTCATTGTGGTTGGTGTATTCGACGGACTAGGAAGTCCATCGTACGACAAAGACAACAAGCCGTTGACGACTTCCGTTACTTTCGGTCGCGTTTTCGTATCAGGTAGCGGAACTCGTCAAGAGTTTCGATGCGGTTAGGATTAACGTGCTGCTTTAACGATTTGGCAATCTAGGTGAAGTATGAATCGCAGTGGTGAGCCGTGGGCCGTAAGGCACCGGGTGGCGCGTGAGACCCGGCCGCTTACGCGTCACGGCTCAGTTGTTTCACATTGTGTCAAGCGTCTCGGGGCGTTTAGTGTACCCGACGAAAGTCTTGACGACTTCCGCTACTTTCGGTCGCGTTTTCGTATCAGGTAGCGGAACTCGTCAAGAGTTTCGATGCGGTTAGGATTAACGTGCTGCTTTAACGATCTGGCAATCCAGGTGAAGGGTGAATCACAGTGGTGAGCCGTGGGCCGTAAGGCACCGGGTGGCGCGTGAGACCCGGCCGCTTACGCGTCACGCCTCAGTTGCTCAATGTTGTGTCAAGCGTCTCGATGTGGTTGGCGCATTCGACGGACTAGGAAGTCCATCGTACGACTAAAACAACAAGCCGTTGACGACTTCCGCTACGCTTGACTTGCATTGGTTCAGTACGGCAACTCTTTTGGGAAGATTCGTTAGCGAGGGGTGGTGGAGGATTCTTTTGAATTTAATGCGTTGATGTTGGCGGCTTGATGCAGCTTCATCATCTCGGCGTCGCTGATCGCTCGATCGAAGACGGCGAGGCCTCCGAAGCGACCGATCGTTGCTTCGCGTGTGAACGACCCGACGGCGTAACGAGCGCCGACGGTGAAGTCCGATCCGCCTCCGGGTTTGGTTTTGGCATGCTTTTCCGCGTCGTAACCAAAAATGCCTCGGCCGTGATAATACGGGTTCATCCCGCGGTCTTTGCCATCAGGTCCTTCACTGGTGAAGTAGCGATCATTGCGTCGGTCTTTCGCCGCGTCGAGTTCTCGTTTGTCGAGCACGCCGTTGATGTACGCGCGAATGTAGTCGCCGTCATAGGTGAACCCCAATGTGCACCAGCGATCGGTGGGCACGGTTTGCCGGGTCGCTGCGTAATCGGCACACCACGGAAACGCACTGCCGTCGGCACGCCGCGTCACTCCGCCTTCGCTAGAGATGTGAGGTACCAATTGGTTTGGGCCGCCGTAAGTTGGCATGTTCATTAACATCGCGTATTGCCGCGTTCCCGAATCGTCGTTCGCTCCTTTCCCTTCGCTCCACATCCCTGCGATCGTCCGGCTCTGACGCAAGTTGTGGATGTTGACGACCGCAAACATGCTGACTTGGGCCTCAGGACCATGAATGTTCAAATCACCCGTCTCGGCATACGGGATTTTGAAGTACTGTTTGCCATTCAAGTTCGCGGCGTAGCCTGAAAAAGGACCGCCTTCGACTCGGTTGATCGGTCCGTCGACTTCGGCTAACGGATAGCTCTGCTCGCTGCCGATCGATTTCCGCGACTGGCCCGCGGGTTCGCCAAAGGTCCAAAATGCAACCAGTCCAGGCATCTGGGTGACGATGGTCGCGTCACCGCTGGGGCGTGTGTCTTTCGATTCAGAGGTATCCGCGTAGGACGCAGTGCAAATGAGAATGGCGAACGCAAATGAGAGAGCGAGTTTCATTGGTGGGTATCGTTGGGGAAGGAAGGTCGTGGGGCTTGCCAAAGATTACTGAGTGTATCAACACGGGAGGAAACGTGGCGTGGATTCTGGGGGGCGAAGGGGGCGATACTGAAGGGACTAGTACTGAAATGGGCCAATACCGAAGGGATCAATACTGTAAGGGGCCAATGCCGAAAGGGACTAATACCGAAGGGCCAATACTGGAAGGGACGTGTAGCCACGTCCACTACGGCCAGTGTTGGGCGATCTTTTGTTTCAGGAATTCGACGCTGCGGGCGAGTTGATCCATGCCGTCGACGCCGTCTTCGATACTGATCCAGCCGCCGAAGCCGACTCGTTTCAGTTCACTGAAGATCGCGTCGTAGTCGTTCAGCCCTTTGCCGATCTCGCCGTGGCTGAGTCGTTTTGCGTACCCGACCGCGCCGCCTTCTTCGCGTCGCAGGTCCTCCAGCGTTCCTTCGATCAGATAGCGGTCGCTGGCGTGCATCGTCACGACACGGTGCGAAACTCGTCGCAGCAGTTCGATCGGATCTTCGCCTGCAAGGTACGTGTTACTCGGATCATAGTTAACACCAAAATGCGGGTGGTCGATGCGATCGACGATTTGACAAAAAATATCCATTTTCTGAGCAAACTCGGGATATTCCCAAAAGTCGTCCTTGTAGTGGTTTTCGATGATCAGCGTGATCCCGCGATCGGCAGCAAATGGCAAACACGCCTGGATCGAATCGACCGCGTACGTGACACCTTCGTCGATCGTCAGCTCGGGCCGCCGTTGACCGCTGAGGACTCGGCAATACGAACCGCCAAACGCATGAGTCATCTCGATCCAGCGTTTTTGTTTGGCGATTTCTTGCTCTCGAAACGCGGCGTCAGGATGGGTAAAGTCGGGTGAGCAGCACATCATTGGGATGACTTTGCCGTGGTCTTCGACTTGCTTGCGAAACCGCGACCAATTCGATTCGTCCGCCATCTCGAGAAACCCCGCATACCACTCCAGCCCCTGGATATCGAGTTTCGAAGCGAGTTCAATCCACTCGCTGACACTCATCGTGCCATCTTTGCAGAGTGCCTGCATGAACGCTTTGGGAAAGGCCGCAAGTTTGGGTGTGTGTGTTGGCATTGCTCGATTGGATGATGATGATGTGTTGTTGATTTGTAGTGGATCTTGCTAAAGATCCTGGCGGCATTGGCGGCTGGGGGAACGTTGTGGCGATGCTCTGTGGGGAGGGGCGGTGCCCTGCGCGGAGGGACGTGTAGCCACGTCCACTACCGAAGGCCCTACACCGGCTTCAGCACCGATTTGACGACTTCGCCGCGATGCATCTTTTCAAACGCTTCGTGCCACTGGGTGATTGGCCATACGCCGCCGATGATCGGTTTGACGTCCAATTGGCCGCTGCTCAGCAGAGCGATCACCCGTTCCCAGATTGGCCAATTGTGACTGAAACTGCCTTGCAGTCGCACGTTTTTTTGGACCAGTGGATCGAGGTTGAACCCCAGTGGTTGCGGGCCCCAGCCGACTTTCGAGATCCAGCCGGCCGGACGGACCAAGTCCATTGCGATCTGCAGCGTGATGCTGGCGCCGGCAGCATCGATCACTCCGTTGCACCCGAGTCCATCACGCTCGGTTGCCCACGGTTTCGCATCGCCAATGATCGCATCGCAGCCATATTGCTCGGCGATTTCGAGTCGGTGGCGATCGGATTCGAGTCCCACGATTGCGACTTCGGCACCACACAGTCGCGCCATCGCGGCGCACAGGATTCCGATCGTGCCAGGACCGAGCACGACAATGCGGTCCCCCGGTTCGATCGAAGCGTTCTTGACGACGGCGTTGTAGGCGACGCAGCAGGGTTCGGTCAGACAGGCATGTTCAAACGGCAAGGCATCGGGAATGGCATGCAGGATCCGCGAGGGAACGCGGACGAATTTGGTCATTGCCCCGTTCACACCGTAACCAAACCCTTTACGAGTCGGGTCGAGGTTATACAGTCCCCGGCGTGACATCGGATTTTGTTGATCGATGATCGCAGCGGTTTCGCTGACCACACGATCACCTTCGCTCCAGCCATCGACATTCGCACCGAGTTCAACAATGTTGCCGCCGAATTCGTGACCGAGCACGACTGGGTAATTGACGGGCCACGAGTGGTCCGCAGTCCACTGGTGTAGATCGCTGCCACAGACGCCAACGTTAGCGACCTGTAGCAGCACATCGTCGGGCCCAATCGCCGGCCGATCGAGTTCGCGAATTTCGACGCATCCTTTTTCAGGAGCAAAGTTCACCACCGCAGCAGATTTCATGATTCCAACTTTTCACTCAAGTAACGTAGTCCAGGCTGCCAGCCTGTCATCCTCTCCCCACCCTTCCTCTTCCGCTTTCTTCTCTCTCCCGTCTCCCGTCTCCGTCTCCTCACTCCTCACTCCTCACTCCTCACTTTCTTCCCCTTCCCATGCACTGCATCGCAGATCAAACGCAGTGAGGATTCCAAATCTCCATCGGCGGTTTTAAACGAATCGGCATCGATCGTCAGCGGGGCACCCAGCACGACCAGCGGCGCGCCGAACGCAGGGCACTGGATCGCTTGTTCTAAACTCAATCCGCCAACCGCTTGCACCGGCACTTCGACGGCCTGGCAAACTTCGCGGAGTTGATCCAGGGGACTTGGCATCCGCTGGCCTCGCGCCGCGAAGCCTCGCCGCTCGTCATAGCCGATGTGATGGATGACAAAATCACAGCCGAGATCTTCGAGCCATTTCGCGCCGGCGACCATGTCGTCGCAGACCATATTGTCGCCCATCACTTGGACGCCAAAATCTTTTCCCGCTTTGACGACACAGCGAACGGTTTCCTCATGCGCCCGCGCCATCACGACAACATGAGTCGCGCCGGCGCCGGCCATCATTTCGGCTTCCAAATAACCGCCATCCATTGTCTTTAGATCCGCAACGATCGGCACGTCAGGAAACTCGCTACGAAGCGCTCGCACGCCGTGCAGTCCCTCGGCCAAGATCAGCGGCGTGCCAGCTTCGAGCCAATCGACACCAGCACGAATCGCCAAGTGCGCGGTCTCGATCGCCTCGGCGATGTTGGTTAGGTCGAGTGAAATTTGAACGATCGGTTTCATGGGCGGGGGAGTGGGGAGTGGGGAGTGGGGAGTGGGGAGTGGGGAGTGGGGAGTGAGGAGACACGGAGACACGGAGAGGGGGAGACACGGAGAGGGGGAGACACGGAGAGGGGGAGACACGGAGAGGGGGAGAGGGAGGGGGCTTTTAGTTTAGGGGCTGGTGGGAGGGCTGTGTTGCGTGAGCGTTGGGGAATTCGGCACGTGAGGCGTAGCGAAAGTCGCCAAGACTTTCGGCCCGTCATTTTCGACAGCTGGCCAGCTCGCTCATGAACGAGTCGCAATCGCCGTGTGAATCAAACTTGGCGAATAATGCAAATCATCAAGGACTGAAGCTAACGCTGATGATGTTGGCGGTGGAACGTATCATCGTTCTGCGAGTTGCCTTGAGTGCATTGTCTATAATGCATTGAGTAGGCTCGGCCAGACGTTCATGATTTGATGCTGAGAGAGGAGCTGCAGCGTGCGTCGAATATTGATTTCCTTTGCATTGATGGTGGCATGCGGGGGGAGTTTGAGTGGCGGTGATTTGACGCTTCGCTTTCGGTACGAAGGCGAGCTGCCGGTGCCGGAGGCGATCCAAGTCGACAAGGACGCTGCGTTCTGTGGCCAGCATCGGTTGGTCGACGAAAGCCTGTTGGTCCATCCTCAAGATCGTGGGATCAAGAACGTCGTCGTTTACCTTGACACGGGACGTGGCGGGAGCGAGGTTGCAAAGGTCCCGTCGCTCAAAAGAACACATACGCTAACCAGCAAGCATTGCCGATTCGATCCGCACATCGTGGTGATGCAGGCTGGCGACACGCTCAATTTGACGAATTCTGATTCGGTGGGGCATAACGCTAACGTCAGCGTATTTCGCAATTCTCCCTCTGGGCAGCTGGTTCCGATGCACGGAGTGCGCCGCATGAAACTTGAGCTGCCTGAACCAGCTCCGCTTCCCGTTCAGTGCAATATTCATCCTTGGATGAAAGCCTATGTGGTGGTGTTACAGCATCGCTATGTCGGCGTCAGTGACGAACATGGACGATTGGTCATTCGAGATCTGCCAGAGCAAGAGCTCACCTTTCGAGTGTTCGCCGAAGCGGCAACGAAACCACTGGGCTCGGTGAAGGTGAACGGCCAGCAACAGGATTGGCCACGCAACCGGTTCCGCTACAACATTCGTGCAGGCGAGAACGACATGGGCACCGTAACGCTTACCGCCGATCACTTCCGCCGTCGCTGATTGGACGACGCCTGTTTCCACCCTTGTGGTCTCACCGATCCGACTTACGTTCTCTGGATTCGCTGCATCGCGGATTTGATCAAGTGCACCATCGCCATCACGACGATCCAGCCTGTTAACAGTGCGGCTGTCAAATAAGCTCCGTAGAACCAAATGAACCACCAACCGCTCGACGTGTAATGTTCGCCCGGCTCGATCGCATGAGGACTGGCGTGCTGCGTGACAAAGATCGCGAGCGATGCCATTACCACCGAAATGGCAAGCGAGACCGTGAGCCACGTGGCCAGCGGCCACCATTTTTTGGTTAACAAGCAGCGAAACAAATGGATGCTCGCCACCACCGCCGGTAACGTAACCAGCCCAAGAGCGACCTTGGTCACGAGGTCCGCCTTGTTGATGACGGGCGAGTCAATCAGCAACGCAATCAGCGGCATCGCGGCGACCAGTGGCGAAAGTAATAGCCAACGCAAACTCCATTGCCGCAACCGAAGCGTTCGCAGCAGGTAGATGCCGGGCAAGTAGATCAACATCACGCAGTAAAACACCGCCCAAGCAATCTGATTCAGCAAGGTGTCCAGTTCGGTGGGTTGAGGACTCCAGGGCAGTGGTTGGCTTTCGCGAGGAGATGTCTTTGCAGCGTTTAGGTTTGCACTTACCCGAGTCTGCATTGCAGCGAGTTCGCCAAATCGCGGCATCATCGTGGCCTCACGCACACTGACATTCAGTTGATTTTGAAGGGCAAACCAAGCAGGGTGGTCACGGCTGGAATCACTCAGCATCGCCAGTTGGCCTGGATCGGTTAATAACGGATGGACCCCCGGTTTAGCTGGCGGAACCGACAACCGCCAGACGAATTCACCCGTTTTGGCATCCAGGGCGTACAGCACTGCGGGGGCGAACAGGTGATGGGCTAGGATCAGATTGGGATGCGATTGGCAGGCGGGCAAGATGCCTTCGATCTGGTCGTCCGCGGTGGCGATCAAGTCGCGTTTCCACAGCGGCGAGTCGGGTGTTTCGGGGCGGATCGCGATGAGACGGTTTTGATGGATCAAGACGAGTTCGTCGTTGTCGTCACCATTTGTATCACAGGCCACGACGCGGCTGTGTCCGCTGAGGACGCCTGGCGGCGCGTCGACGCGGAAATCCGAGACCGTTTTTCCGTGATGATCGACGACAATGACACGGGGCGTGCCATCGAACCAGTGTAGGCAGATGCGTTGCGGTCCCGCGGCGGTTCGCAGAGGCATGATTCGCGGACGATATCGATGCTCGTTGTCGCCGACGTGACCTTGTCCCCATCCCGCAGAGACGTCGAACTCACGTGCCCAAATTTCACGACCCTCCGCAGCGGAAAACGCTCGCACGATGGCGATCGAACGTTGCCCGTCGGTCGGCATATCAAAATGCAACGTGATCAATTCGGGGGTCTTGTCTTGCTGGAGATCGATCACCACAGCGGGTGGCATTTCGCTAAACGCATACGGAGGATTGCGTGCCGGAGGGACAGCGGTCTGCCAAAGTCGGGTTCCCGTTTTTCCATCGAGCGTTCGCAGTTCATGACGCTGCGGTCCGATCGCGGATGCCGCCGCCGTCATCGCCGCATCGCCGGGGACGACGATGTCCAGGGCCCCATCGGCATTCAGATCATCAATACAAAGCGGGACTGTTCCCTGGTCAAACTCGCTTGGTGAAATCGATTCGCCGGGGGACAACCCGTAACGCTTCGTCAGCGGTTCGTGCCAGACCCGTCGTCCACTACGTCCCGAGAAAACAAACAAACCCAATTGTTTTTGGTGAATGTTAAACTCGCGGTCCTCGGGGAAGCCCCAGTCGCTTGCAGCAACCCAGATCACCTCGGCGGTCCCATCGCCATCGAGGTCGCGGACATCCATTGCGTGAACTCCGGCGACATAGCGTGTTTGAAAATCGGCCGCCCAGAGGCGACGGCCCGTGCGTCCGGAGATCGCGAAAAGCGGCACGCTGGGGTCTGGCTTGGCTAAATTGTTGACGTACAGCAATAAGTCGATGGTGCCATCTCGGTCAAAGTCCCCGGGAGCTGGCTGCAAAGTTTGCTCGGTGTCGTCGGTGGGCTGATGCAATCGATAGTCATCCGCCAGGAATCCCGAACCGAGGAATCCGTCTTGCCGTGGTAACGCAGCGACCACCCGCAGATGGTGCAAGTCTTTTTCGGGTAGTTTCGTTTTCCACAACGCACGTCCATCACGCCCCGAGGCGGCGTGCACGGTTCCATCGGGTTCGACTCGAGTCAGGTCACGGACACCGTCTTGATTCAAATCGACGGTGGCGGACCAGCGTTCGCCCATCCGATTCCACAATTCACGTGGTTGTCCTCGAAAACCGATCAGTGTCCCGCCGGCATCAAGGGCGTTCGGTTGCCGAGGAATGAACGCGAACAAGTCCTCGATCCCATTCGGCTGCGCCGCAGCGGCTTGGAATGCCACCAAATTTGAACCCACTCGCGTTACATCTCCGGTGCCAGCCGAGAACGCGACGGCGAGTGATGGTTTTTCGTGGCCCAGCATCGGATGGATTGGGACCAGGAACTGAGGCCAACCGTCGCTGCCCGCGTTCCACCACAGCGGCGGCCCTAGTCGATAGCTGGCACTTTCCGTTGGTCCCGTCAAAGGATGCCGTCCTACCCACAGAGGCGTGCCATCGAGACCGGAAAACACATCGACATACAGATCGAAACTTCGTGACCATAGCGTGGCGGTGAACACATCGGAAATCCCATCGCAGTTGATGTCGGGACCAGCCAGGAAATGGTCCACTTGTTGGTCCATCGTCTTGATTCTTCGTTTCCATCGTCGCTGGCCAGTGGTCGCATCGCGGACTTCGATTTCGCCCCACGCACGGACGCTGTTCGTATTGGTTTTGGACGTGCCGTTTGGAAAGATCAATTCGTATCGTCCGTCGTTATCAAGGTCGACAATCTGCGGCCACGCCGGTGGATCGATCGCCGTTTGAATCCAATCAGCGACCGGCAGTTCGGCTTGCGAATCGAACGTCCACAACATCCGAGCCTCGGTCAGTGACCACACGGCGATCCGCACTCGCGAATGGGGGCGGTTGGCCGCCGGCGTGCCGATGGCGGGCAAACTCTGCGTCAGAATCACTTCATCGGCGCCGTCCCCATCGACGTCGATCACGATGGGGGTGCGACTCGGTTGCACTCCGCAATCGATCGGTTGGCCGATTGGGCTTCCGGTGGCGGTGTCGTAGGCAATCAGACGCGATCCGACCATCGTGGTCAGCCGCTTTGGCGACACTGCGGTGGACGTGTCCCAGGACGCCAACACCGCCGGACTGGGGACGTGGTGGAAATACCCGGTGCGCTCGATCCGAGGCAATTGGCGACGTACGCCGCTGAGGGAAAAGTCGCTCTGGATGCCACCGACCGAAGACGCCGCGGCGGCAGACCCGTAGAACCAGCGAACGCTTTCGGGCACATCCAGCGTTGCGGGCGTGACAAAATCGGACTCGCTAAAGTTGAGTCGCCAGATTGTTTTTCCCGATTGTCCGCATACCGTTTGCAGCCAACGCCGCACTTTCGCGGATGGATCGGCTTGCTCGGCCATCATCACGGCGAAATCGGGGATACCATCTTTGTTTGCATCGTCGACCACCGTTGGCGGGTACAAAACGCTGCTGCGGACTCCTTGCTGATAACGCTGCGAATCGTTGCTGATTTCTTGTTCCAAATCATGCCCCGCTGCAGCGGTCCACAGCAACTCGCCATCGGAACCGGAAATCGCGAACACGATCGCTTGGTGACGTGCGGCCACGACAAAGTCCTCGACGTCGTCGCCGTTAAGATCCACCGCGGGACTAACGATGTAAGGTCTTAGGTCGAAGCTGCCTCCGCCGGTGTAAGGACTGCTGGTCATCAATCGCTTCCATGGCCAAACCCAACCGATCGTGGGCTTCAGCAGAGGCTGGCTTGTGTGATCCAGTGCGGTGGTCCACCGCAGTTGATTTCGTTGTGGGTCGAAACATCGTAGCCCCGATTCGTCCATCATCACGATCAATGGATGTCCGTCCGCCGCCACAATCTTGTAAGTGCTTTGAATGTCCTGCGGGGGCATCAATAAGGATTCGTCGAGGTTGACCTCAAATTTGGGCGATTGACCTCGAGCCAGATTCACGTCGTAGGTTTCACTCAGCCGGCTTTCACCGGAAATCTGGACTTGGTACTGACCTGCGGTGATCTCGATCGGTTCTTGAGTCGGCACGGTTTGGCGTGTGACAAGGGCGCCCGTGTTGTCGCGAATGACCGCCGCCAACGGAGGTGTGTTGGTGGTAAACGACACGGGAACGAGTTGGCTTTGACGATAACTTTGCATCAACAACAACACGACGATCAATAGTGCCGCGGTCGCTGCGACCGAACGAGCGGTCAATGTCAGTGCATGACGATGTTTCCGAGCCCATTGTGCACTTCGTTCGATCCAGTTCGCTCGACGCGTCTTGATTGGACGACCGTCGAGAACCGCTCGGCAATCGTCCGCCAGCGATTGGGCCGAGCCGTACCGCTGCTCGGGCTGTTTTGCCAGGCACTTTAGCAAGATCGTTTCCATGTCACGTGACAACGCCGGTGACAAGGTGCGAGGTGGAACCGGATCTTGGTTCAAAATTTGATCGATCACCCCCTGAGGCGTCTCGGCCAAATAGACAGGCCGCCCCGTCATCAATTCGTACAGCGTGGCTCCGAGGCTGTAGAGATCGGTGCGGTGGTCCAGTCGGTGACGCGATGCCGAAGCCTGTTCGGGACTCATGTAACGCGGCGTTCCGATGACCGCGCCGGTCATGCTAAGTGTCACGGTATCCAGCCGCATGGCCAAACCAAAATCGGTCAGCCAGATTCGGCCCTCGTCGTCCAGTAGCAGGTTGGATGGTTTGATGTCGCGATGGATGACGCCGCGTTGATGCGCATGAGCGAGTGCGTCGGCCACTTGGACGCCCCAGTTCATCGCCGTCATGGGATCGATCGGTTCGGCCGTCTCGCCGAGCACATCGGCCAGACTGCGTCCTTGGATAAACTCCATCGCAAAAAAGTGGACGCCTTTCTCGAAACCAACATAGAAAATCGGGACGATGTTGGTGTGGTGCAAATGCGCCACCGTCTCGGCCTCGCGGCGAAAGCGATCGATTGCCTCGGGATCGCTGAGCGAAGCAAACCGCAGCACTTTCAAGGCGACACGGCGATGCAACGAAACCTGCTCGGCCTCGAACACCACGCCCATGCCACCGCGTCCGATCTCTCGCAGCAACCGGAAATCGCCGAGTTGTTGGTCTCGCGTGTGCAGGTTCGATTCCGCGACTGGGGCCAGCGGTGATCCCGGTAATTGCAATCCGTCTAACGTCGATGCCAACGCCCCCGACGTTGGGGCGGATTCATTGGTGGCATCGTTTGACTTTTCGCTCGGCATCACAATTCACTCCATGCAACGCCACGTCGGTTTCTTTACGCCGTCATTTTACTGCTGGGTAAACTGCGACGAAATGGATTACTTCCCAAAATCCTCGCCTGGATTGTCAATTGCAACTCGGCGAAGTTAAGATTCACGTGTCTGAGCAAGAGGCTCCGGTTTTCTCTTCAGTGACCTTGATTGCGAAATGACCATGAATTACTCGGCAACGTTACGCAAAGCCAATGAAGGCCGCACGATCGCGGTCGTTGGTGACGTGTACCGCTTTCTGGCAACTGGCGACGAGACGGGCGGCAAGTATGCGATGTGGGAAGCGATCGTTCCTCCGGGCGGCGGCCCTCCACCGCATATCCACAGCCGCGAAGAAGAGTCGTTCTACATTCTCGAGGGCGAAATCACGTTCCACGTGGGCGACGAAAGGATTGTTGCCACGCCAGGCACATTCGCCAACATGCCGGTGGGCAGTCGGCACAGCTTTAAGAACGAAACCGACAAGACCGCTCGCATGATTCTTTCGGTGGCGCCTGCGGGTTTAGAGCAGATGTTCTTCGAGGTTGGCGTGCGACTTGACGAGGGTTCCGCAGAAGCGTTGCCACCTACAGAGCAAGAGATCGAGAAGTTGATGGCGGTTGCGCCAAACTACGGAATCGAAATCAAACTGCCTAAATCGTAGCAATGAGTTCGCACTCGGCACCCATCTGTCTAACCCAAAACAACGAAATCTTATGTACGAAACGCTGCACGCTGATCACCAGCGTCTTGAGCAAATTTTGACGAGGGTGCTCGAAGACAGCGTCCGTTTTCTCAGTGCGACGAGTTCCAGGCCCGCAGGGGTCGTGCCGCCGGCGACTGACGCCGAAACGCTGCCTCAGGAGGGTATCGGCGCTACAGGAACTCTTGATCTTTTTCAATCAAAGTATGCCGATTGGATGAGTGGGTCTGCGGGCCCTCACTACTTTGGGTTGGTCACGGGCGGCGCGACGCCAGCCAGTATTGCGGGCGATTGGCTGACAACGATCTACGACCAAAATGCGACAGGTTCCAGCGATTCGATCGCGCCGCAGATTGAATTGGCCGCGATCGGGCTGCTGCGTCAATTGTTTGGTTTGTCGTCCGAGCACGCGGGAGTGTTTGTGTCGGGAGCGACGATGGCGAACTTTGTCGGTTTGGCCACGGCACGGCAATGGGTAGGGCATCGATACGGTGTCGACGTTGCTAAATCAGGAATGTCGGGACTGCCGCCCATCCGCGTGCTGTGCGGAACGCCTCACTCGAGCGTGTATAAAGCGATCGCGATGCTGGGGCTCGGACGCGACAGCTTGGAGCGGGTTGAAACGCTTGCGGGGCGTGAAGCGGTCGACGTGGTGGCGATGCGAACTCGATTGACGCAGCTAAACGAAAGCGGCGACCTGTGTGTGGTGGTTGCTAGTGCGGGGACCGTCAATAGCGTCGACTACGATGACCTTGACGCATTGGCGGATCTGTGCCACGAATTCGGAGTGTGGTTGCACGTGGATGCGGCCTTTGGTGGCTTTGCCGCGTGCGTCCCCGAAAAACGGTCGCTTGTTGCGGGGATGGATCGCGCGGACTCGATCACCATCGACGCGCACAAGTGGCTGAATGTGCCGTACGATTCCGCGATGATCTTTACGCGTCATCTGCAACAGCAGCGTGAGGTTTTTCAGAATTCCGCCGCGTATCTCGAAGCGGACGCGTCGCCAAGCAATTTTGTGAATCTGACGCCTGAAAACTCGCGTCGATTCCGCGCCTTACCCGCCTGGTTCACGTTGATGGCGTATGGTCGCGACGGGTACCGTGAAATCGTAACGCGAAATTGCCAGATCGCCGAGGAGATCGGCAAGCGGATCGATGCCTCCAGCGCGTTTCGCTTGCTGGCGCCGGTGCGAATGAATGGCATCGTGTTCACGCTCGCTGGCAATGATGTTGCGCACGGCCAAATTCAAGCGTATCTGCAGGCGGTACAGGCGGGCGGAGTGCTTTACATGACGCCGACAGAGTATTTTGACGCACCGGCGATCCGGATTTCGGTGACGAATTGGCGGACGACCGAACACGACATCGCGGACGTGTGGAATGGAATGCTCGCGGCGCTAGAATCCGCATCGTCTTAACAGGTGAGATTGCCGACTCCGTTTTCCACCGAGATGCCGCGATAGGTCATCTTGGGGCGTTTGCCGACAGCGGTGGCGTCGAGCGAGAATTGTCGCGTTGATATTCGCGTCGGACTTGCGTTATGAATGGCTTGATCAGCTTGAGCGTGCCGTTTCCCATTCACGGGTATCGGGTTCCTTCCAGGTTTTTCGGTCTACCCACAAGGAGCCTGGATACACGGAAAGCCTTCGCCAAATGCTGAAACAGAGTCGCGTCGGCCTCCGGAGTCACTGTTCAGTGGTTTCGCAGCCATTGCCGATCTTAGGCGAACTCGCGTGAGAGATTCAACCTGTTCGGCGATTCAACGAAACTCTTGACGGCTTGTTGATTTAAATGAAATGCAGATCGCATCAATGAGCCGTTGGCCGTGAGGCCTCGGGTAATGCGCCGGACCCGGCCGCTGACGCGTCGCGGCTCACTAAAATCAACAAGCCGTTGACGGGCTGTTGATTTAGTGAAGTTTCCTGCGGCGAGGGTGTTTGATGGACTTCCTAGTCCGTCAATGGTGTATTCGACGGACTAGGAAGTCCATCGTACGAATAAATCAACAAACCGTTGACGGCTTCCGCTGCCAGCAACAAAATCGACGTTCGTCAGGCGTCAATCGATTTTACGCCATCGGTTACACAGCCTCGGTCTACGGTTGTCGCGAAACGGGCGAGCGCGGCTTCGTTTGGCGGAAGGTGGCGGTGAGGTCTTCCCAGTCGATATGCAGCTTGCCGCCGGCCGCTTCGTGCTGTTTTTCCCAGTCGGTGAACAGTTCTAGCACGGCATGATCGACGAAGGTTACTTGATCCAAGTCGACGTGCAGATCGCTGCTTGGATCGACTTCGTCGAGGATCGCCGTGAGCTTCGGCAGGGCGAGGAAGGTCGCGGGCCCGGCGACGTGCAGTGTCGTTTTGCCGTTCGACTGATCGACGTCAACTTTCACGTGGCTGAACGCCCACAACAGCTTGGCCGCGGCGAGCGCGATGCCCACCACGACCCCGGTCAGCAGGTCGACTGCCACTACGAGCGACAACGTGATCAGGCAGATCAACCCTTCGGACTTACTTGTCTTCCATAGCTTCTTCTGCGCGGGGAAATTGATGAGCTTCCAACCGACGACGACCAGCACCGCGGCGAGGCTCGCCATCGGGATCAAGTTCAAGATGCCAGGGAACACCGCGACGAGGATCAGCAACCACGCGCCGTGCAGGATGGCCGACATGCGTGTCCGTGCGCCTGCGTCAACGTTTGCCGAACTGCGGACGATAACACCTGTAATCGGCAACACGCCCAACAGGCCGCAGATGGTGTTGCCTATGCCTTGGGCGGTGAGTTCCTTGTTGTACTTTGTCTTAACGTGCTGCTGCATCTTGTCGACGGCGGCGCAGCAAAGCATCGTTTCGGCGCTCGCGACCAGGGCGATCGTCACCGCTATCACCAGCAGTGCGGGATCGAGTAGCAGCAGCCACGACTCGCGCGTCGGCAAGTAAATGCCGTCGGTCAGGTCGCTCGGCACTTCAACCTGTTTGATGTGAACCGGGTCGCCGGGCTGCCTCAGCGACTCGCTCTCGGCGGGGGTCGCGACTTGCACTTCCAACCCGCCGGGCCGCGCCGGGGCGACGGTGCTTTCGACGGCCGCGGCGTTGGGCGAGGGGTCCCCTTCATGCGGATCGAGCTTGGTGATGCCGACCGAGTACGCGACGATCGACGCGGCGACGACCGCCACCACCGGCGGCGGCAGCACGCGAAGCGCTTTTATCGGAATGAATCTCCAAAAGACGAGTATCACAATGGTGCCTACGCCGATCATCGCAGCTAAGTGGTGCGGCTCGCCATCGATGGGCGTGAGCCCCGTCATGATCGACTTGGGAATGGTCACGAGATTCGCCAGCCCCTTGCCGAGCGGGTCGACCCACTCCTTGGCGGCCGTTTCGTCGTCGACCATCTGGTGGAACATCTTGGCGAAGATCAACACGCCGATGCCGCTGAGCATGCCTTGAATCACCGCGGGCGAAACCGCGCGGAACAGGCTGCCAAATTTTAGTAGTCCGGCCGCAAGTTGAATCAGCCCGGCAAGGAACACCGCCATGCCGAGCGCGTGCATGGCCTGGGTGATATCGAAACCGCCGGACTCGGTCTCGCCAAAATCTTCGATTACTTTCGCGACAAGCACAAACAAGCCCGCTGCCGGACCGCTGACTTGCAGCGGCGAGCCGGCGATCCAACCGACGATCAGGCCGCCGACGATGCCCGAGATGAGCCCCGTGGCGGGCGGCGCGCCCGAGGCAATCGCAATGCCGATGCACAACGGCAACGCGACTAAGAAGACAATGATCGACGCAGGTAAGTCGCTCTTGAAGGCTTCGCCGAGCGAAAGTTTCGGCTTGCCGTTGCTGTTGTTAGGCATAGCTGGTTGGCCTTAACGAATGAGGTGCACGCACCGCTCACGCGAAAAATCAACGATAGCGATTTGAGTCATGGGGGCCTTAATCCCACCTTATCCCCATGGTTTTACCAGAGATAGCGAGCGTTCGTTCACTCGATCGGTCCGATTTTGCGAAGAGAAGAGAGAAGTAGGGGAGCCAGGCCCAAAAAATTTTTTCACTGAGCGTTCTCAGAAACGCTTCGTAGTCCTCCGGTTTGTGGAAGATCTCTTGCCGATTGTTACCACGATTGATCGCGTGATCAATCTTTCCCGCTTCATCCGGCCGCTTTGTCCTGGGCATCAAAAGCTCCCGCCGAGTGTCTTGGTCAGTCTCGAGCCAACCTGCCCACTATCTGCTGCCAGCTTAATACCCCCTTCCCCTTTTTTCCCCTTTCCCCTTTTTCCCTCGTGGGACACACGTTTGGACATGTTGGGTTCCTTCCAGGTTTTTCGGTCTACCCACGAGGAGCCTGGATGCACGGGAAGCCTGCGCCAAATTCCGGAAAAGCGTGGCGTCGGTCTCCGGAGTCGCTGTTCAGTGGTTTCGAAACCATTACCGACGTAGGCGAACTCGCGCGAGAGTTGCGACCTGTTCGGCGATTCAACGAAACTCTTGACGGCTTGTTGATTTAAATGAAATGCAGATCGCATCAATGAGCCGTTGGCCGTGAGGCCTCGGGTAATGCGCCGGACCCGGCCGTTGACGCGTCGCGGCTCAATAAAATCAACAAGCCGTTGACGAGTACTGCTACGCCGGTAGCAAAATCGACGTCCCATCAATTTCATAATTCTGTCAACGGTAACAACAGCTTGATCTTGAGAAACACCGAAGCTACACTATGACCCTGGCAAGCAACACCAAGCCACTAAGCCACCAAGCAATTCATCAGGATTGATCGGAGCAGGTGGCCAACGTGATGTCCACGCACTCTGCGAGTCAGCGAATTGCCGCAGAGACGTCAGTCGATAAAGCCGGCGCATGCCAAAAAATGAGAAAGCGGTTCCGGTTCCGGCCACCGGACCCCGCGTAAGCTAGAGGCCGACGTTCATGACGTCCTAGCATTACCCCGGTATCCCTTGCTCCTCCAAGTGTCATGCTGCAATGGTTGAACGCAGAGTCGCCAACGGAAAACATGCTGGCAAGCGTTTCAAAGCGTGCTCCAATTACCCACATTGGCGAGAAATCATTGCCATTAACTAGCGTATGCAGTCGCTACCTAACCTGGGATCTCATGCTTGATCGTGAGCCGATAAGTTAGATGGAGGTCAGGCAGCGCAAACTACGGCTAAAAGTCGGTTCGTTTTTAAAAAAGGTAAACTGAATGGGGGCAAAGAAGCAACTTTCGGATGGCTCTGTCAAAGCGTACATCCGCAGGTACTACGCAGATAAAAATGGGTTCGACTTAGAAACATACGAAACTTTGCTCTCCGAACCATTCGACAAACTTTCTACAGTCCTCGACCGTCTTGGGTTCGCAGTGAAGCCTTTGCTTGCTACTCGCGGAGTTGGGTCATGGAAAAGCTGGCGAAGTGTTCGTTCTGATCCAGCGGTCGATAATTTCCACTTTCGACTTCGGTGGGAGCTTGCAAAGCTTCAATACAACTCTGTAAATCTTGCAACTCAGTTAGCTCAGCGAGACTTGGTTGAAGATTCACTGTTCAGAGATGATATCGATCTTGCGAAACAGCAACTCGAAGCGTTTGAGACGCGTTTTGGACATTCTCTTTGGTCGCTAGCAACTCGGTTTCGACTCTATGAACTGGAGCATGGAACTGATTACAACAGAACTGAGCTAATGCGTTTCGTAGAATCAAACGGAAGTGACAAGGCAAGTTTGTGGTCAAACTATCTCGCCCATTCATTTAGCACGCAATGTGAGTCATCACTCACGAATCGTGACTATCGAGACGCGATGAAATACTTGGAAGCCAACGACGATTCAATCGGGGACTATTCACTAAACTATCTGAGATACCGCTTGCTTTCAACCTTGCCGTCAGACGACCAGTCTCGAACTGATGTACTCCACTACGAGTCTCGCCACGCTGCGATCGATGTCTTTGATACAGTTGTGACACTACTGGCGACTGCAGACCTATGTGAACTACCGCCAGATATTGCTGTCGCGTTAGTTGAAACAAGCAAATCAATTGAATGCCCTTTGCTTTCGGCGATTGCGTTCCAAGTCTCTCCCGAGACGATTTCTCCGGCCGATTTCCCTGACGTTCGAAACGCCTACGAGGCAATTTTTCTTGGGGATTTCGAAAGAGCATTGGAGTTAGGTCGTGGGTCGATCTTGAACCATCCTCGGTATTTTGGATGCTACCAGGTTACGGCACTGAGTGCAGCGTGTGTGGGTGACGAATCAGCGATTGCGAGTATCGAATCGCCAACGCAAAGAAAAATACTCAAGGCACTATTCAACTGGTACTCAATCAACCAAGACCGAAAAGAGGCTCTGGAAACGCTCGGAAAACTCGCCCGCTTTTACTCCTGCACTTCCTTTGGATGGAGCCTAAGTCTGTTTATCGATTCCAACGATGGAAACTTTGATCCGCTTTGTTCAGACAGAATACCATTGCAAGCGAGTCCAACACCAATTCCACAACACGCTCTGCACGTTCGAAACCCGGAGCTTTCCCGCAGACACTTGGACAGTCCGGCATTCAAAAACAACTCGATTGTTCAGGTTACTTCTCTTCAATTGCTGTCATGCAATCATGATCACGAGAACTCCTTTGAGAAGCTCACCTTTCCGACTGTACATAGAAAACTTCACTTACAAGCGATCGTTGCCTGGCAAGGAAGCAAATACGCAGTAGCGTGTCGGCATCTTGCAAAATTGCGGCAAGACTTTCCAAGTTACTATTTTTCACGTCCGGAAACTCAGATATTGGAAGCGTTTTGCCTTTTTGAGACGGAGAGTTTTGAAGATGCGGCGAGGTTAACTGGAACGCTCTACGCGACCAACCCTGATGCAATGCCGCCAGCACAGCTGAGGAAATTCTCTGAACTTATTAAAGACGAAAACCGCGATTTTGATCCTCGGAATATTTGTTGGTCAATTTTGGCGGGCGCACTTCGAAGTAATGACCACTCGTTGATCAGCTTGGATCGCGTGCATGATTTCGTTTCTGACTACATTGAATCACAAGGCTGTACGTTGCCCACAGAGTTGCTTGGTTTGCGGATGGGTGATCTCGACCCCGTCAATTTTGCATTCTTCCGGGACTGTTGCAGACCCGAAATTATGGAATCATCTATCTGGATTGAGAGCCAACAAGAACTGTTTGAAGAAAGGCTGAGTCTGTGTGAACGCATCAAAGATGGAATGGGGGCCCCACTTGGTATCGAGGGTGAAATAGGATCGCTAATGCGAAAGCTCGCTGTTATCGACATCACGCAACGGATTGAAAGAAGCAAGATTTTTGTAGACGTAGAGAAGATATGCGAAAGAAGTCCAGACACGCTACGCGACACCATTCGCAGATTACTAACGATTGTCGCGATTCAAAGCAACGAAGTTAAGCAGGGTTTGAAGTTGCTGGGCATGCCAGACCGTGACGGCGGGAAAGTTGTGCTGGTTTCAGTCGACAGCGGAAAAGAATTGTTTCGGTCCATCTTTTCCAAGCTTAAGGACGAGTATCTATTTAGTCCCGAACTTGGACTGGACGCAAACCTAAGTCAGTCGATCCGACACGGTCCGATTATCAGCGGAATCAGAGCGATTTTTGACAAAGCCCGCCTCGTTACGCGAAAGACTTTGGATGGCAACTACGCCGAGAACGAGCACTGGCTCAATATGCTTTGCGAAGGCAGCATTGAACGCAATACAGTTGGTGCCGCGTTTACTCAGTTTGCCTTTGAGGTCGATGCATTCATACGTGCCATTCGAACCGATGAAATCCAGATTCGATCGGACGAGTCGCCAAATGGTGCCTTGTTCTACGAGTTTTCTGACAGCGAGCTGGCGTCAGTTTTTGAGAAAGTCGAGCCGTTTCATGACGTTGATGATGTCATCGGCGTGATACTGAACGCACTTTCCGTTCGAACTGAAGCGTGCCTGCAAGAAGTTCAGAAAAGAGTAATGAGCGAGTGGGGTGACAGGCTATCCCAAATGCTTCTGACTCTGAAGTCGCAGCTAGAAGAAACTGTTTCTGACCCGGCAAAACTACTCCCACTTCGAACGGCAATTACCGACTGCTCCACAGAAATCCCACGTGGCCTCGAAAAGGTTGCAGCGTGGTTTGCACAAGAAGACAAACTCGAAAACAAACCGTTCTCTGTCCGTGATTTAGTGCAATCGTTCGAGCTGATGGCAAGAAAGAGCGGACAGCAGTGTGACGCCAACGTTATCAACAGTAGTTCCAGTAACCAGCAGTTGGTGAATGGCGCTTATTTCCGTCCCATGTGGGATCTGTTCTTCAATCTTTTCGATAATGCTTTAAAGCACTCCGGGCTAGATGTTGTGCAAATACACGTCGAAACTGACTTGAAAAAGGAATCGACATTTGTTCGTGTCAGCAATCCGCTTTCTAGCAAGATCGACATAGACGAGTTGCGATCCAAGACGAAACAGCTGAACACGCTTTCGCTCGACCGCAAGAGCGATTTAAGCAAGTTGAGGCTTGAGGGTGGATCAGGCGTTGCGAAATTGCACAAGATTGTTCGACATGAAATCGGGGACAACCTGGGCGACTACACAGTCCATTTCGACGTCAACGAGGAAGGGCATTTCGTCGCGGCCGTGCAATTCAACATTGGAGTAGAAGCATGAGAATTTATATCGTTGATGATGAAGACGGGAAGATCCAAAACATTCATGAGTTCGTTCGGACGCACTTTTCGACATGCAAAATCGAAATGTTCCGTTCGTTTCAAAAGGGACTACGTGCTCTCCTGACCGATCCGCCGGATGCCCTTCTCCTAGACATGACTATGCCAACATATGAAGTTGGACCTCGTGAACCAGGCGGTAGAGAACGACGTTATGCAGGGCGGGAAATTATCCGCCAACTGAATCGAAAGAAAATGAAAATCCCGGTTATCGTTCTGACGCAATACGAGCAGTTTGAAGATGGAGGAAAGGATGTCGACCTTCAAACGATTAAATTGGAACTAGTCGAGAATTATCCGGACATTTTTGTTGACGCAATTTACTACAACGCATCGGACAGTCGCTGGATGAACGAACTTGAGAATTTACTTGCGCCGATCCTACAGGAGCACGATCATGAATAGATTGACGTGCTTAGTCGTAGACGATGACCCCGACAAAGCTTCGCAAATTCAAGAGGTTGTCTGCCGTGAATTTGGGGACGATTTCGTCGAAATCGTCTGCGTGGGATCGGCTTATGAAGCTGGCCAGCGCATGAGAAAGTCCATGTTTGACCTGCTGTTTATTGATCTGAATCTACCTATGCGCAAAGATGGAGAAGCAGTTGGCGACGGTGGGATCAAGTTACTAAAGCAAGTCATGCGAGCAACGGGAAAACTGATTCGTCCGTCATTCGTGGTAGGGATTACGGCCTTTGAAGATCTGGCGTCGCGTGACGTGAAAGATTTTCGTGAGCAGGGATGGGCGCTGATTCAGTATGAGGCCGATTCTGCTGCGTGGGAATCGACAATTGCCAATCATTGTCGACAGATTGCTGAGATTCAGAAGCGATATGCGTCAAGTGAAGTTGATCATGTTGATGTTTGTATTTGCACGGCACTTGCTGAGCCGGAGTTGCGAGCGTGTAAGGACATTTTTTCTGTCAAGTTGAAGTCAGTAGAGAAATGCGGACGCAACTTTGATTTGTATGAGCTTATTGTAGGTGAACGAAAGGTTAGCGTTTGCCTCGCGAGCGCAAGCGAGATGGGGATCGCTTCCATTGCCTCATTGACTACACAGTTGATCTGCAATTTTAGGCCGAGTGTATGCCTTCTTCTAGGTATCTGCGCAGGAATTAGGAGCGAGATTGGTGACTTGGTGATTGCGGAATCATCAGTTAACTATCAAACGGGTAAGTGGGAGCAGGCGGATGAATCTCTAGAGGCCGTCTTTAAGCAAGAGCCGCGGTATCACACGGCGTCACCCCGAATTCTCGAAGCATTAAGGTGTTTTAACAGTGAGCGTAAAGACAGAATTCTAGCAATTCCATCTGCTTTTCGGGGAGTCGATCCTCCCAAAGCGCCTGCGACGAATATTGGTCCGGTTGCTTGTGGCGCGGCGGTAATCGAAAGTGAGCAGATTGTCGGTGACCTTCAGTTTCAGAATCGAAAACTAGAAGGTCTCGAAATGGAGTCGTACGGGTTCTATGTCGCGTGCAGGAATGCATATCCTGGTTTGGAGTACGCAATGATTAAGGCTGTATGCGACACGGGGCGTCCACCTAAGCGAGACGAGTTTCAAAGCTACGCCTCATTCTTGAGTGCAGAATATGCGATTGCATTTCTGCGTGACCTCGTTGAAAGGGATTCTAACCTTCTTTTGTAACTCAGGCGCCAGTGAGCACGCTCCGGTGGCCGACACCGGAGGCTGCTGTGCGTTCTTCATCGATCGCGGCTGCGGTTTAAATCCGAACACCCGCGTGATTTGCGAAAACGAGACTCGCATTGAGTGATGAGAATGAAACTTTTATTGGAATTGCAGGCGTTGGTTGGTCGAGCGGTCCGAGTCGGTTTCACGTTTTCCCGATGTTTCTCCGGAGTTGGGGCGAGACTATTGAGTCACATCCATTGAAATCGCTCTTACCCAGGACGACCAAAGGGGACGGGTGCCCCACAACGCTCGGCTTTCGAGTGAGCGGCGAGAGAATGCCATCTAGGCTTGCAATCTTCTACAAGCATTGCACTGATACCCTTCAATGGATGTCGAAAAACGATTCGGAACTCTATATATTACAATCGACTCGCCCTCCGATGGTCGCGACTAATATCCCAGATTGATCGCGACAAAAATGCCACATTTCCCGTGGCGATCACTTGTTGCCTTGATTTGCTCGTGGATCCCACCGATCATGGGAAAGGTCACGCGAAACGCACAATACGCTGGCTCGATCCCGTGCTATGTCCCGAGCAATCTAACAAACGGCTCCTTCATGACTGTGTTTACCCCGACACGTCTCCGCGACACCACTGGATCGACCGATCGCACCGTAGCAGCCAATGGGTGCAAAAGGTGTCAGGACTCTTTTTTCTTCCTCCTCGCTAAGTAGCGAACCAGCGACCCTCGTCCACAAGTTGCTGTCTCCTATTCGAAAAGCCATTTTGGCATCGTTAAAGGTTGGAAAGTGATCCAGCGCTAGGCGATTCTTTGCGAAAAGAGTCCTGACACCTTTTCTGCACTCCGTGGGAGTGGAGTCTGGGAGCGGAAACAGAGGGCATTCACTTTCAGGTGACGACGCAAAAACAACGACTGTTCGGTGGCGGCTTCAACAGTGTGCGGAGGACATCCAGTACCACAGCAACACCTGGGGCGAACCGGATGAACGAAGCAACTATTTCAGTTTTCGAGTCGCAAAAAGCCTTCCTTGAAGCAATGCAACCGTAACGGTCGCGTGGGGCCATAAAATTGCAACGAACCGCGCGGTACAAACTGAAGCAAATCGCCTAAATTCCGGCGTTGGAAAGCGGTTGCTCGATCAGCAAAGTGACGAGTGTTGAAGCCAGATAGGATCAGACCGCTCGTTGACTGCTGCCCGCGCATACCACCTGCTTTTTGCACAGTATCATGCTCGGCTGCGTTTTTTGACCGCGCGCTGCCACTGCCGCAGACTTCGTCGTTGCCAGATTCTACGAATCCGCATCATCCTCGACAGCTTGACTTACTTCTTTCCCTTTCCTTTGTTCGTCCCGCCATTGCCGTTTCCGTTGGAATTCGCATCGGTGGCGGTGTCATTCGCGAAAAGCAGGAACCAGTCGTCGGCTGAACTGCCTGTCAGGCTGTCGGCTTCTCCGGCATCGTCAACGATTTCCAGACCCAGGCCCGCGAAGACATCGTCGGTGCCGTCCCGGTACTCGTCGAACTCAATGTCGGTGGCTTCCTTCAAGCGTTCCTGCATCACCAGAATGTCGTCCTCGTCAGCGATGCTGTCGGTCGTGGCGGTTGCAGAATTTTGCAAGACGCCCCCACTGATCAGATCACGTTCGGGATTGCCAATGATGCGATCTTCACCCAATCCGCCGATCAGGATGTCACGCCCGGAACCACCATTGATGTGATCGTCACCATCACGCCCCAGAATCACGTTCGACCCGTCGCCACCGTTGAGGTGATCATCACCGTCGCCACCGTCGATGATCGTGTCAAGCGTGATCCGACCGGAGACGGTGGCGTGATCGTCGCCATCACACAGCAGCATGAAGATTCGATCGACGTTGGCAAGCACGAAGTTCCGAGTCTCACCCAATGCGTCTTCGGGAATGAAGTCCGCATGGACTTTCAGGGTGCCGTTGCCGGTTTGATTGAGACTGACGTGATCGTCTTCGCTGGTACCGATGATTTGCAGGACGCCGTTTTGCAGGCCAACGCCGCTGACGACTGCCAACGTACTTGCCGGGGCCGCCGCTCCGGTATCGTCATCGCTAACCGTCACGATGATCGTAAAGATTCCACCCGTGGCATAATCATTATCGACTGCAAAGCTGACCTTTCCCGTTGAATCGACTGCGGTGATCGTCAGCACCGCGTCGTCGGTTGTTGAGTTGAACATGTCACCCACCGTCAATCCGCCGGTCGCTGTCAACTCGAACGTCGAATTGGTCGGTTCGTTAGCATCTCCCCAATCAATCTCCACCTCATGCACATCCGAGAGGCCAGGATCGGTGAACATTCCGGTCAGCGTGATCGGATCGTCCTCATGCGCGCTACCGCATTTCTCGGCACCGCTAGTAATTCCATTAATCGTCGGTGCGACATTGCTGACGGTGAAGGTACTGTCATCATCACCGTTTTCAGCATCATCGTCTTCGACCAACACGCTGATCGTGCTGTCATCGGCATCACTGCCGTTGGCTCCCGGCCAAGTCGATCCCGACGCGCCGTCGTCGAGGTATTGATGCTGGACGCTGAAGTCGACCTGGCCGGTGCTCAGGTTCACGCCGGTGATCGTCAGCGTCGCACCGTCGGTCGAACTGTAGCTGCCCAATAGGTTGTTGGTGTCGTCCAACTCAAACACCGAGTTGACGGCGTTGTTGGGATCGGCCCAGTTGACCGTCAGCCGATGTGAATCGGACAGCCCGATATCGGTGAACGAACCGGTCAAGGTCGCCGTGCCGTTTTCGTCGATATCCGCTACCGTACCAAGGGCCACCACGGGCGCCACGTTGTTGACCGTGAAGGTGGTGTCGGCTTCGCCGCTTTCGTCGTCGTCATCTTCGACCAACACGTTAATCGTGGTGCTGTCGGCATCGCTGCCGTTGGCTCCCGGCCAAGTCGATCCCGACGCGCCGTCGTCGAGGTATTGATGCTGGACGCTGAAGTCGACCTGGCCGGTGCTCAGGTTCACGCCGGTGATCGTCAGCGTCGCACCGTCGGTCGAACTGTAGCTGCCCAATAGGTTGTTGGTGTCGTCCAACTCAAACACCGAGTTGACGGCGTTGTTGGGATCGTCCCAGTCGACCGTTAGCCGATGTGAATCAGACAATCCGATGTCGGTGAATGAACCGGTCAAGGTCGCGGTCCCGTTCTCGTCGATATCGGCCACCGTCCCCAGAGCCACCACGGGAGCCACGTTGTTGACCGTGAAGGTGGTGTCGGCTTCGCCGCTTTCGTCGTCGTCATCTTCGACCAACACGTTGATCGTGGTGCTGTCGGCATCGCTGCCGTTAGCTCCGGACCAAGGCGATCCCGACGCGCCGTCGTCGAGGTATTGATGCTGGACGCTGAAGTCGACCTGGCCGGTGCTCAGGTTCACGCCGGTGATCGTCAGCGTCGCACCGTCGGTCGAACTGTAGCTGCCCAATAGGTTGTTGGTGTCGTCCAACTCAAACACCGAGTTGACGGCATTGTTGGGATCGGCCCAGTTGACCGTCAGCCGATGTGAATCGGACAGCCCGATATCGGTGAACGAACCGGTCAAGGTCGCCGTGCCGTTTTCGTCAATGTCGGCTACCGAACCGAGCGCCACCACCGGTGCCACGTTGTTGACAGTGAAGGTCGTCTCGATCTGGCCTCCGCCGAATTGGACGTTGTCTACGACTACCGTGAAGTTGTTTGGATTCGCTCGCATCGTGAACGATGTGATATTGGTCCAATTCTGTCCGATCGGTGGCGAATGCGTACCCGCCGTTGAGACGGAGAAGGTGTCGCCATTGGAATTCGTTAGCGTGAGGGGAAGTCCATTGGTACCAAATACATCAAGCGTATCGAAACTCGATAACGTGAAGGGTGTGCCACCCTGGCTTACTTCGATGAAATTCGGAGCCGTGTTGGCCGACCCATCATGGAAACAGAAATAGGGATTGGAGGAATTATTGCAGTCTGTGTGATTGACCGGATTCTGTGGCGAGAAAGTGAATCCGTCCTCGGAGTATGTGCCTGATCCGGAGTAAACCCCACTGCTGAAATCGATCAGAACAGAAGGACTCGAGCCGCCTGCAGTTCCTCCGTCGTCATCACTGACCGTTAGTGAGATCGTGCTTGTATCAGAGGGCGATCCATTTCCGCCCGGCCAAGGTGAAGCTGACACGCCGTCATCGAGATATTGATGCTGGACGCTGAAGTCGACTTGGCCAGTTGACAGGTTGACTCCGCTGATCGTCAGCACCGCGCCGTCACCGCTGGTCGATAAGTAGCTCGCCGCCAAACTATTAGTTGCGTCTAATGCGAAGGTCGAATCGGTGGCGTTATTTGGATCGTCCCAGTCGACGGTGACGTTGTGCTTATCGAGCAGTCCCGGATCGGTGAAGCTGCCCGTCAAAGCGGCATTTCCGTTTTCGTCGATGTCGGGCACTACGTCGAGGCTGGCCGTGGGCGGAACATTCACGACGTTCACCGTTGCCGAAGCGGTGACTGCAGATCCGGAGCCGCCGCCATCGACGTACATGAAGTTCTTGAAGCCGGCGGAAGGGCTGCTAATCACGCCGTTTTGATACAGCCGATCGGAGGAGTCGCCTGACTGCCAATTGGAGTGTCCCCAAGCCACGTTAGAGTCGCTACCTCCGTTTCCGTCAACAATGCCATTGCCTCCGCCCCAGATGCCGTCATCGTTGCTGAAATCTGGATCCGCACTGGTTCCGGCGAATCTGCTCGCCATGTCCCCAGCACTGTTTGAGAATCGCCACGTCCCGTTGTAGACCTGCGTCCCAAAGGCCGACGACGTCACGGTCCAGGTCACCGCCTCGCCTGTGGCAACCGCGTCGATGAATCGTTGTTCCAATGTCTTGGTGCTGGAGAACTGCCAGTCGATGGTGAACAACTCGGTTGAGCCATCGCTGGTCACAATCTGAGTCCAACTGTTGTGCACAACACCTGCGTTCACTGTCGACACGAATGCGCTGTCAGATTCGTCGATCACCGTTGGCCCGTATGGGAGTTGCTCCGCAACGATATCGTTTTGCGTAATCGCAAACAGCACGCCAGTCACGTCCTCGACGGTGACAAGCACGTTGCTTAGATCCGACGGTGTGCCGTTGCCCAATGTCGAGTCACCGTCGTCCAGGTACTGATGGTCTTCCACGCTGAAACCGATCGCTCCGGTCGAAGTGTTCACCGACGTGATTGTCAACTCCGCGCCGTCGGAGGACGTAAAGGTGTCGTTCACGGCCAGCGTATTGGTCGCTGGCAAATCAAAAAATGAATCGGTCGCGTTGTTCGGATCGTCCCAATCGACCGTGATCTTATGCGCGTCTTCCACGCCGGGGTCGGCGAACGAGCCGGTGACGACGGCAACTTCATTTTCATTAATGGTGGGAGTAACAGCGACCACGAGATTTTTCGGCGCCGCGTTGTTGACGGTGACAACCGTGGAACTTGTATCCACGCCGCCATCGCCGTCGGTCACGCGCACATTGACCGGATACGTCCCGTCATCCGCGAAAACGTGCGACGCCGAATTGCTCGTAATCGGGCCGACTTCGTAGACACCATTGTTGTCGAAATCAAATTCGTACAAGAGCGGATCGATCGGGTCAGTCGCGGAAACGGAAACCGAAACGCTCGAACCTTCGTTGACAGGACCAGTGTTGGTGACGGAGTTAATGGTCGGCGGGACGTTGGCAATGTTGACTACGGCCGTATCGATCGAACTGAACGCCCCGTCGTTATCTCTGACCCGTAGCGCCACCGTCCTGCTGGTGTTGCCGTCGATACTTGCTGCCGAGAACGACGGCGACGATGATGTAGAGTCAACGGTGAAGGTTCCCGTGTAGTTGAGATCCCACTGATACAGATTGATTGATCCGTCGGGGTCATTGGAACCAGCACTTGAAAGTACGACACTCCCACCCTCTGACACGCTGTACGGCCCGTTCGCGATGGCAATCGGTGGGGAATTTATGGTATCCAACCCCAAATAGCTGCTAACGCCTGAGTCTTGAATGTTTCTAACAGCAGCCTCCAGGGTGTAAGTTCCGGAAGATGGAACGGTGTAAGTCCAAGTCGTCCAAGGCGTCTGGCCACGGTCACCTACGGTCGCAACATTCGCGTTGAATAGGACTACGTTATTCTGCAAAATCCGGAGATAGCCATCGTCGTTATAGGGAAGATAGTCACCTGTATCAAAGAACGCTCGACCGCGGATCTGTTCGCCGGATGACGCGGAGAAGGTCTGCGATAATCTTGTGTAAATGCCTTCAGCACCGGACTCTAGCAACGCAAACCGACTTCCCTGTTGCGGAAAATAAGTAGTTCCAGTTCCACCGCCTTGTTCGGCGTGGCTCGATACCACGCTGGCGTTACCACCGGTCGCAACTGATGTTGCCCAACCAGAAAATCCAGATTCAAAACCCGGATTGGTCATCGCCAACAACCGCCGATCTTCCAGCGATTCCATGAACAGTCGTCGTCGATGTTTTCGCAGTTTTTGAGCTCTCCGCTTCGAGTTGGACTGTGGTCGATTTGCACGAACAAAATCGCTCAAACGCATGGGATTAATCCTGTTGAAGTGAAGGGACTCAAGTGGCCCACTCGTTGGAGAGTACTTCAGTCAACCGGCTCTAACGTCTCGTGCGAGATTGTCGCACTTACCGGCTGGGGATGCGGCGCTCACCAGAAAAGGGGGTCAGTCAGAAGGCTGTATTGATACCCCCCCCCGTGATTCGTTGTCAAACAAATATCGAGAAAATATTTTGCACACCGAAAAGAGTACAGGTGCACAAGTTAGTGGTCAGCCGAACCCAGTGCGTCGATGACATTCGCCCAACTACTGAGCGCACTTCGACGAAGTAGACGCATCGCTGGGCACCAGGGCGAATCGTTACGCGCACCTAGCCAACGCCAATCGGGTGTGCACTTGAGCAGCAGAAAGGTGGACACACCCAGCGCCCCGGCAAGATGCTTGATTGCTGTATCGACCGTGACCACGACATCAAGCTGCACAGTGATCACCTGATCATCGGCTGACTCCAGACAAGGCTTGAACTCTTGCAAAGGAATCGACCGGCGGCGATCACCACGGTTCAGCTGGCTTCCCTGCCAACAGAGCCCGACTCGCCAGCCTGGTTTCGGCGGCAGCCGGTCGCGCCATACCGACACCAACTCGGGTTCGGCTTTGAGGTAGGGCACCTTCGCCGGAATCGTCTCAAACGCCGTGCCGAAGATCCGAGGCAAACTCATCAACGGCGCGTAAACGTCAAACATTGTTTCGGAGCGATCTTCCGTGATCTACTGATCCACGCCTGCCACGCTGGAAAGCAACCGGCGCAACCCTGGGTTGACTCGAGCCAGAACCGTGTCGCCGCGGGCTTTTACCATCGAGGCATAGCGGATGAATTGAATCGTTTCCCCCAATCCCTGCTCATCCCATAATAAGATCGTCTTGCCCTGCAGCGACAATCCGTCCCAGGTGGGCTGTGAGTACCGTTCGCTCGGTCGCTTTAGCCCATTCGCCAGCCATCGCCATTCATATTGGCGAAAACCTCGCGGTAAGTCTCCATTCAGCAACCAAAGCAACGATCGATTCCAATGGGCATCGGCGTCGAGGAAAGCCAGATCCGTCTCTTCATCGTCTTCGACATAGCAGTAGTGCTGGACATCTCGAAAGAGGAGGACGCGTAAGAGTCGTCTTCGGCATCCATCCACTTTCGAAACTGAGAGACCAACCGGCGAATGGCACAGTTCGGACGTGGGTGACAATGTCCCGAAAGGCGAGCTAAGCTGCTGCAAAGCTGGCGAATTCTAAAGGCGTTCGTCGCACCTTACGTAGCCCACGCACGATCACGTCCAACTGACAGCGGTTGAACAAACCGCCCACAGTTGCGCGTGTCGCCAATTGCGTTCGGTGCTGCACACCGAGGCGAGTTTTGGCATTGAGCTTGCGCCACCCGGTGGCCGACACTGGAGCTCTTTCTTACACGCTTCAATTTCATCGACCGGAGGACCCAATCGGAAACGTGTCTCTCAACGCTCGGCTTTCGAGTAAGCGGCGAGAGAATGTTGTCCGGCTTGCAAACTTCTACAGGCGTTGCACTGAAACCCTTCAATGGATGTCGAAAAACGGTTCGGAACTCTATATATTATAATCGACTCGCCCTCCGATGAGCGTGACAAATATCCCACATTCCCCGTGGCGATCACTTGTTGCCTTGATTTGCTCGTGGATCCCACCGATCATGGGAAAGGTCACGCGGAACGCACGATACGCTGGCTCGATCCCGTGCTAGGTCACGTGCAATGTAACAAACGGCTCCTTCATGACTGCGCTTACCCCGACACGTCTCCACGACACCACTGGATCGACCGATCGCACCGTAGCAGCCAATGCAGCGGCGGCGGTTTCCTTCTATTGCCGTTGGACGGCTGGCGTGCAGGTGTTTCGCGTCATTCAGGTGGTTCCTACGATGGTCGCCGCGATGGGCTTTGCGTTCGTCTTGTCTTTCGTTTCGCCCTGTGTGGCGGAGACCGATGATGGTAGCGCGGATCCGGCCGTGCTCCGGGCCGACGCCGAGAAGACATTCAAAACAAAGGTCGGGCCTTTCGTCAACAAGTACTGCATCAGTTGCCATGGCCCCCGACCCGAGGCGGGCATCAATCTTCAGTCGGCGCTGAAGAGTCCCGGCGGCGCGTCCTCGTCGCTGCATTGGAAGAAGGCGGTCGCGAATGTCAAAGTGCACGACATGCCGCCCGACTATGCGGACGAGATCCCAACCGATGAAGAACGCCGCCAATTCATCACGTGGATCGGCAAGCTCAAGTACCTGGCCCCGCGCGACCCGGGCGCTTTCGTGATCCGTCGTCTGAGCAAGGTGGAGTTCGGCAACACGCTGCGCGACCTGTACGGCGTGAATCCTGCGATCGCCGACAGCCTTCCCGAGGAGGTCGTCGGGGAGGGGTATCTCAACTCGATCTCACCGCTGCAGTCGGAGTTGTTTCTCGACATCGCCAACAAGGTCGTCGAACAAGTCGTGGCGCCGGATGGCCAGCCGCCGACCGAAGTACAGAAACGCCTGTTCGGAGACGCGCCTCCCAAGGCCGCCGAATATCGCGTGGCGGCCCGTCAAGTCGCGCGCTCTCTGGCTCGCGATGCTTACCGTCGGCCTCCCAGCGAGGCAGAGTTGGATGTCTTGGTAAGCGTCTTCGACCTCGGCCGCGAGAACAAGCTTGGTTACACCGCGTCGTTGGGGCTGATGTGGAAGGCGGTTCTCGTTTCTCCGCAGTTCCTCTTCATCACGCCAGCCGAGGAAGTCGACTCGAAGGACGCGATCGTGCCGCTGGACGACTATCAATTGGCCGCTCGTCTTTCCTATCTATTGTGGTCGGCGCCGCCCGACGCCGAATTGTCGGCACTCGCGGACCAGGGCAAACTCCACGAGCCCGAAGTGCTGCGTGCCCAGGTGGAGCGGCTGCTGGAGCACGACCGATCGCGGGCGCTGTTCGACGGCTTCGGCGCCCAGTGGCTGGGCGTAAGTGGGCTCCAGAGCCAGTCGTTTGACCCGGACGTTTTCCCACAAATGACCGCCACTTTACGCACCGCGATGCTGGACGAAGCCCGGCTGTTTTTCCAGAGCATCGTGCGTGAGAACCAGAGCGTGTTGCGGTTTGTGGACAGCGACTACACCTTCGTCAATGAGCCGCTCGCCGAGTTGTACGGGCTTGAGCAATCCGTTCAAGGTTCCGCGATGCGGCGGGTCACGCTGGAGAACCCTAACCGGGGCGGCATCCTCGGCATGCCGGCCACCCTGGCGACCACGTCGATGCCAAACCGGACCAGCCCCGTTCGGCGCGGTGTTTGGGTCCTCGAGCAGGTGCTGGGAGAACGCGTCCCGCCGCCTCCGCCGGACGTCCCCGAACTCGAAGATCAGCCGCAAAAAAGCATGGAGGGTTTGACGCTGCGTCAGCGGACGCAGTTACACCAGTCCGAACCCGCTTGCGCCAATTGTCACAAGATTTTCGACCCGATCGGCTTCGGTTTGGAGAATTTCGACGCTATCGGCCGCTGGCGTGATAAGGATGACTCGGGCGTCGAGATCGACTCAGCCGGAAAGCTTCCCGGTGGAGAAAGCTTCTCCACGCCAGCGGAGCTGAAGGCGCTCCTGGCCAAGCGAAAGAACGATCTGGCTCGAAATCTGACCGAAAGGTTGATGGCCTACGCACTGGGGCGACAGCTGGAAGGTTATGATGAAGTCGTGATCGACCAGCTGATGATCAAAATTGCCCCGGACGATTACCGCATGCGGACGATAATCACTGAGGTTATCACCAGTTACTTGTTCACACACCGGAAAGTCGAAGGATGAATCGCACTGACAACCGTTCTCGTGTTGATCGTCGCACGTTGCTAAAAGGCGCCGGCGTTTCGCTCGCGTTACCGCTGATGGAATCCCTGGGCTGGAATTCACCGAGCTGGGCCGCCGGTGGCAGTGTCGCTAAGCCGCCGGTGCGACTCGGGTTCATGTATATGCCACACGGCGTGATCATGGACGAGTTCTGGCCGAAAAGTCCGGAGGCTTACCGTGATTCGCCGCCGCCGGCGATCGAATCACTGCGTCCGATCCTGGATCAGTGCTTGATGATGAAGGGGATTTCCGGCGTGCCTATCGAGCCGTTCGGTGGCGCGCCGCATGCGTTAGAGTTGTCGACCTGGCTCACCGCTACTCTTCCGGACGCGGACACACGCAGCCGTGTCAACATCGCGATCTCGGCCGACCAGATCATGGCCAACTACGTGGGGGCTCACACATTGCTGCCCTCGCTCGAGTTGGCAACCATGCCGCAGACATGGAAGGAGAACCAGGCCGGCCTGCACGAGGCCTACTACTCGCACTGCAGCTACCGCTCGCCCACGCAGCCCGTCCCCGCCGAGATCGATCCCCGCAACGTCTTGAACAGGCTGTTTGGCAAGAAGGGGCAGGCCAGTCGAGTCACGAAGGCAAACACTCTCGACCGGCAAATGCTCGACCGTGTGTTGGGCGGCGCGCGGGACCTACGCCGGACACTGGCCCCAACCGACCAGCAAAAACTGGATGAGTATCTCGACAGCGTGCGGGCGGTCGAGCGTCGCATTGTCGCGATCGAGCATCGCCAACAGGAGGCGGCCCTAGAGAAGGCGGGCGTCCGCTCGACCAAGCGTCACGCCAGCGATTCGCCGCCAATCGAGGTCAAGATTCCCGAGGGTGACAAACGCAGCGAATACATGCAGGTGATGTGCGACCTGACCGTCCTGGCCTTTCAGACGGACACCACACGCGTCAGTACGTACATCGGGTCCACGCCCAACGGCGTGTCTTATCCCGAATTGGGCTTTACGGACAAGCACCACTCGCAGACGCACCACGAGAATCGAAAAGAGATGGTCCGAAAGGTGGCAGCGATCACGAAGTTCAACATCGATCAGTTTGCCTACATGGTGAGAAAGATGGCCAGCCTGCGCGAGGGTGACGGCACGCTGCTGGACAACTGCATCATGATGTGGGGCTCGGGGCTGGAAGACGGCAACAAGCACCGACGCGAGAACTTGCCATTCATCGTTGCGGGCAAGGGTGGCGGTTCGATCAAGACCGGGCGTTTCCTGACCGACGTCAAGGGTAACCAGGGCGACCTGCTCAAGACGCTGCTCGCGTGCGCCGGCGTGCCGCTGGACCGGCCAATCGGCATCGCGACCAAGCAGATCACCGAAATGATGGCCTGATCTTGCTTTAGCATCGTCTAATCTTGCTTTAGCAGCCGCAATGCTTCCAGGGAAAGCCCTGGGCTGCTAAATCTAACTTCATCAGTAACGAAGGGCCACGATTTCAATCGGCACGTTCTGGCAGAAATGACTCAGCGAATTCGAACACAGATCCATCCGGTTGCGTCGCGTGACTCGGTTTCAGGCTTTGCCAATCGTAGCCCACCAAACCCAAGCAATTAAAGCACCTTGCAACGGCAAGCGTGCGACGAGCATCCAGAATGGAATCGACGGAAACAGTTCGGCGTTGGTCATCATAAAAAGGTTTGCTGGAAAGACTGCGACCAACAATGCGATCAAGCCCCATCCCGCTGCACGCCGCAGTCGTGGTACCGCCACGCCAATCCCGCCGAGCACTTCAAAGAATCCTGAGACGTACACCAATGCCAACGGCCATGGCAGATAGTATGGCATGATCTTCAAGTAGGTCATCGGCGAGACAAAGTGATTGATGCCTGCCGCTACGAAAAAGACGGAAATCAGGCCGATGGAAATCCGTTTGCTCAGCGATGTATTCTGGCGTTCGATCATGGGAGCTGTTCGTTTTACTTCGCAATGCTGCGATAGGAAAGTGAAATGGCGAGCTTCGAGCTGTCAAACACGCCGCATGCGATCGTTGTTTCGCTCTTCCAAATGTAAGGACAAATTAACCATATCGATGATGATGATGCACTCGAGTCAAAACCCCTAGCCTATTCTTGTTGGCTGGGCACCTCTGTGTTGCGGGGGGCGGTCCTGCCACGCATTCTTCCCGATGCGATTGGCTTTGGTTTGCTGGCTGCGACTCAGTTTTCCACCGAGACGCCACGGTAGGTCATTTTGGGTTGCTTGCGTAAGAAGCGGCGAGCGATCTCGGGGAGGTCGTCTTCGTGCCCCAGCACAATCACGATGTCGCCCGGTTTTAACAGCAGCGTGGGCGATGGGTTGAGTTGCATCGTCCCATCGGCATGGCGAACGCCGACGATCAGAAAGCTGTGATTGCCGCGGATTTCCAGCTCGCTGAGTGGATGATTGGAAAGCTCGGAATCGGAGATGACTTCGAGCTCGTTGAACTGCAGTCCAATTCGCCGAAGATCCTCTAGCATCGTGCCTTGATCTTGAATCTGCTCCAAAATGCTTTCGGCCGTCGGTTGGGTGATCAGCTGAGCGACCTTTTGGGCACCGATCGCGGTAGGCAAGACGACTTGGTTTGCGCCGCATCCAAGCAGTTTCTTTTCGGTGCGTGGGTTTTCACCGCGAGCGATAATGCGGACGGCCGGATTCATCTCGCGTGCGGTGATCGTGACAAACACATTGGTGGCATCAAGCGATAAGACCGCAGCGACGTTGGTGGCTCGCTTGATTCCGGCTTGATCCAAGATGTCTTCTTCGGACGCATCGCCATGCAGGACCAGGTAGCCGCGATCTTCGGCAGCACGCAGTCGGTCCAGATCGGTGTCGATCGCGACAAACGGTTTGCCTGCGGCGTGTAGTTCTCGTGCCAGGATCGTGCCTAAGCGTCCCATCCCACAAATGATGGTGTGGTTGCTGAGTCGCTCGATTCCCTTGGTCATTCGTCTTGCTCCCATTGCTCGGTTCAGTTCGCCATCGATCAACATCTGCATGAATCCGCCGACGGTGTAGATTACCGCACCATAGCCGGCGACGATCACCATGATCGTCAGTGCACGCAGCGGCGGCGATTCGATCGGATGGACTTCGCCGTAACCGACGCCGAAGATCGTGATCACGACCATGTAAAGTGCATCGTCCAGATGCCAGCCGGCCGCCATGTAACCGGCGACGGCCACCAGGCAGATTAATAGAAACAACACGCCGCCGGTTAAGATGCGGCGCAGCGGTGGCGAGGCCGACAAATGCGACACCGCAGGCGGAGCGGGCGGTTTTGTCACCCGGTCGATGCTTCGTTGTGGATCCACGTTGGCTCACGTCTCCTTTGCCGGAGCGAGCTATGTCGAGCCAGCCGGAGGTGTCGCTTCCACTTGACGCAATTGCAACGAATCGACCACTTTGCCGTGGGCCAACACGTTGGTGATCACGACCAACCAGCTGCCGGGAGTGACCCAATCACTTTGCCGCAAGCGTTCGGTCGCATTGGCAATCGTGACGTCCGGGTCGTCGGAAAATTCCATCAGGAAAGGCTCGACGCCCCACAGCAACAACATTTGATTGAACGTGTCTTCGGCGTCGGTAAAGGCATAAATGGGAACGCCACGCGGCCGAAGCGATGCGAGCACATAAGCCAAGAAACCGCTGCGGGTAAAGACAACGATGCCGGCTTGGCCAAGCTCTTGTGCCAATAGGGCGGCCGAGCGAAGCATCTTGGCTTTGGGTTCTCGTAGCGTGATCAGCGAATTGAGCGAACGGCTGACCGTCGGTTCGATGCTGCGGATGATGTTCTTCATCACCTCGACCGATTCAAACGGGTAGGCTCCGGTGGTCGTTTCGCCTGATAACATCACCGCGTCGGCTTGTTCACGAACCGCGTTGCTGACGTCCGATACTTCCGCTCGCGTTGGCATCGGAGATTGGATCATCGATTCGAGCAGGTGCGTTGCGATGATCACCGGTTTGCCTTCGCTTTGACAAGCAGCGATCAACTGCGATTGGACCAACGGCAGCTTGTGGTAATCGATCTCGATCCCCAAGTCGCCACGCGCGATCATCAATCCATCCGACTCGCGGATGATCTCTTCCATGTTTTGCACACCCGCCTGGTCTTCGATCTTGGCCACGATCCGGGCGTTGGATCCGATCTCTTTTAGGTAAGCTTGCAAGGTGCGAATGTCCGCAGCGGTGCGAACAAACGAGAGTGCAACGAAGTCGATCCCGGCTTCGGCACCGGCCTGCAGGTCATGTTTGTCTTTCTCGGTCACGGCTGGCAAGTTGACATGAACGCCCGGCAGATTGATGTGCCGCCGTGACGTGAGCATGCCCGGCGTCTCGACTTCACAAAGAATGCCGTCGTCATCCTTGTCCATGATTCGCATGCGGATCAGTCCGCTGTCGATCAAAATCGTCGCACCCACTTTGACGTCGCGAGCAAGGTCGGGATAGTTGACCGAGACGCAAGGGCAATCCAGGTCGTCTGGAGCGGGATTCGACGAGGCTTGCAGTCGGATTCGGTTTCCGACAACCAGTTCGATCGGCTGTTCCACCACGCCGGTACGGATCTCAGGGCCTTTGACGTCCATCATCACCGCAACGTGACGACCGACCTTGTCCGAGGTCTGGCGAATTCGTTTGGTGACTTCGATCGCCCACTCGCCGGTGCCGTGGGCCATGTTCAGACGAAAGACATCGACACCTTGGTTGATCAGACGCGTTAAGCCCTCTTCGGACTGCGTCGCAGGGCCAAGCGTCGCGACAATCTTCGTGTGACGATAGTGAGTGTGCCGGTACCGACGCACCGTGTCAGAAATCAACGTATCGGGCATTTCAGATAACATGGGCATTTGGATTCAATAAGGATGAGAGTCCAGAATCTATAAGGTGGCTGCGACAATTGCGAGCGCGACTTGACAATGCCGGAATGACACACGCTGGACGCCGTTATCGGCTGAATAAACGGGAAAGTGATGATCGCGAATGCGCAGCGAATCGAAAAAGTTCGCTTCGCCTGCGAGTTTTGGACGCCATCGCGGTACAGTTCATTCGCTGGGGATGCGCGAGGTGACGGCCCTGCGGAGGGGTGTTTCCTGCAGATGCGCAGTCTGGTTTGCCTCGTTGTTTCTCTCTCGACGCGGCGCCCATCGGCGAGTTTTGTCCGGCGTGTGTCATCGCGATTGTTTCGGCTTTGTCGTTGGCAGCCAACCAACCGCCGGTGCTTGTATCACGCGGGTTGGTAATCGAAGTAATTTTTGCTTTTGATCACCTCGGCCACCGGTTCGGGGACCATCGTTTCCCATTCCGGATCACCATTTTTGATCATCCGCAGCACCTCGCGTGAGAAGATCTTTAGGCATTCGGGGTCGTAGTTTTCGACTGCGTTGATCTCGCCGCGGTCAAGCAGGTAGTGGTACAACTTGCTGAGTTCGGGTTTGACTTCGAGATTGTCACACGTGACCAGTTCGCCGGTCGCCGGATCCAACAGCGGGTAGCAGTAAATCTTCAAATCGTTCTTGAACAAACGTCCGAACGATTCAAGGATCCCGCCTTCCAAACTGGTGTAGTACTGTTCGTCAAAGAGTTCCAACAAGCTGCCGGCGCCCATCGTGATCGCGATACTTTCTCGGGTGTACCGCGATAGATAGGCAGCGAGACGAAAGTAGCGAAAGTAATCTGAAATCAGGACCGGCATGCCACAGGCCGCCATGACATCGGCGCGAGCGAGAAAGTCTCGCAAATCAATTTCGCCTTCGGCTTTCAAGTTATTCATGGTGATCTCCATCACCTGAGCCACTTCTTTGCCGGCGACGCTCGGCAGTTGAGAGAACTTTTCGTGCGCCCCGCGAAGCATGTCGAGATTGACGTTGCACACCGGGCGAAAGCTGCCGCGTTCCACCAGGATGGGCTTGCGATAAAAGAATTCCGATGGCTGTAGCACTTCGCCGCTGCTGGCAAACATCGCAGCGCCGCTCAAACCAAGTTCGACAAGTTTTAGACTCATCAATCGGTTGTCGACATGGCGGAACGCGATCCCCGAGAATTCGATCATGTCGATTTCGATCCGCGAAGTCGAAAGTCCATCAAGCAGCGAATCGACAAGCAGTTCGGGTTCATGGTGCAGCGCGAAGGCACCGTGCACAAGGTTCACGCCGACGATCCCGAGTGCTTCTTGCTGTAGCGCCGCCTCTTCGTCAAGCATCCGCACGTGGATGATGATTTGGCTATCGTCGTCGCGTGGATGAGCTTGGAATTTAATTCCCATCCAACCGTGACACTCGTTCGTGCCCTGAAAATTCCTCGCCGAGACCGTGTCGGCAAAGGCAAAGAAGGCGGTCGTGTCGCCTCGAACGTCACGCAGGCGATCGAGATTCAAGCGGTGTTCGTAATCGAGCATCGCTTGCAGTCGTTCGCGGCAAACGTAACGTGACGCGCGGCCATAGATCGCGTCGCTTACCTTCATGTCGTAGGCGGACATGCTTTTGGCGATCGTGCCGGCGCCGCCGCCGACGCGAAAGAACCAGCGTACCACTTCTTGGCCCGCCCCGATCTCGGCAAACGTGCCGTAGCGGCGAGGATCCAGATTCACATCAAGCGCCTTTTGATGTGTGTCCATCGTGCTCGATGTTTGTTTTTTCGAATTGAAGCGGTGCATGAATCGGTCGAACTGTGATGACAAGGGAAGAGCGTTTGCGATCGTGGCAAATCCGCTCCCCGAGGCGAAAGCTTCGCCATGGGGGCTTGGGGCGTTGCACGAGAATTCCGCAGCTTTGCTAAGCACAAACCATGCCGCCGAGGATTAAATGGCTCTGACGCTCCAAATCGGGGTCAAAACAGTGTTTACGATGTGCCGTGGTGCCAGCACTTGTGCTCATGGATTGTGCACTGGCTGCTTTGAATTGGTGCACATGGGGGGATTGTGCGAGGCGATGAGGACAGCAACGCGCGCTCACGCGAGGGCAGGGTTGTCCATTTTTAGCATTCGAGCAAACCACGTAAAACGCCAGCGGCGGAGGCGGTCGCCCCCAGTTTCGCATCAGTGATCCGGCATGATCCGAGCGACGAAATTTGGCGGGGGCACAAGGTTTGCGATGAAGCGGGGGCCAACATGGACAATGGCGGTGCTGCCGCAGTGCAGCAGGTTGTCCAAGCCCTTTTACTTTTCGTATTAAACAAGCCGGAATTTTAAGATGAGCACAACGCTGACTGCAGAGACAAAAAGCAATCCCCGTGGACCAGCGAGTAATGGATCTGCAGCGACCCCGCCCGGTTTGAGTCCGCGGCTTTCGGCGATCGCCGCCGTCACCGGTTACAAAACCACCACACCGGCGATGGATTTCTCGGAAACCCCGATGCAGGATTTGTTCTGCGCCAACGTCTTTAGCAAAAAGGTGATGCAAGAGCGGCTGCCCAAGCCGGTTTACAAGTCGTTGATGAAAACGATCGAATCCGGTGAAAAGCTCGATCCGACCGTCGCTGACGCCGTCGCGTCGGCCATGAAGGATTGGGCGCTCAGCAAAGGAGCGACTCACTATGCTCACGTCTTTTACCCGTTGACCGGCGCGACCGCTGAGAAGCACGACAGTTTTCTCTCGCCCGATGGCGAAGGGGGCTCGATCGCGGAATTTAGTGGCAGTCAGTTGATCCAAGGCGAACCGGATGGTTCGAGTTTTCCGACCGGTGGGATTCGGCAAACCTTTGAAGCGCGTGGCTATACGATTTGGGACGTGACCAGTCCAGCGTACATCTTAGAGAACCCTAACGGGACGACGCTGTGCATTCCCACCGCGTTTGTTTCGTGGACTGGGGAGGCGCTTGACAAGAAAACGCCGGTGTTGCGTTCGATGCAAGCGCTGAACAAACAGGCTCAGCGGATCCTGAAGTTGTTTGGTCACGAGGACGGTGCCTTTGTCGCTTCGACAGCCGGACCCGAACAAGAGTATTTTTTGATCGATCGACACTTCTATTTTGCTCGCCCCGACTTGGTCAACGCCGGGCGAACGTTGTTCGGTGCCAAGCCGCCGAAGGGCCAAGAGTTTGATGATCACTACTTTGGTGCGATTCCTGAACGCGTGTTGGCATTCATGCTCGAGAGCGAACGGGAACTGTTCAAGCTAGGGATTCCAGTCAAGACGCGGCACAACGAAGTCGCTCCGGGGCAGTATGAGATTGCTCCGATGTTTGAATCGGCAAACCTCGCGACAGACCACCAACAACTGCTGATGACGACGCTGAAGCGGTTGGCTGAAAAACATGGGATGACCTGTTTGATGCATGAGAAACCGTTTGCAGGGGTGAACGGTTCGGGCAAGCATGTGAATTGGTCGTTGGGAAGTCGGTCCCAGGGCAATCTATTGGACCCAGGCGACACGCCTCACGAAAACGCCCAGTTTTTGGTGTTTTGTGCCGCGGTGATCCGTGCGGTTTACAAGTACCAAGGGTTGCTGCGAGCGGTAGTGGCGACCGCCAGCAACGATCATCGGCTGGGTGCCAACGAGGCTCCGCCGGCGATCATGTCGGTGTTCCTGGGGGACCAATTGACCGACGTGTTTGAGCAAATCAAGGCGGGCGGCGCGAATTCGTCGATCGCAAAAGGGACGTTGACGGTAGGGGTGGACGTGTTGCCGCCGCTTCCCAAAGACGCCGGGGATCGGAACCGCACCAGTCCGTTTGCGTTTACCGGGAATCGTTTCGAATTCCGAGCCGTGGGATCGAACCAATCGATCGCTGGTCCGTTGGTGGCGATGAACACCATCGTTGCCGAGTCGGTCGATTACTGCGCGACCCAATTGGAAGCGGCGACCGACGGGACGCCTGAATCGCTACACAGTGCGATCCAAGTGTTGTTGACGGAGATCATGAACGAGTGTTCTTCGGTCGTCTTCAACGGCGACGGCTACTCGGATGAGTGGCATACCGAGGCGGCCAAGTTGGGGCTGTTGAACATGAAATCGACGCCGGATGCGTTGCCGTACTTGCAAGCCCCCGAAGTCGCTGAGTTGTTCCAAAAGTACGGTGTGTTGTCAGGACGAGAATTGGAAAGTCGACTTGAGACCTATCTCGAGCAGTACTGCATGTCGATCAGCGTCGAAGCCAAGTTGACGTACAGCATGGCTAAAACGATGATCTTTCCCGCTGCGATTCGTTACCAAAATGAATTGGCTGCGACCTGCACCAATTTGAAGTTGTTGGGCTATGATTTTGACACCGACACGCTCGATGAGATGACGTCGCTGGTGAAGCAATTGCAGGACAACATCACGCTGCTGCAGAAGAAGATGGATGATGCGGTCGGCGGTGGTCTGATAGAACACGCCAAGCATTTCGGCGAGGTGGTGTTGCCAGCGATGAACGCGGTGCGTGAGGTAGCCGACGAGCTCGAGGGGATCGTCGCGGACGATATCTGGCCGCTGCCGAAGTACCAAGAGATGCTGTTCATCAAGTAGCAGAACGTCGCATCGATGTGTCACGTCGACACGTCGCGTCAAAACGTCGCGAAACTCGCCAGGAGTTTCGGGGATGGTGTGTGGGATTTTGTGGTAGCTACCTTCGCCAGAAGGTGGTGACTCGCATCTGCGTGGCAACTGTCCGCGCTCTGGCAAGCGTGGCGACAAAACGTCAGAACGGGCGATTCCAGGCCGTGACAGGCTGGAAGCCTATCCCACATTTAGCCTAGCCAGAATGCGACGGCGGTGGCGACGTCGTCGTGTTCGAGTGCTTCGTGGGCCAGCAATTCGTCGGCGACTGCGGCGATCGCCGCCCACCACTGGTCGTCTGCCATGCGGCGATACAGCCGAGCGATGATCTGTTCAAGGAAACGGATTTGTTCGGCGGGATGCGAGAACAGTCCGACCGATCGCTCGCATGCTTGTTGCCAATCGCCTTGCCATGGCCCGAAATGGGCCGGATGCAGTCGCTCGCCCCGATAGATCATTTCGGCCACGGGCCCAGCTAAAATGGTCATCAATTCGCGTTGGCGTTGCCAATCGCAGCCGGCATCGACTTTTCCCCAATTGACCAAACAATCGCCAAAACGGCGGGGTAAGTCGTCGTCGATCATGCTATCAAGCCGCACTTCGTCAATTTGGGCTCCGAGCAGGTAGCCGACGACCACATGGCCTGCTTCGTGATAGGCGGTCAGCGTTTCGTCATCGTTCAATTTTGGCTTCCTTGTGATAAACTGCGGCGGTCCGCCCCCATTATCTTTGTTTGGGACGTTCCTGCGTTGCCGGATCGATCCTGCGAAGGGCACCATCATTACGCGATTGAGACAACCATGAAAGCGTTATTGCTAACCGAATATAAAGAGATGCAAGTCACCGACGTTGATGCTCCGGAAGTGGGGGCCGACGATGTTTTGGTTCAGGTCGAAGCGTGCGGCATCTGTGGCAGCGATATTCATGGCTATGACGGCAGCACGGGGCGTCGTATTCCGCCGTTGGTGATGGGGCACGAGGCAGCTGGGATCGTGATCGCCACGGGAGAAAACATAACCGATTTGCCGGAGGGGACGCGAGTCACGTTCGATTCGATGGTGTCGTGTGGCAAGTGTCATTTCTGCCGTCAAGGCGATGGCAATCTTTGTGATCACCGCATGGTGCTGGGCGTTTCTTGTGGCGAATACCGTCGTCATGGTGCGTTCGCCGAACAGATCAGCGTGCCTCGCCGGATCGTTTACACATTGCCCGAGACGTTGCCGTTTGAGCATGCGGCGCTGGTCGAAGCGGTTTCGGTGGCGGTGCATGCCGCCAACGTCACCCAAATCACGTTGGGCGACACCGCCGTCGTGGTGGGTGCGGGGATGATCGGGTTGTTGACAATTCAAGCGGTTCGCGCGGCCGGTGCGACGCAGGTGATCGCGGTCGATTTGAACGACAAACGTTTGGCGGTCGCCAAAGAGCTTGGTGCCGACGTCGTTCTGCGGGGTGATCAAGTCGACGTGCCTGCAGAGGTTCGCAAATTGACCGAAGGCCGCGGAGCCGATGTGGCACTGGAAGTCGTCGGCGCGACGCCCACGATCAACACGGCGATTGAATCGGTCCGCAAAGGCGGCAGCGTGACTTTGGTCGGCAACGTGTCGCCCAAGATTGAATTGCCTCTGCAATCGGTCGTGACACGCGAAATCACGCTGCGAGGCACGTGCGGTTGTAATGGAGAGTATCCGCAGTGCATCGATCTGATGAACCGCGGCATCATCAAGGTCGAGCCACTGATTACCGCTAAAATTTCATTAGATGATGCGCCGCAGTGGTTCGAGCGACTGTACGCAGGGGACCCCGATCAAATGAAAGTCGTCGTTCAGCCCCAGAAAATCGTTCAGCCCCAGAAAAGTTGAGGTGGCTGCTAGGAAAGTAGCCGATAGGGTTGGTAGTGCCTGGACACTGCGATTTGGAATAGAATGAGACTATGATTAGCGAACCCACCATCATCTTGTCAGGCACCGATCCGGACCTTCCTCAGAACGTGCCGCTCGGGATTGCCCGTTACAACAACCTTCGTGAGATGGCGCGTGGCGGCAGCGCGGTATTGCGATCCGGGTTCGATTGCGTCACCGGACGTACCGTGGCGATCAAGTCATTGTTGCCCGAAACGCGGCATGATCGGCGCGAGCAACGACGCCTGCTTCGTGAGGCGCGGGTGACCGCGCAATTGCAGCATCCCAACACGGTGCCGGTTTATGACATCGGCAACGACGAAACCGAAGGGATGTACTTTGTCATGAAGCGGATTTCGGGAGAGAATTTTTTCGAGATCTTAAAGCGAATCGCTCGCGGTGATGAAGCCACCATTGCGGCGTTTCCCACGGCGACTCGCTTAGAGATTGTCGCCAGCGCGTGCCAGGCACTCGCCTATTCGCACGCCCGTGGGGTGATTCACCGCGACTTCAAGCCCGAAAACATTTGGGTGGGTAATTTCGGCGAAGTGATTTTGTTGGACTGGGGAGTCGCCAAAGTGTGGGGGCACGCCGATGACAATGAACCGATCAACCGCAGTGTGTTGAAGCCCCGCGAATCCGACGGCGAGCAGTTGAAAACGTTGACCGGTGGTGGCCAGCGACCGGGAACACCGCTGTACATGTCACCCGAGCAGGTGGACGGCAATCGAGGGATCGATGAACGCACCGATATCTTTAGCGCAGGCGTGGTGCTGTATGAAATGTTGGCGCTGCGTGAGCCGTTTCGCGGAGCGGATATCAACGAGACGTTTGACAACATCAAGCACAAAGAGGTGCCGCCGCCCAGCGAGCGATCGCCCGAACGTGATATCCCCAAAGGGGCCGACGACGTCGTGATGCGAGCGATTCAGAAACGACCGAGCCAACGCTTTCAATCGATGCGAGAATTCATTGATGCCGTGCGAGCGATCCATTGCTAAGCGTGTGGGATAGGCTTCCAGCCTGTCATTGAGAACACTGCTTTCTCAGCGTAGCGAAAGTCGCCAAGACTTTCGGCTTTTCGGTTCAGGAAACGAAACTCTTGACGGCTTGTTGATTTAATGAAGTTTCCTTCGGCAAGGGGTGTAGGATGGACTTTCTAGTCCGTCAATGACGTATTCGACGGGCTAGGAAGTCCATCGTACGACTAAATCAACAAGCCGTTGGCGAGTTTCGCTACCTTGTATGTCGCAGCCTTCCTTATCTATCGTGGGCATATAAACGTGTTCTTGATGACAGACGGGAACCCTATCTCACACTTTTCAAACAACTAGGAACGACAACTCGATGTGTGGGATTACTGGGGCAGTTTGGCTGGACGCGAAGATGGCGGTCGATGCGTCGCTGCTGAACAAGATGACCGACTCGATCGCGCATCGTGGTCCCGACGATTCACAGACGTGGATCGATACGGATCATCACGATGCCTATGGGAATCGAGTGGGCGTTGGGTTGGGGTTTCGCCGGCTGAGCATCATCGATCTCGAGGGGGCTCGCCAACCGATGGCCAACGAGGACGGCAGCGTCCGCATGGTGTTCAACGGCGAGATTTTCAATTTCAAAACGCTTCGCCGTCGGCTCGAAGGAACCGGGCACACCTTTGCCACGCACGGCGATGGCGAGCCGGTGCTGCATCTGTACGAGGATGTCGGAACCGATTGTTTTTCGCAGCTCAATGGCATGTTTGCGATCGCAATTTGGGATGCCAAGCGGAATCGACTGGTGCTGGCTCGCGACCGGATCGGGCAAAAACCGCTGTACTATGCACTGAAAAACAATCGGCTGGTTTTCGGCAGCGAACTGAAGTGCTTGGTGGCGGCCGGAGGCGTCTGCGACGAGATTGACCCCGCGGCGATCGACGAATTTTTGACCTACCAATACATCCCGCCGCCGGGCACGATTTGGAAGGGTGTGCGAAAGTTGCCGCCAGGTCATTTTGCGGTGTTTGAAAATGGCCAAGTTCGTGTCGAGCGATATTGGAACTATGACCCGTCGATCGAAATCCCGATTTCACACGCCGACGCCTGCGATCGATTGCGAGAATTGTTGACTGATTCGGTCCGTTTGCGGATGCAAAGCGATGTGCCGCTTGGAGCCTTTTTGTCCGGCGGTATCGATTCATCGTTGATCACCGCGATCGCTCAATCGCTTTCGGATCAGCCGATCAAAACGTTTAGCATCGGATTCCCGGTCGCGGATTTTGACGAAACCGCCTACGCCGCCCAAGTCGCCAAGCATCTCGGGACCGATCATCAACGGTTCGAAGTGACACCGCACGGCGTTGACGTGATCGACAAGTTGGTCTGGCACTACGACGAACCGTTTGGCGATTCGTCGGCGGTTCCAACATGGTATTTGTCCGAATTGACACGCAAACAGGTGACGGTGGCGTTGTCGGGCGACGGCGGTGACGAACTGTTTGCCGGTTACGAGCGATATCGTGCGTTATGGCTCAGCAGTAAACTGCAGAAGATGTTCCCGCTGCATCAAGTGCCGGGGATCGGTTTGGTCCAACGGTTGCCGGATTCCGAGAAACGTCGGTCGGTGGTGCGGCGGGCCAAGCGGTTTCTCGAGGCGCTTGGGCAACCGACGGCGCGGCGTTATTTGAATTGGCTGCAGATTTTTCCTGAATCGCTCCGCGCGTCGTTGTACAGCGACGATTTTGTTGAGCGTTTGCCGGGTGACGATCCGTTTGAGTTTCTCGATGCCGCCTGGGATCGATCCAAGGGACGCGATGTTGTTTCGCGGGCTTCGGCAAGCGACGTGCTGACCTACCTGCCATGCGATTTGTGTACCAAGGTCGACATCGCATCGATGGGCAATGCCTTGGAAGTGCGTCAGCCGTTATTGGATTACCGCGTGGTTGAATTTGCTGCGACGCTGCCGGTGCGATATAAATTTCGGGGTGGTCGAGGCAAGTTGATTTTGCAGGACACGTTTGGTTCGATGATTCCTTCGTCGATTTTCACGCGGAAAAAGATGGGGTTTGGGATTCCGATCGCGAACTGGTTTCGCGATGAACTAAAGCCGATGGTTCATGAAACGCTGTTGGCCGAGGATGCGAAGATTCAGCCGTTTTTGCGTCGGGATCGCGTTGCCGAACTGGTGCGATCTCACGAGCAAAACGAGCAGAATCACGGCTATCGGTTGTGGAATTTGTTGATCCTTGAAAAGTGGCTGCGGCGTTGGACCTAACCGCCGAGGTTCGGCGTATCCACCGTAGCCTGCCGTAAAGGGGGCTTCTACGGCATGATGCGACTGCGTTGCAATCGAAATCGGCAACGGTGACTATCATCTCGGAGTATTCGCTATAGAATCATGAGAACCAGAATGGCGGAACTGGTAAGATGCGGATTCAATGAGTGCGTCGATCATGGATCGGACTGACACTAGAGCTCCCTCTTCAGGAAACCGTTGCTTTTCAAATGGCCTCACAATCTCAAAGCCAGACTCAGTCGATCGCCTCACCCAAGTTGTCGGGATATCAAACCGACGGATTTTTTGACGAATTAGTCGACGAAAAAACGGTCGCCCGGCCGGACGCGGAACTGTTGATTGATCGGATCAACAAGTTGCCCGCCGAAGAATTGTTGCGTCGTCAAAAGGCGATCGAACGCGCCCTCTATCAGATGGGAATCACGTTTACCGTCTACAGCGATGCGGCAGGGACGGAAAAGATCATGCCCTTTGATATCGTGCCGCGGATCGTCTCGACGATGCTGTGGCATCATATTGAAGCGGGGCTGAAACAGCGCATCAAAGCGTTGAATCTATTTCTCGGCGATATCTATAACGAGCAGCAGATCGTCAAGGACGGTGTGATCCCGAGCGACTTGATCGAATCGGCATCGACGTTCTTGCCGCAATGTGTTGGATTGAAGCCGCCTCGCAATGTTTGGTGTCACGTCACCGGGACCGACCTTGTCCGTGACAACACCGGCGCGGTTTATGTGCTCGAAGACAATCTGCGGTGTCCCTCGGGCGTTTCCTACGTGTTGCAAAATCGGCACGTGATGAAAAAGAACTTTCCCCAAGTGTTCAGCGCTTCGCGAGTCCGTCCGGTACGTGACTATCCGGCTCGCCTGTATCAGATGTTGCGAGGCATGGCACGCGAGGACATCAATGATCCGACCGTGGCCGTGTTGACGCCCGGTGTGTTCAACAGCGCCTATTACGAACACTCGTACTTGGCCCAACAAATGGGGGTCGAGCTTGTCGAAGGCCGCGACTTGGTGGTGGAAAAAGACGTGGTTTATATGCGGACCACCGACGGGCTGCAGCGAGTCGATGTATTGTACCGACGTGTCGACGACATCTTTCTTGATCCCGAAGTGTTCCGCCCCGATTCGATGCTCGGTGTGAAGGGGTTGATGAGCGCTTATCGAGCTGGCAACGTGGCTTTGGCTAACGCGCCGGGGACGGGGATTGCCGACGATAAAGTCGTCTACGCCTTTGTCCCCGATATGATTCGCTACTACCTAAACGAAGAAGCCATTCTGGCCAATGTGCCAACCTATGTCTGCTCGCGAGCCGAGGACCGCAAGTACGTGCTTGCTCATTTGGATGAACTGGTGGTCAAAGCGGCCAACGAATCGGGAGGTTATGGGATTTTGATCGGGCCTCATGCGACTCAGAAAGAGCGAGCGGAGTTTGCTGAGAAAATTAGCGAAAACCCACGCAACTTCGTTGCCCAGCCGACATTGCAGTTGTCTCGAATGCCCACGCTTGCCGATGGCAAGATGGAGGGGCGGCATGTCGATTTGCGTCCCTACATCCTGTGCAATAGCGAAGATGACGTGTGGGTGATGCCCGGTGGATTGACCCGTGTGGCCTTGCGGAAAGGGTCGCTGGTGGTGAATTCATCTCAAGGCGGCGGCAGCAAAGACACCTGGGTTGTCGCCGATCCGGGGCAATCCGTTGCCATTGATGAACTCAGTTAGCAACCGTCCTGTTGTTTCTCGCCGTTTCGTCTCGCAATAACGAGCCGAGGCCTGTTTTTTGACGACTCACTCGATAAACCTGCTCCGTCGTCCTTCATTCAACTTCCATTTCTTCTAACACAATACTCCCATGCTTTCTCGTGTTGCTGAATCAATCTATTGGATGAGCCGTCAAGTTGAACGAGCGGAGAATCTTGCCCGGTTTTTAGAGATCACGCTGGGGATCGTGCTGGATCAACCCGAAAATTTGGTGGATCCATGGGAACCGCTTGTTCAGGTCACCGGCGACAATGAATGGTTCGCAAAGAAGTATGGCGAGGCCAACGCACAAAACGTGGTTCAGTTTCTCGCGTTTGATACCGAATACCACAGTTCGATGTTGACGTCGCTGCGGTGTGCTCGCGAAAACGCCAAAAGTGTTCGCGAGGGATTGTCGTCCGAAGCGTTTTTGCAGATCAACGAGTTCTATCACTTTGTGAACGATTCGGTCGCCGAAACGATTACCGATCCGACGGCCGAGTTCTTTGACATTGTGCGGCAGCATGCGTTGTTTTGGTCGGGCGTGCTCGACAGCACGATGGCTCACGACACCGGATGGCATTTCGCAAACCTCGGCCGGCTGATCGAACGGGCTGACAAAACGTCACGAATCTTGGACGTCAAGTACTTTAATCTGCTGCCTCGCGTCGATGACGTGGGCACCGCGGTGGATGATTTGCAGTGGTCGGCGTTGTTATTGGCGATCAGCGGATTTGAAACCTATCGCCGCGAACATCATTTGATGGACATCGAGAAAGTGGTCCACTTTTTCTTGTTCCATCGCACCTTTCCCCGATCGATTTTGTCGTGTGTCGCAGGGGCCGATGCCTCTTTGGACGCGATTGAAGAGGTGTCGAAGTCGGGGTCGGCGGGCGCGGCAAAGAAGCAGATGGCGGCATTGCGACATCGCATGTCCTCGACCAATGTCAAAGAGGTGTTGGCTGGGGGGATGCATCAGTTCATTGACAATTTGCAGCAAGAGCTAAACCAAATTGGTAGCTCGCTGAACCATGACTATTTCAATATATCGACGACTACATGACCATTCGTGTCGCGCTGCACCACCAAACGCGTTACCTGTATTCGCGTGCGATCCATTTGGGGCCTCAGTTGGTTCGGCTTCGCCCGGCGTATCATGGGCGGACCAAGATTGATGCGTACAACCTAAAAGTCGAGCCCAAGGATCACTTTGTCAATTGGCAGCAAGATCCGTTTGCCAATCCGATTGCCCGCTTTGTCTTTCAAAAGCCGACCAAAGAGCTTTGTGTCACGGTCGATTTGACCGCGGACATGACGGTGATCAATCCGTTCGACTTCTTTGTCGAATCGTATGCGGAAAATTGGCCATTTGATTACGATGCCGACGTCAAACATCAACTCGCACCCTACCTGACAAAACCAGTCGGGACGAAGAAATTTGACGAGTGGATCGCATCGCTGCCCAAGGCGACGACGTCCATCAACGATTTTTTAGTCGAAATCAATCGTTTGACCCAGCAGCGAATCAAATACTTGCTGCGAATGGAACCCGGCGTTCAAACGCCCGAGCAAACGCTGGATTTGGGCAGCGGTTCGTGCCGTGATTCGGCTTGGTTGTTGGTCGAAACGTTTCGCCAACTAGGGTTGGCTGCGAGATTTGTTTCAGGCTACTTGATCCAATTGGTTGCCGACGAAAAACCGCTCGAAGGCCCGGAGGGGCCGGTCGCCGATTTTTGTGATCTGCATGCATGGACCGAAGTCTTTCTGCCCGGTGCGGGCTGGGTCGGGCTTGATCCCACCAGCGGTCTGTTTGCGGGCGAAGGCCACATTCCGCTTGCCTGTACACCGTCCTACACCGGTGCCGCGCCGATCACGGGCGGTCACGAAGCGTGTGATGTCGAGTTTGAACATCGGATGACCGTGACGCGGATCTACGAAGATCCTCGCGTCACCAAGCCTTACTCGGAAAAACAGTGGTCCGAGATTCTGCGAAGCGGTCAACAGATCGACGAGCGTCTGCGAAAACACGATGTGCGGTTGACGATGGGAGGCGAGCCGACGTTCGTTTCCATCGACAATATGGAAGATCCTCAGTGGAATACCGACGCGGTCGGTGAAGAGAAGCGGGTGCTCAGCAACGTGTTGTTGTTGCGGCTTCGCGATCAGTTTGCACCGGGCGGTTTGTTGCATTATGGCCAGGGCAAGTGGTACCCCGGCGAATCGCTGCCGCGTTGGGCATTGACGTGCATGTGGCGTCGCGATGGGCAACCGGTCTGGAATGATCCGCAATACATTGCCGACGAAGGCAAGGATTATGGATTGACCGCCGACGACGCCAATCGATTCGTACAAAGTTTGGCGTCCGAGTTAGGGATCAACGCCAAGATGTCGTTCCCGGTTTACGAAGACGTCTTTCACTATCTGTGGCGAGAAAATCGTTTGCCGGTGGATGTCGATCCGACCGACCCGAAATTGGACGATCCCAACGAACGCGCGATGATGATGCGTACGTTTACTCAGGGGCTCAGCAAGCCGGTGGGATGTGTTTTGCCGCTGCGTCGGGCGTGGTGGCAAGCCAAGCCGGGATGGATCAGTGGTCGATGGCCGGTTCGCGCCGAAAAAATGTATTTGATTCCAGGTGATTCGCCGATCGGGCTGCGTTTGCCGCTTGAATCGCTGCCCAGTGGCACAAGTTCCAGTGCCGTGTTTCATACGACGCCTGCGGATCCGTTCGCGGCCCATCCTCCGCTGCCGCCGTTAGGGAAAGGCAACGAATCGGTCATTCTTGGCGGTGAAGAATTGGCGACGCTTCCGGTCAATGAGCAGACGCTCGACGAAGAGGATCCCGATGATTTACCGACCAGCGACGATGTGATTAGCACGGCGCTCTGTGTCGAGTGTCGCTTTGGGCGACTGCACGTCTTTATGCCTCCGACGCAGCGACTCGAAGATTACCTCGACCTGGTCTCGGCCATCGAGCAGACTTGCGTGAAGCTGGATGTTCCTGTGATCCTAGAAGGTTATCTGCCACCGCCGGATGACCGAATTGAGTATTTCAAGGTCACGCCGGATCCGGGGGTGATCGAGATCAACACCCAGCCGACTGAATCTTGGGACTCGTTGGTGCATCTCACCGAGACGCTCTACGAGGAAGCGAAACAGAGTCGACTTGGCGCCGAAAAATTTGACCTCGATGGTCGGCACACCGGCACCGGGGGTGGAAGCCACATCGTGCTTGGCGGATCGACACCGTCGGACAGTCCTTTCATTCGGCGACCGGATTTGTTAGCCAGCATGATCCGGTTTTGGAACAACCATCCTGCACTTTCGTATTTGTTTAGCAGTCGTTTTATCGGGCCGACCAGCCAAGCGCCGCGGATGGACGAAGCCCGTGTCGATGCGGTCTATGAAATGGAGATCGCACTGAGTCAACTCGATACGCTTGGCCCGAATCAACCACCATGGTTGGTCGATCGTTTGTTTCGTGATTTGTTGGTTGATTTGACCGGCAATACCCATCGCACCGAAATTTGCATCGACAAACTTTATTCGCCGGATTCATCGACCGGCCGTCTCGGGCTTGTCGAGCTACGTGGTTTCGAGATGCCGCCAAATCCGCGGATGAATCTCGCTCAACAGTTGCTGATTCGGTCGGCGATCGCAGTGTTCTGGGAGAAACCGTATCAAGAGCCGATGTCGCGTTGGCAAACCACGCTGTACGATCGCTTCATGTTGCCTCATTTCGTTTGGCAAGACCTTGGTGATTTGATCGATGATCTGAATCGTCGAGGGGCGACATTGCGTGCGGAATGGTTCGCACCGCAACACGAATTCCGCTTTCCAAAAATTGGCGAAGTCACTCACCAAGATGTCCAAATGAGACTGCGAAGTGGGATCGAGCCCTGGTATGTGATGGGCGAAGAACCGGGATCGGGTGGGACGGCTCGGTATGTCGATTCGTCACTCGAGCGGCTCGAGATTCTTGTCGACGGCATGGACTCGACTCGCTATGCAGTTCTGTGTAACCAAGTGCGAGTGCCAATGCATCCGACTGGGGTTCAGAATCAATATGTTGCCGGCGTCAAGTATCGCGCATGGCAGCCGCCTCGGTGTTTGCATCCGACGATAGGTATCCATACCCCGCTGCAGTTCGACATCGTTGATCTTCGCAATCGGCAATCGATTGGCGGGTGCCGTTATCACGCGGTGCATCCGGCAGGACGCAGCCACGAAAAGTTTCCGATCAATGCGAGCGAAGCGGAATCACGACGGGCCGCTCAGTTTGAACGATCAACCCTCAGTGGCAAAAAGTTTGATATTGCCGATCTCCCTCCGTTGGCAAATCGATGCGAATATCCCATCACGCTCGATTTGCGAAGGCATGTTCGGGCTTGAGTAAACCCGCACAGATTGCCTAATTGCCAAAGGCGGCAGGGGGAATGCGGAAATGAACGATTCGCGTCCCACGCATGCGAACAACCATTCCCACGTCATAGCCGAGCCACGGCAAACCCGACTTTCCCAATGCGGCGGTCTAACCTATTGCTTTGCAACAGGTTAGGTGGGTTTATTTAAACGGCACGCCGAACGGCTCTGTGGCGGGGAAAGCAAGAAAAGCTGGTGGATTTGAGCAAGTCGGGATTGCGGATCAACCGAATGACGACAGGCATCGCTTGATATAGACTGTGGCGACTGAGCGGCGATTCGCGTTTCGCAAGAAAGGCTCGCGTCGCTGGATATTTCTTGCTCCCTACTGCGAGTCTGATGGTTTTGACATCGCCCGTTGCCTCCTCGCCCTCGCTCGGCGATTACGTCGCCACGCCAGAACGTTTTGACGAATGCAAAACGCCAGCGGGGAAGTTGCGCCCCCACTGGCAGCCAGTTGCCGATTACCTGCAATCGCTCGGCAACCAGGGGATGAATGAGCGGGTGGCCACCATTGATGAACTGGTTCACGAAAACGGAACCACGTTCAACGTCGACAGCGAAGAGGGGCGGTTGGTGCGTCCGTGGCGATTGTCTTCGATCCCGCTTGTGATCGATTCGGCGTCCTGGTCCAAGCTCGAAGCCGGGCTCGCGCAGCGAACAATGGTCTTGGAAGCCGTGTTGAACGATCTGCTTGGCGATCAGCGGTTAGTCAAAGAGAAGATCGTTCCGCCGGACGTGCTGTGGGCGAACCCTTATTTTCAGCGTGCCTATCATCAGATGCCTAGCTGTGGCGGCAAGCGGTTGCATATCACCGCCACCGACATCGCCCGCGCTACCGATGGAACATGGTGGGTGACAAGTGACCGTACGCGAGCGCCAAGCGGGTTGGGTTATTTGCTCGAAAACCGTATCGTCACCACGCGTGTGTTCCCGCAAGTGGTACGCCAGTGCAACACGCGGCGACTGGCTTCCTTTTTTGATTCGCTGCGGAACCATCTTCGTTCGCTTGCACCCCGAATGCGTGATAACCCGCGAGTCGCATTGTTGACGCCGGGGCATGACAGTTACCGTGAATTTGAAGACGCCTACTTGGCTCGTTATCTTGGTTTGACCCTGGTCGAAGGCACTGACCTTGCCGCTCGGGGTGGCCAATTGAATCTGAAAACCTTGGGTGGTTTGCTTCCGATCGAAGTGCTTTGGCGACACGTGTCCGATCGTAAAAGTGATCCATTGGAATTGGATCCTGATTCGACCGAAGGGGTGACCGGATTGTTGCGATCGGTTCGCGAGCAAAACGTTGCGGTGGTCAATTCGGTCGGCAGCGTGATGGCGCAAACGCCGGCGCTGTTGCCGTTCCTGCCGGCCGCCAGCCAATTGTTGTTGGGGCAGTCGTTAAGTTTGCCCAATGTGGCCACGTATTGGTGTGGTGGCAAAAAAGAGTGCGATTACGTTCTCAACAATCTTGAATCGTTGGTCATTCGGCCGGCGTTTGTGGTCTCGGGCGTTCCTCCGGTTGCTCCGTCGACATTGTCGGCTTCGGCGCGTGACGAGTTGGTCGCGGCGATCAAGGCCAAGCCACGCGAATTTGTCGCTCAACAGAAATTGGCGCATAGCACGACGCCGGTTTGGACCAACAACCAGCTCGAGCCTTGGTATTTGGCGCTGCGTTGTTTTCAGTTGCAAACCGCCAATGGGGTCGAGGTTTTGCCAGGGGCGCTTGCGCGAGTCAGCCCGCGCGAACAGGAGCTCGATCGATCACACGCCAGCGGTCATTTGACGATGGATTGTTGGGTTTCGAGCACCCAGCCGATCGATACCGAAACCACGCTGCTGCCACCGCCCGACGCCGAAATTGCACTCAAACGAAGCGGCGACGAGCTGCCCAGCCGGGTGGCAGAGCATTTGTTTTGGCTGGGCCGTTATGCTGAACGCGCCGAAGCGATCACGCGGTTGCTGCGGACGACGATCGTTCGCGTCGCAGGCGAAAACGAGCTACGCGATATGCCCGAGATTCCTCGCTTGTTGGCCGCGTTGGCGGCGATCGGGCAGATCGAACCGGGTTATGCGGTGACAGGGCTCGATGGCAACTTGCCTCGCGTCGAAGACATGTTGCCCAGTTCGATCATGGACCGCAACCAACCTCGCGGATTGCAGGCCACGATTGGATCGATGGTGATGAACGCACGCTCGGTTCGCGACCGGATCTCCATCGATGCGTACCGGATCATCCAGCGTATCGGTAGCGATTCAACCGAGAAAACATCGCATCCCGGCGAGAATATGGGACGGGTCATCGAGCGGCTGAACCTGCTGATCACCGATCTGTTGGCGTTTGCCGGGGTTGCAAGCGAAAGCACCACGCGGACGCATGCTTGGCGATTTTTGCAGCTCGGGCGACGCATCGAACGGGCGGACCAAACCGCCGAATTGCTAAACGCCATGTTGGTCAATCCGGTCGACCCTGAAGTGTCGGTATGCGAAGGGGTGTTGGACGCGCTGGACAGCATGATGACTTATCGCTCGCGATACCTGAACTTGGTTCGTCCCGCACCGACCATCGATTTGTTGGTTACCGACGAAACGAATCCTCGATCATTAAGTTTTCAGTTGCACGAGATTGCGACGCTGATTAGCCAATTGCCCACCGGGGCAAAAGTGGTCGGTTTGGGAGCCGATGAGAAAATCGCCAGCCGGATGTTGCACGCATTGCGGATCGCCGATCCGATACAATTAAGCGAAATTGGCGCAAATAAAAGTCGTCCTCATCTCGAACGTTTGCTTGAACAATTGATTCGCGGATTGCCGAGTTTGTCGGATGCGATCGCAGCACGCTACTTGATCCATACGGGAACGACGCAAATCTTAACCGGAGTCAGCGTGGCGGAGGCGGATTAGCGAGGTGGTTCCCGATACCGGCCTCTTGTGAGAAAATGCGGTGTCATGTGAAAGTTGTGAATCTGTGTCGTCCATGATCCAATGGCTTTGAACCGTGCCTGAGTCATCCATTCGTTATCGCATCATCCATCGAACTCACTATCGCTACAGCGATTCGGTGGCGGTTTGCCAGAATCAATTGCGGATGCAGCCGAGCACGCGGCCCGGCGTGACTTGCCACCGTTCCGAGATTGCCGTGTTGCCCGAGCCGATGACGGTGACCGAGCACACGGATTATTTTGGCAATTGCGTTTACTCGTTCGCAATCGAAACGCTGCACAAGGAGTTAACGGCGGTTGCTACCAGCGAAGTCACCGTGGACCCGCCGTCGGTGGTGGGTGAATCCGGCGCGATCCCTTGGAACACAATTGTGGGCCAACCGGGCGACATTCGGCAGAGTCGCTCAGGACGCTATGTCGACGAATTTTGTTTCGACTCGCCGCGTGGTCAGAAGGAATCCAAGTATGCCGATTACGCTCGGGTGTCGTTCACCGATGGACGTGGGATTGTCGAGGCGACGTTGGATTTGACCAAGCGAATCCATCACGATTTCCGTTATGACACCTGTGCAACCGAAGTCAACACGCCGACCGCCGACGCGTTCGCGCTGCGTGCGGGAGTTTGCCAAGACTTTGCCCATATCCAAATCGCTTGTTTGCGTTCGATTGGATTGCCCGCACGGTACGTCAGCGGTTATTTGCGAACGATTCCGCCGCCGGGTGAAGAACGCAAGATCGGCGCAGACGAATCGCACGCTTGGATCAGCGTTTATTGCGGTCCCGAATTGGACTGGATCGATTTCGATCCCACGAACGCTTGCCAATGCACGACCGATCATATCCCGATTTGCATCGGTCGCGATTACGGTGACGTCAGCCCGATGCGGGGCGTGATCTTGGGCGGCGGCCAAACCTGGCTAAAGGTCAGTGTGGATGTCGAGCCGATCCAGCCGCTTGTGTGATCTCTTGTCGGGTTTGCCAACACCGGCAAAGGAGGACGCGCTTATGTCAAATCGCGGTCCTGCGGATTGGCAGGGTGGGAACCGGAAATCTCGGTAGCAAGCTGTTTGACCTTGGGGCGACGTTTGCGGCGGGTTTTATCGGGAATCATCGCCCGCATCGCTTCGAGTTTGCCAAAGCAGAGCAAACGGTCACCGGGTTCCAGTGTTCGTTTCAGCCTTGGGTTCGGGATCACGCTTGCGCCGCGATACAGCGTCAATACGTTGATGTCTTGTTCGGGCAGCCCCGATTGATCGATCGTTTTGCCGCAGAACTCCGAGCCTTCGGGGACATGGATCTCGGTCACTCCGTAGCCTCGGCTGACCGTCAAACGTTGACGAACGTCGATTTCGGCAAAATCAACTTGGGCTGAAACGTAATCGATGATCGCACCGGCGATGTCGAGTTGGGTGCACGATTCGATGCCCTCGAGCCCCGGTGACGAATTGACTTCCATCACTTGGGGGCCGTCGCTGCCTTCGAGCATATCGACGCCAGCCACACGCAGGCCCATGATTTGGGCACAGCGGACGGCGGTTTCGCAATAGGCGTCGTCGAGTTCGACCAATTCGGTGCGGCCGCCGCGATGCACGTTACTGCGAAACTCTTGTCCCTGAGCCACGCGTCGCATGGCTGCAACAACACGGTCACCAACGACGAATGCACGAATGTCGCGGCCGCGGCTTTCCGAAACAAATTTTTGCACTAACACGTTTTGCCGGGTGCTTTGCAGCGTTTCGATGATCGCTTCGGCCGTCTTGACCGATTCAGCCAAGATCACGCCGACGCCCTGTGTGCCTTCGAGCAATTTGATGATGATCGGTACGCCGCCGACACGTTCGATCGCCGGCAACACGTCTCGCTTTTCGCGTACGAAGGCGGTTTCGGGAATCCCGATGTGATGACGACTCAGAATTTGTAAACAACGCAGTTTGTCACGCGCGTTGGTGATCCCCGCCGAGCTGTTGGTGGTGAACACATCCATCTGTTCGAATTGACGAACCACGGCGGTTCCATAGAACGAGATCGACGAACCGATCCGAGGAATCACCGCGTCGTAGTCGCTGAGCAGTTTAGAACGAAAATAGAGATCGGGTTCGCCTTGCTTCAGATCGATCGAAAAGCGGAGCGTATTGAGCACCTTGGCTTGATGGCCACGTGACAATGCCGCCTCTTTTAGACGCTGCGTGCTGTAGCAGTTTGGGCTGCACGAAAGGATCGCCAACTTCATAAAAAGGGTCTCGAGGCAAAAATTTTAAGAGGGCTAGGTGATTTTGGCGTTCCAATGGGGCGGTGGCGGTGTGTCACCAGTGTTTGCGTTTTTTCTTTTTCGGACGTCCCCCAAAGAAGGATTGGCCCGGGTCGACTAGCATGCGTCCGCGAATGGCTTCACGCCCCATCAACATGCGAAACCCCATTTTGTTGCGATTGGCAAGTGTCAATTCGACTTGCCATGTGGTATCGAGCCAATGGACTTCGGTCAAGATAAAGATCCGTTTGGAAGCTTGCCCGCTGGAACTGCGAACGCTACGGACGTCGTGGACCGGAGCTTGGCAAGCGATCGTTTTGGCGTCGGAACGTTGGTGTGGTTGAACGTCAAAGCGAACCATGTCGACGCCATCAACATCAAAGGTTTCGATATTCAACGCATGCAAACTTGACGACCTCGCACCGGTGTCGATTTTCGCCTTGATATGACGTATTCCCAAACTTGGCAACGAAACCCATTCCCGCCATCCAATGATCCATTGGTCCTTGGTGGCGTAGGGATCGGGCGGAGCAGGTGGTTCGTCGAAAAGGTCGTCTGAATCTGTCGGAAATGTCAAAGCTATCGATCCCGATTCGCCAAGGAGGTCGTGGTTTTAGGGGCTTCGGAACAGCACCGGAAGTCAGAAACTCTCGAATATCCAGAGGTTAACCATCCCGGCGTCGCAGTGTCTAGACGGCAACTTTTCACAAATCAAATCGGTTCGCATGCCTCACGAATTGTGTTCGTGCTCCAACGCGTCGAGCAATTTGTCGGCGGCAGCTTCGATTTCGCTGTGGCCGTTCTGCGCCGCACGCTGCTTTGCCGCGATCAGGCCGCTGCGATGCACTCGCCGAAAGTCACCAAAGGGAAAATGGAACCGGCCTTTGGTCTGCTCGCCAGCGTCGGGATCGATCGCTAAGAACCACTTCGCATATTCATCCCAACCGTGCGATTGTAAGAATTTGTTTTCGTCATCGCTGGTGGGTTGTGAGTCGCCCCAGTCGCTATCGAGGACATATTGGTGTGACTCGACAAGAGATTTTGCTTTCTTTGTTGCTGCTGGATTGGGTTGGTACTCAGACATCGCGGTTACCTTTCGCTGGATCAAGCACTTCATCGCATGATGCCATTTTGGATGGCACCATGTTGTAGCAGGCCCTCATTACGAGAAGTGGAAAACGCGATCGCGATGGCGACCGCGTTAGTGAAATTGGTATTCGGGGTTGGATCTGTCGAAATCGGCGTCGGTCAATCCCACGTTCAGTTTCAGATCACAGTACAGATACCGCTCCATCAAAACGGGGTCTTCCGATTCACCCTCGGGCCAATCGAATGCTTCGAATAGGATCGGCAATCGTAGTTCGTTGTCGACATAGACCTTGGCGATGTGAAACGGCAAATGCTCTTGGCGAACCGGATGCACGACTTCGAAGTACTGGCATTTACGTCCATTGATTTCGACGTCTGGGCGGCTTTGCACACGCACGTGTTCGACCGACAACTCGGCATTCCCCACGTCGACTATGCGCTCGAGCAGTCGTCGAATGCCGAATTCGTGAATGGTGTATCGGTTGCCTTGCATCGCTAGCATGCTTGATGGCTCGATCATCGCGGTCATGAACCCGAGAACCTTGCCGCCTTTGCGGACAAGCATTCGCCCATCGTTGGCATGGCTGTCCCATAAAACTTCGCGTCCATGCATCGATTTAGGCGATTGAAATTTGATGTAGATGTTTGTGGACACATCGTCATTTTCGTCTTCGGGATAGATGTGCCGCACTTTGGCTTGGCAGCGTTTCGTAGGCTCGAGTCGGCCGTCGACACGCTCTTGTGCCAAGAATGTGCAGGTGTAGTCGCGGACCTGATGGCGGCATTGATCCAAACTCGCTTGGGCTTGTTGGACGAGTCTTTTGAGTTCCTGATGGTGTGCAGTGAGTTTCTCGGTTTCGGAGATCACCGAGTCGGGGGCGAGCCTCAGCGAGGCGTCGTCGTCGCCAAGCCGCGGGGGGCTCACGCGATCGGCGGTGTTGGCAGAGGCTAGAATTTCATCCGCGACCGAGCGAGTCGATGCGGGAATCAACAGTGCGACGACCAGGGGTACAGCAAGCAGGTAATCTCGTTTCATCGTCATTTTTCCAAGTTGAGTAATCAGCAAGTTGAAGCGATAGAAAAACAAAGCAGTCGCGTTTGACCGCAAACAGCGCGCCCATTGCGGACGAGAAATCGCTCGAAAATGCTCCGGCTTCGAACAGGCACAGACCATCCAGCGAGAGTCGGGGCCGGTGGACACTGGTCGCGGCCCGCCGGGCGACAGCAAAAATGGTTTCCGATGCGATTGCAGACGCCCCCCGTCGGTGCCGCCGCAAAGTCATGGCTTCCGCAGCTTTCCCCGTGATTTGCTGCGTGTTTTCTGCCTCGCTGGCTTTTCGGTGGGCCCGGCCCTTGTGAGTCCGACCCGGTTGCGATCTGTACTGATGGACTCGATTAAGCAATACTGACATCGCCGTGGGGCGGTTGCTGTGGTCTGATGGCATGACCAGCTGCGTCGAATGCCAGCTGCGTCAACGCCAACCCCTTCAAAAGCCCCGAAGCAGGGTTTTCGTTCCCCAACCTCGGTTTTGGTCCGTACTGCGCAGGATTTCGCCGAAAATTTCGTTGCAAAGGAACATTAAAATTGTCCGACGGATTGCCTCGGAAAAGGCCCACTCCAATTAAGATGAAGTCGTCCAAGGCGAACGCGACCGCGCCCGAAGAGAAGCCTCGCGTGCGAAAGATTGGGTCGTTGGTGAACCAATTGATCTCGCGGCGTGGCTATGCGCAAGTGGCGGTGGTCAACGAAATCCATGACGCCGTGATCGCACTGATCGACGAACGGATTCGGTCAAGTGTACGGATTGGCAACTTGAAACGAGGCGTGCTGGAGATCTACGCCTCGGATTCGGTCACGCTTCAAGAATTGAACTTTCAAAAACGAACGATCCTCAAAAAGCTGCAAAAGGCTCATCCTCAATCCAACGTCACGGGATTGAAGTTTCGCATCCAGGCCAATTGATCTGGTTGGTCGCTCGGCGATCCATCGTTCTGATCGCGGAGCGATCAGCGACAATCGGCCAATTTAAAACGAGATCCCTCCTACGCTTTCACGGCCCTATGTATTGCTCTGACGCCCGCTACCGATCGGACTGCTATGGATCGGCCCGCCACCGATCGGCCTGCTACCGATCGGCCCGCCAAGTTCGCGGGAGTTTCGTGTCCCGATGAAAGTGGTGTTCTTAACCGCAGGGGCCGCGGGGATGTACTGTGGCAGCTGCATGCACGACAACGCCACCGCTCGGGTGTTACGGGCATCGGGCATCGACTGTGTGCTGCAGCCGATTTACACGCCGATCCGCACCGACGAAACGAATATCGCCGAGGAACAAGTCTTCTTTGGCGGCATCCACATCTATCTGTTGCAGCAGACGCCGTGGATCCGGTTTGTGCCTCCATCGCTACGGCGGATTTTGGATTGGCCGCCGTTGATCCGGTTGGCGACAAGCCGAGCGATGTCCACCGACGCGGCAAAGCTAGCGGCGCTAGCGATCTCGATGCTAAAGGGGACCGAGGGGCGGCAAGCCGAAGAGGTGGGGCGACTGACCGATTGGCTCGACACGCAGATGCACCCCGATGTCTTGGTGCTTAGCAATCTATTGATCGGCGGAGCGTTGCCGACGATTCGCAAACGATTGCCCAACACAAAGATCGTCGTATTGCTGCAAGGCGATGATATTTTCTTGGATCATCTGCCCGATGCGGCGCGGGCCGAGGCGGTGGAGCTATGCCGAAAATTGGTGGCGTCGGTCGATCGATTCGTTGTCAACAGTCGTTTCTATGGCGACAAGATGGCAGCGATGCTCGAGATCCCGCCGTCAAAATTGACGACGATTCCGTTGTCGATTGATCTGCAGCATTTTTCGCCTCGAGAGGCATCGTCATCGCAATCCGAGACGTTTCGCTTGGGGTACATGGCGCGGGTGGCACCCGAGAAAGGGCTGCACCGGTTGGTCGATGCGTTTATCGAATTGGCGACACAGCAATCGCATTCGCAGCTGACGTTGGAGGTGGCCGGATGGCTAGGCGAAAACAATCACGCCTACCTTGAATCGCTTCGTCAACGAATCAGTAAAGCGAATTTGAGCGAGCGTTTCACGTATCACGGTAGCCCCTCGCTCTCGCAGAAAGCAGAATTTTTGCGGACGCTGGATCTGTTGTGTGTGCCGACCGAGTACGAAGACCCCAAGGGGCTGTTTGTGCTTGAGGCGATTGCATCCGGAGTGCCAGTGGTTTTGCCGGACCATGGCGCGTTCGGCGAACTCGTTGGTTCGACCGGTGGCGGCATCGTCGTGCCTGCCAATGATCATGCGGCATTGATGAACGGCATCGATCGGTTGGCCAAAGATTACTCGCTACGTCAACAGTTGGTCGCGTCGGGGATCGCCAATGTGGTCGAAAAGCATTCGATTGAGATCACAGCGAATCGTTTGAAACAGTTATTCGTCGAGCTGACCTCGGATTCATAACCCTCACTTCGCAACCTACTTCATGCCTTCACGACGCATCGTCAACTCGCGAGCGATCTCGCCTTTGACGTACTTGATGGGGACAAAGCTGTTGCCCTCCATCGGCACTTCGACTCGCACGGTCACTTCGCGAGTGTCACGTTTGATTTTCTTTGGGGTGACCTGAACGCGAACGTTGGTAAGGCCAAGCGAATTGAGAATGCCCAACGCCTTTGACTCCGTTTCCTCGGCGGTCGCACCGGGCAAGATGCCGGTTCGGGCCGCTTCGTAGACCGCGTTGTCCGCGGTATGTCGAATCATCGCCGCACGACAAAATTCAAACGCGGCAAAGAAAAACAGGAACAAGATCGGGACGACGATTGCAAACTCCACCAAGGCTGCGCCTCGTCGTGGGCGTCGTGGTCTTAGGTTGGTCATGGGGTTTTTGCCAAGGAACATTGGGGTGGGGGATATGGGGGATCGGTCGAACCAGACCCCGGCGTTATTCGGTCATCATGGTGGACAGCGTCAAAGCGATCTCGCGATAAATCTCTCGCAATTCATCACCGCTGGCGGCATGGAAAGTTTTGCCGTTGCCGATCGTTGCCACTTCTCGCATGCGTGCGGTGTCGGCGCCGGCACCAAACGTGATGGTATGAATCGTGATCCCATCGCGAGCAATTTCGTCCGCCGATTCACGCGGTTCACGTCCACGATTGTGCTTGCCATCGGTCATGACAATCATGGTCTTTTCGACAAAGTTGGCATCACGGCTGCGGTTCATGATGGCATGCCCCGCATCCATGCCCCGCGAAATGCTGGTGAATCCGCCGACCGGCATTGCTGCCATCGCGCGGGTGATCAAATTCAAGTCCTCGTTCAATTGAACGTCCTCTCGGGCGCGGTCGTTGTACGACGCCAAACCGACTTGTTCTTTGACCGGGGTGCCTTCGAGTGTGCTGGTAAAGATGTTGATGGCGTCTCGCAGATCGGCAATCTTGTCACCGGCCATCGATCCACTGCGGTCGACCACCAGCACAACGTCGCGCTCGATATAGGTCGCCGTTGACAACGCTTGTGGTTCAAAAAATTCAAACCCAACCATGTTGCCAAAGAACATCGGTACGGCACCGGCGGTCGAACCGTGAGTCCGTTTGCCATTGACCTTGACGCTGTTGATCGGGCGCTGGCCGGCAGTGAACTCGAATTTTCCCGATGCTGCTTCACGACTGGCTCCAAACGAAAAATCACTCGCATCGACGATCAGGGGATCGCCGTTGACGGTGTTGCGGAGTGCGATCTGTTGACCGCGGCGAATCGCGAGCCCTTCGTTGAACGTCTGCGATAATTCGAGTGCGGCTGCTTTGGCGGCTGCATCGGTGGCGCTGCGAAGTTCGGTTCTAGCCAGATGCATCTGGGCGATATCGACCGAGAAGGTGACCGCCATCATAAAGGCGACCATCATGATCACGATCAAAATCAGCATCGCACCTCGGCGACGCGATGCACCTCGACGACACGCTGCGGAACGGCGACACGCTGCGGAACGACGCAAGGTGGCTGGACGCAAAGTCGATTCAGGGGGGAATTGGTTCATCATCGTTATTCTTTCAGCATCACAACGCGTGCAATTAAGTCTCGGTTGGCAATGAACTGGCCTGCCAGCGGGCTGTTGGGTTGGGTGGGAGCAACGATTTCGACCGTAATCTCTTCGCCCCGACTGGCTCGCTCGGGATTGCGATCGGGAAAACGGACGGCGAAACCACGCACGTTGCGGGCGTTCAGGATGTTAATGGCGCGATCTTCAGCAGCGCTGGCGGTCGAAGTGCTCAGTGCTGCTTCGCGAGCTCCCTCGTACGCCGCCACACTGAGGGCTTGTTTCAAGAAGATAAAGCTGCTCGCTTCGATCGAACCGAACACCAACAACACCAAGATCGGCAAACAGACGGCAAATTCGACCGCAGCAACCGCGCGTCGCGAACGTCGGCTTGGACGCCGGCCGCTGGTGCGAACGAGTGAATGTGTTTCGTTAACCGGTCGCGGTTCGATCGTGCAACGGTCACAAGGATTTGTGGCTGTCATCGATTTCATGCCTCCCCTTCAGCGGCCGAAGGCGAAGGGGCGGCGGGCATCGCGGTTGGAACTCGCTCGATTACCGCGTTGAAATCCGCAGCGATGTGTTGCCAAAAATCGTCGTTGCGAAATTGCAGCGGCGTCACTGCGCGACCGTTGCGGACGTCGGCCAAGGCGTTTCGCAGTCGCAAAATCGGGCCGGCAAAACGATTCGTCAACTTCAGCGTGTCCCAGACAAAGGCGGGGATCAACGCCATCGTGATCACGAAAAATGGCATGAACCGCTGCATCGTATCGACAAACGTTTGTCCCCAATCGGCATCGGGTTGCTCGAACAAGCGAATCCAAATGGTCAAGGCAATCGCGTTGCACACAAAAAATGCGATCCAGTGAATCGCGATCTTGCGAAGCAAACTTCCTTGGACCTCGCGATCAACAAGCGTACGGCTGCGGCGTGATTTGGTCTGGCTCATGGTTTCGTCTACGACAATCGTGGGTGAAATGACTCGCGAACAGTCAAGTGGCTTAAGGGGGAGCAGGTGGTTTCGGTTGGACCAACTGGCGCCTCCTAGGGAACCGTAGGTCAGAGTTCTGCGAATCAATTCGCCCACGCACAAACTTGCCTCACCCCACCGTGATGAAATGCCGATTGCAGCGGCTGTAGCGATAAGTGCGTTTCGGTGCCCCCCGGATGAGACGAGTTGCGGTGCCGGCGTGAGTTTTGAAGTTGCGAGTTTTTCACAACCCGAAGCTTAAGCGAGGGAATCTCGATATTTTCTCGGTCCCTCGCTAAGGCGTCGGGTCAGGATTTGCCGGGAGAAACGACAGTAGCGCAACTTCAAAACGCGTGAGCGCGGATCGATCGCGAGCGACGCGCAATCTTGGGGACGCTTGCTGAGCCTGTATAGAATAGGCGACGTGAAATCCGGGGATGACCCAAAGTTCACTGCTAACAAAGTTTTCCGTTTGCCTATAAAGTCGCAATAAGCAAAACCTGCTCGTTCACGCGAGAACCTGAGATTAAGGAATGACGATGCATCAGTGTGCTCACCATCACACCGAAAATCAGAATTACGGATCGGCCTTTGCCATCGGCGTGGTGCTCAATGTGGTGTTTGTCGTGGTCGAGGCGGGGTACGGTTTCTACAGCCATTCGCTGGCCTTGTTGGCGGATGCCGGACACAATTTGTCGGACGTCTTGGGACTGCTGATCGCGTGGGGCGGCTATGCGTTGGCCAAAGTGCCGCCGTGCAACAAACGCACCTATGGATGGCGGAGCACGACCATTTTGGCGGCGTTATTAAATGCGTTGATCTTGTTGGTCGCGATCGGAGGGATCGCTTGGGAAGCGATTCACCGGTTTCAAGATCCTGCGGAAGTTGCCGCGCCGACGGTGATCATCGTGGCGCTAATCGGAGTGGTGATCAACACGATCACGGCGTTGTTGTTTATGAAGGGCCGACACGGCGATTTGAATATCCGCGGCGCGTTTTTACACATGGCGGCGGATGCATTGTTGTCCTTGGGGGTCGCGGTCGCAGGTGTCTTGATTCTGTATACCCAGTGGAATTGGATCGATCCCGCTACCAGTTTGTTGATCGCCGTGGTGATCTTTATCGCCACGACCGACCTGCTTCGCGAATCGATGAACTATGCATTGCAGGCGGTCCCCAAAAAGATCGACCTCGATGACGTCAATGCATACCTGCTGAGGCTGCCCGGAGTGACGGCTGTTCATGATTTGCATGTCTGGGCCATGAGCACCACCGAGATTGCCTTGACGGCTCATCTGGTCAAACCGCAGTTGGAAAACAACGATGCGCTGCTGAAAAAAATCGCTCATGATTTGGATCACGAGTTCCAAATCAGCCACGCGACGGTGCAAATCGAATCGAGTGTCGATGCTGCGAATTGCCGGCAAGCTGAGGCCGGATCGCTGTAAATTCACAGGGAAAAATAGAGACAGCTCCGTCATTGGCCACGCGTCATCTTTCCCGGGTCGCCAACCGCGAGGGCGATTGGCAGAGAATTCCGCCAAGGATTGAGCGTCTCTTTCAGCAGTTACTCCAAAACCGATGTCCCCTTTCGGTGATACTGAAATAACGTGTTCACGAAGTCGTTTTCGCACACAAAGCAGCGATATCCGAGGCGAAAAGGACTCGCAAAATCCTTGACGTGTTGATTAAAATAGTGTGTGTCCCGCCCCCCACCATTCCTTCCCACCCGCTGCCCCGCCAATTCGATGTCGGCAATTTTGATGCCGGCAAATTCGATGCCCGGCCATCGTTGTGGGCAATGTCACCCTAGCTAGTTGTCTCCCTCTGCCATGCCGAACCCTTCGTTTCTGTACGCGCCAATCCGAATGCTTGCAATGGTGATCGTTCTTGCACCGTATGCGGTAAGTGCGGAAACCCCTTCCGCGAAGTCGCCGATTCCGGCAGCAGCCACCGAGATGCTCGAGAACTCGTGTGTCGATTGTCATGCGGACGAGTCGGGCGAAGGTGGATTTGATGCGGCCGCATTGGGCTCCGATCTGGCCGACCCGAAAACGCTCGCAACATGGCAACGCGTTTTCGATCGCGTGGAATCGGGCGAGATGCCGCCGAGCGATGCCGAGGAATTGGACCCCGTCGACCGCAAGCGATTTCTCGACGCGACGGATCAGTGGATCACCTCGACTCAGTTGTCCGAATTTGCGAAGTTCGGCCGCGTGCAAGCACGGCGATTAACCACGTTGCAGCTCGAACGAACGCTGCACGAGTTGTTGTCAATCGATATCCCGTTGGCGTCGCTGGCTCCGGAGGATCCGCGTGTCGACGGATTCACCAATATCGCCTCGGCTCAAGCGATGTCGCATTTCCAGATCGAATCGCATCTGAACATTGTCGATGCCGCGTTGGATGAAGCATTTGATCGTGCTCTGAGCGATGATTCGCCTTTCGTCAAATCATTGACCGCAAAACAAATCGCGCGGACGAATCCCAACCGACGATGTCGCGAACCCGAGATGCTTGATGGAAAGGCCGTGGTGTGGGCATCCCGGTTGATCTTCTACGGACGCATCCAATCCACGACCGTACCCAAAGATGGTTGGTACCGCATGACCGTGACCGCATCGGCGATGAACAAGCCAAAGGATCATGGCGTGTGGTGCAGCGTGCGTACTGGATTTTGCACCTCGGGCGCTCCGCTGATGTCGTGGGTGGGCTCGTTCGAGGCGACCGACGAACCGATCGAGCGAACATTCGAGGCTTGGGTTCCCAAAGGACAGATGTTCGAAATTCGTCCCGGCGATTTAACCTTGAAACAAGGGCGATTCGCCGGAGGCCAGGTCGGGGCTGGCGAGGGAACACCGCAGAATCTTGCCGGAGTCGCCTTTCACCAAATGAAGGTGGAAGAGATTCATCCCGGGGGTGATGTCGACTCGGTTCGCAATCATTTGCTTGGAAGCTTGAAGCTCAGCAAGCAGGCTGATTCCAAACAGGCTGATTCAAAGAACAGCAAATCAAAACGTTTGCAGTTGTACAAACAGGTGACCGAGGCGGAATTGCGTGAGCAATTGAATCGTTTCGCTCATCGTGCTTTCCGTCGTCCCGTTTCCAAGTCGGAATTGCAGCCGTACACCACGATTTTGTCGCAAGTGCTTCGAGACGTCGGTGACCCACTCGAAGCATTGCGGGCGAGCTACCGTGCGATTCTATGTTCGGCTCGATTCATGTACCTGGTCGAACCTAAACCAACGGATTCGCCAAGCAACCTCGCTTCGCGAACTCCGCTGGATGATTTTGCAATTGCATCGCGTCTGAGCTACTTCTTGACTGGATCGATGCCGGATGCCGAATTGTTCAAGCTCGCTCGACAACAGAAACTTCGCGATCCCGAGGTGCTGATCTCTCAAGTCGATCGATTGTTCGATGGCGATGGGCAGCGTCAATTTGTTGCTGATTTCACATCGCAGTGGCTCGATTTAGTCGATATCAACTTTACCGAACCCGATCCCAAACTATACCCGCGTTACGATTCGGTGGTCGAGAATGCGATGTTGGCCGAGACGCATCGATACATCGACACGCTGCTCAGTCAGAACGCCAGCATCGACAAGTTGGTCCGTTCGGACTTTACGTTTTTGAACAGCCGTTTGGCACGCTTTTATGGCATCGACGGCATCGAAGGAGACGAGATTCGGCTTGTCAAACTGGATGAAACCTCGGCACGCGGAGGATTGCTGTCGCAAGGCGCGATTCTAAAAGTCACCGCAAACGGGACGACGACGTCACCGGTGCTGCGAGGCGTTTGGGTTTGTGATCGCATTTTGGGACAACCCGTTCCTCCGCCGCCTGAAAGTGTGCCTGCGATTGAACCGGATATTCGTGGTGCGAAAACGATTCGCGACCAATTGGAACTGCACCGCAATCACACCGAGTGTGCCAGTTGTCACTCGAAGATCGATCCGCCCGGTTTTGCACTGGAAAGCTTTGATGCGGCCGGCCAGTGGCGAGATTTTTATGCCATCTCGGGTAGGGGCAATCGCAAAGGTCCCAAGGTCGACCCCAGCTACCAACTTGCGGACGGCCGTGCGTTTGCAGGGTTCAACGAATTTCGTGACCTGATCGCCAGTGAGCGAGAAACGCTGGCTCGTAACTTTGTGGAAAAACTATTGGTCTACGGTACCGGAGCCCCGATTGCGTTCGCAGACCGTGCGGAAATCGAGCAGATAGTGAAATCCACTGCCGATGACCAATATGGAATGCGATCACTGTTGAACGCGGTGGTGCTGAGTCCGATCTTTTTGTCCAAGTAGCGTTTTCGTCCGAGCAACTGCCGAAACGATCAAACAACCGTCCTTTAGCTCGCCGTTGCATCCAAGAATTCGAATCAAAGCCCCGTTCATTTAACGAACTGGAAAAATCATGAACAAGAACGTTTATTTTAATCTCAAATCGCGTCTGAATCGCCGCACGGTATTGCGTGGTGCTGGGATCTCGATGGCGTTGCCATGGTTAAGTGCGATGCAGCCGACGTTCGCCAACGGCAAGAGCGAAAGCAAGCCGAAGCGACTTGTCACGATGACGCTTGGCTTGGGATTGGTCGCGGACAACTTGTTCCCCAACACCGGCGGACGCGACTATCAAGCGACGCCGTACCTTCGTCAATTGCAAGACCTTCGCGATCAATTGACGGTGGTTTCGGGAACCTCGCATCCTGGAGTCAAAGGGGGGCACCGCGCCGAAGCCAGCATTTTGACCGCCACACCGATGGGGTCCGCCGGTAAAGCGAAGAACTCGATCTCGATCGATCAACTGCTGGCCAAACACTTTGGCGATGCCACTCGATTTCCTTCGCTGGTGCTCAGCAACGGCGGATCGACCAGTCCGTCGTACACCGAAAATGGATCGATGATCCCACCGGAATCGTCGCCATCGCGTTTGTTCGCCAAGTTGTTTATCAACGATCCGCCTCAGCAGCGAAAGATCCAAGCTCAACGCGTTCACGAGGGACGCAGTATCATGGACCTGGTGGGCGAGGATGTGAAATCGCTCGAGCGGCAACTCGGTGCGGGGGACCGTAATCGTTTGGACGCCTATTTCACCAGCGTCCGGCAGCTTGAAAAACGAATGGAGTTGTCCGAGCGATGGGCCAAACTTCCCAAGCCGGTGGTCGATGCCAAGAAACCGGTCGACGTGGGGAACCCGAATGATTTGATCGCTCGCCAAAAAACAATGTGCGAAGTGATCAAGCTCGCTTTGCAAACCGATTCGACTCGCTACATCTCGTTTCATGTTCCCGGCAGCGGCGGGGTATTGCCGATTGAGGGCGTCGATGAAGGTTACCACTCGCTGAGCCATCATGGCCAAGATGAAGAGAAACTGGCTCAGCTTGCGATCGTCGAAGAAGCGTTTCTAGCTCAATGGGGCGAGTTTCTGAGGGATCTGAAAGAGACGGATGATTCCGGCACCTCGCTGTTGGATTTGACGACGGTCTTTTTGACAAGCAATTTGGGGAACGCGTCGAATCACGACAATCGCAATATGCCGGTGTTGTTGGCGGGCGGAGGGTTTCGCCATGGTCAACACCTCGCGTTTGATCGAAAAAACAATTACCCTCTGCCGAACTTGTATGTTTCGATGCTGCAGAATCTGGGCATGGAAATCGATCAATTTGCCACCAGCACCGGAACGATGAGCGGGTTGTCGAGCTAAACACCAGACTCGCGGTGTTTCCAGTCTCGCTGTTACCAGACTCGCGATGTTCTCAAGTGAGCCGCCGTCAACATGTCGCTCTATTTCTTTGTGAGTTCGCAGCGTCATTTGACTGAGGGGCTCCCTTGGGCCGAGACGATTGCCGATTCGATCGATACCCAAATCGTCTTGGTCGTGCTTGGCCAGGACCGAAACACACTAGCCGAGCAGGCTCGAAAAACGCTGCAGGCGTCGCAATCGATCAAGACAATCGAGGTGGTCGATGAAGATATCGATTCGGTGCTGAATCATATTCGAGTCAAGAAGTCGTCCTTGGTTCTGATTGTCAAAGATGCACATGACGAACCGTTTCAGCGATCGCTGTTCGAGCGTTCGCCGGTCCAAACGCTGTGGCTTCGCATCAACGGGGCGCCGCCGACGTCGGCATCGCGTGTCTATGATTTTGATGTTTCAACGCAATTGGAAACACAGCGGATCTCGAAGCGATTGCTCGGGCGTCCCGCTCATTCGGTACTATTGGAAAATGATCCCCCGGGCGATATAGATGTCCCAAAGTGGCTGGAACAGGAAAGCGTGCGGGTGGAGGGCGAACGCTGCGAATCAGGCGATTTAGTCTGGATTGTTTACGGCCGGACCCCCGCCGAGGAAAAACGGTACGTCGCGGCTCGTGCACTGCTAAAGGAATCGAGCAAGGCGTCGATTGCCTTGATCAGCAAAGGGGAGTCGTTCTCGGAATCGCTTGCGTCGCGACTGCGTTACTGGGCCACTCATGTTGCCGAACCGCTGACAAGAGAACAGCGGGTCGAGTTATCACAGTCGTTGACCGAAGGCTCGCATCCGAGCTGGGAGTTCTTGGGCTTGATCTCGGCTTCCGCCATGCTGGCTGCCTTTGGGTTGCTGCAAGATTCCGCGGCGGTGATTATCGGAGCAATGTTGATTGCGCCGTTGATGACACCGATTTTGGGTGCCGGTCTTGCGCTGACCCTTGGCAACCGTCCGCTTTTTCAGACCGCATCCAATGCGATTGTGATCGGTTTTCTGGGCGCGTTGAGTTCGAGTTTTTTGTTTGGTTGTCTCGTCGTGCTGCTGCAGACGCCTGAGGTCACTCCCGAGATGTGGGCTCGATGCAAACCGTCGGCCCTCGATTTTTGTGTCGGACTGGTTGGCGGAATGGCGGCATCTTACGCACGAACACGCAGTCATCTCTCTTCGGCACTGGCCGGCGCTGCGATCGCCGCAGCATTGGTACCGCCGATTTCGACCGCGGGGCTGCAAATCGCGTTTCGTATCACGCAAGGGGCCGATAGTTCGATTTGGAGTAGCGGACAAGGGACACCCATCTTTGGTCCGGTGTTGCTGGTGTCGGTGAACGTGTTGACGATCATGATTGGATCATCGTTTGTGTTGTACGCGCGAGGCATGCGAGTGGATCGCGCGTTCACGATTGGCCAGCGATGGGCCGGGCGGATGACGATCCTGTTGGTCACGCTGATGCTGTTGGTCCTGGTTTGGACGCTCGGGCACTAGCTGTTTTTGTAGCGGTGTGGCTTCATGAGCATGGACGTGACCCGTGTGATCATGCGACGAAGCACTCACCGCTTGGTCGTTAGGCACCTTCGATCACCACAAGATTGCCGCGTCGCCACTCAGGCACTTTGCTACCACTGCTGCGGATCAAGAGCGTCGGTCGTGCCAGCGGTAACCTATCGAAATCCTCGATTTGAGTGTGCGTATTGAGCCGTTTTTAGCTGCCATCGCTTATTTGCATCGAGATCCAAGCGGACTTTGCCGGTTACGCGGATCATTTGCGTTTGCTCACGCTGCTGAACGTGTGCAACAGGTTTATTCCCAACGATAGCTACCCGTGTTATCCGATGAATAACAGTAACAATCGGTTCCATAGGAACGCGAGATCGCGAGCCTGTTTCCAACGCAAACGAGTTTCACGACAACGAACTCGGCTTGAATATTGGTGTCTTTCATGTCCAAACGACGAATCTATTTTGCTCAGTTGCTGCTCGCAGCCTCGGCTGCCAGTATGGTCGGATGCGCATCACCGGGGATGTTTTCTTCGTTGGTCGATTCGAGCCCGACGTCGTCGTTTGACGTTTCACTGATTGATGCTCCACAGCAGGTGGCGACACCGGCAGCGGGCCAGTCGGAAACCGCGACTGCGGCGGAACAGGACCAATCCAGTAGCGACGTCGCCCAAGTGGTCTTTGATGACTTTGACTACACAAGCGACGGTCAAGTGACGTATCCCGAGACGATGGTTCAGGTCGCAATTCCGTTTGATGGTGCAGCGGAAACCTCGACTGCGGTGGCCGATGCAAACCTATCATCCGCGATGACGTTGGCGGATTTCGAAGCGCTCGCGCTTGCCAACAATCCCACCATCGAAGGCTTGGTTGCCACGACCCAAAAGGCAGCAGGTTATCGCACTCAGGTCGGTTTGCGGGCCAATCCAACGGTCGGCTATCAAGGCATGCAGTTGGCCGATGAGGGAACCGATCAACACACCGTCTATATCTCTCAAACGCTGATCACAGCGGACAAATTAGAGCTGAATCGCCGTGTCCAAAACGAGGCGTTGCGGGCGCAGTTGTTCCAACTGGAAGCACAGAAATACCGAATTGCGACCGACATTCGGGTTAAGTTTTATGATGCCTTGGCCGCTCAGCAGCGGATGAAATTGATCCGTGATTTTCAATCCGTTGCCGACAAAGGATTGGAGCTAGCCGAGCTTCGCAAGGAAGCCCTCGAAGGATCTCAGTTGGATGTAGTGCAAGCCAAAGTGCAAAAGAACGAGATCGATTTGTCACTGCAGCAAGCCGAGATTCGCTATGCCGCCGCGTCGCGCGAGCTCGTTGCTTTGGCGGGGACTCCGCACCTGCAGCCGGTCTCGCTGCAAGGCGATTTGCCTCAGACCGAAGACATGCTTGATTGGTCCGAGGTCGCCGCGACCATGGTTGCTTCGAGCCCCGAGTATCAAGCTGCCCAGACACGAATCAGTCAAGCACGAGCAAACATTACCCGTCAATGTGTCCAGCCCATCCCGAACCTCGATTTCCAATTGGCGGCCGGGCACGACAACGCAACTGATTCAGGTATGATCAACGTCCAAGTGGGCGCCCCCATCCCGGTATTCAATCGCAACCAAGGCAACATTGCCGCGGCGCGTGCCGAGTTGGTTCGTGCTTGCCAAGATGCACTGCGGATCGAAAACGCAATCAAGGCGAGGCTGGCAGCGGTGTCTCGCGAATACGATTCGTCGCTTGCCGCCGTCTCGAAATACAGCAATGATATCCTTCCCAATGCGGCCGAGGGACTGAAATTAGCAGAAACCGCCTACAAGGCTGGGGAGACCAGTTTTGTCCAAGTTTTGGTGGCGCGGCGCACCTATTTTGATACCAACCTGCAGTTCATTGCCTCGCAGGCCCAATTGGCTCAGGCACGGGCCCGAGTGGACGGATACGTGCTCAGCGGTGCCTTGGAAGCGATGGTGGACAATAGCGGAGACGATAGTTTGCGTGGGCTGACGTTTAGCCAGCAATAAAAACCAGCCAGCAATAAAAAGCTGCCCGCCCCTGTAGCGGGGCGCCGCGGTTCGTTTTCCAGCTAGGAAAATCAGTTTCGAATGACGACCTCCGGCAAGGAAATTCGATGGCGGATACCCCCGAAAACCGCGTGATTTATTGAGTTGGCCAAATCGAATCAAGATTTGTTCCTCTTGACCCGATTCAGCTACCTAGGAAAGATAAATTCATCGCAAGTCGGTATTTTCCTCCTAACTCCGTGTGAAACGTGTTTGCCAAAATTACCCCTCTATTGACGCTAATCGCGTTCGCGGTGCATGCCGTGTTGGGGTGTTGTTGGCATCACTCGCACCCACTCGGAAACGCTTGCTGTGTGGAACACGTCGAGTCGATTGCCTCGGCAAAGCATTGTGTTGATGCGGATTTGGGGCATCGTCACACCGCCGCGGTGCGTTGTAATCATGCGGGACATTCGCACTCACACTCGCATGCAAATTCGCATGCTCACGCCGCCCCCGATGCATCGCAGAATCCCGTAACGGCAGAGCTTGCCGCGAGCGATGTTGCCGAGGTGGCGTTAACTGATGCCGATTCGCCCTGTGGCCATTCGCATCAATGCGATGAAGCTCATTGCCACTTTGTCGGCATGTTCTCGAAATGGATCGACTTCGAGCTGCAAGCGGCCTCGGTTCCGCTTGTGTTTTCGACGGTTGGCGTGTTGCCACCCAAGCCGCTCGATACGGCGTTTGGTGAGCTTCACCGATCATGTCCAGACCAAATTCTATCTGCCTCAGAGCACTGTGTTCGTCTGCAATCTTGGCAGATTTGAGCCGTTCTTGTCTCGCTTTGTTGGCTGCCTGAGCCATCGCTAGCGGAAACGTCGTGATGACGTTCGTTTGCGGTCAGATTCAGCTGCGTTGTTTCGCATGATTGCGGCCACGTTGTCGTGACGCTGCATCCGCAATTCGCAGAAACGCCCGCGGGAATGTTTTGACATTCTTCGAGCTCGGTTTGGATCTTGGCCTGCTTTTTGAAGTGTTTGCTTCTTGACGCGGCATGCTGCGCTGGTGTTGCCGTTCTGATCTATCCATCATTTTGTCTCAACCGAGATACGTTTGTCATGCGACCGAAACTCTCAAAATTGCCTTTGCCTGTCATCCAAGTTGCGATGGGTTTGATCGTCATTGTGGCGGCGGGGGTCACTTATTCGGCGTGGTGGCCGCCGCTATCGACATGGATCGATGCCACGCTTTCATCACAGCGAGGCGGTGAGGTGGCGGGCAGCGAGGTCGCCGGCGATCACGGGCACGCGTCTCATTCCGCCGGTGGTGCCGCCGAGGTCACGTCATTGGAATTGACGCCACAAGCACGAATGAACCTCGGTTTGACGCCAAAATTCCTACGTCCAGTGGAATTGTCGAACTATCGCCGTTCGATCACGGTGCCGGCCGTGGTGGTCGCCAAACCCGGGCGATCGTCCATCGTGGTCTCGTCGCCGCTGAACGGTGTTGTCACGCACGTGCATGCGGTCACAGGCGAAGCGGTGACCCCCGGCGATCTATTGTTCGAGGTGCGGTTGACCTACGAAGACTTGGTGGAAACGCAGACGGCCTACTTGAAAACGATCAGCGAATTGGAGGTCGAGAATCGTGAGATCGCTCGCTTGGAAGATGCAACACGATCGGGTGCGATTTCAGGAAAACAGCTGCTGGAACGACGCTACGCCAAAGAAAAACTCGAGGCGTTTGCCAAGTCACAGCGAGAAGCACTTCGATTGCATGGGCTATCGGATCGTCAAATCGATGCCATTGCTCGAGATGGCAAACTGATGGGCGATCTGCAAATCATGGCTCCTGATGTGGACAGCCATAGCGAGGATGAAGAGTTGCATCTGAGTCAAGTTTCGCTGCGTCCGGTTTCGTATACGAAGCCTTTGTTGATGCCTCAGGATGTCGGTGGCAATCGCAGCAACAAAAAATTGTTGGTGGTCGATGACCTTAGCGTTCACAAGGGGCAAGCGATCACAGCAGGCGACAAGCTTTGTTCGCTTTCGGATTACACCCAACTGTTTATCGAAGGTAAAGCGTTTGAAAATGACATCGCGGCGATTTCCAACGCGGCCCAGCAGGGCTGGAAAGTCGACGCAGTGTTCAGCGGGTCGATGGGGCAAGAGGTCGTCCGTGGATTGAAGTTGGTGTTTGTTTCCAATTCGATTGACAGTGATTCGCGAACGCTATCGCTGTTCGTGGAATTGCCCAATCAGATGATGCGAGATGTCACCAATGACGAAGGCCAGCGGTTTGTGTCGTGGAAGTATCGCATCGGCCAACGACTCGAACTGCGTGTGCCTGTCGAACAGTGGGAGAACCAAATCGTGTTGCCGGTCGAGGCGGTGGTCAAAGAGGGCGCGGATTGGTTTGTGTTCCAGCAAAACGGCAAAACCTTTACTCGCGTGCCGGTGCATGTTCGCCATCGTGGGCAAGACGTCGTGGTGATCGCCAACGATGGATCGATCTTTCCCGGCGATGTGATTGCCCAGAAAGCGGCGCATCAAATGCAAATGGCAATCAAGAACAAATCAGGCGGTGGCGCCGATCCCCATGCCGGGCATTCACATTGATCAAGCAATCGGGACTGACTCACCTGCTCGATTCTTCCGTTTTCCATTCTCGATTGCTTCATTGATTCATGCTCAACGCCGTCATTCGCTTTGCCCTTCATCAACGACTGCTTGTCATCGCAGTCGCCCTGTTTCTGCTTGTCTATGGAACATGGCAAACCATGGTGATGCCCATCGATGTGTTTCCCGATTTGAACCGGCCGCGGGTCGTGATCATGACGGAAACGCCAGGCATGGCACCGGAGGAAGTGGAGTCGTTGGTCACGTTCCCGATCGAAACAGCGATGAATGGTGCCAACGGTGTCGAGGCGGTCCGTAGTTCTTCGGGCGTCGGGATTTCGGTCATCTACGTCGAGTTTGCCTATGGTACCGACGTCTATACCGACCGCCAAATCGTGGCCGAGCGGATGCAGATGGTTCAGGACCGATTGCCACCCGGGATCACGCCTCAACTCGCGCCGATCTCGTCGATCATGGGCCAAGTGTTGATGTTGGGGATGTGGAGTGATAATCCCGATGTCGACCCCATGCAGCTTCGCACCACCGCGGATTGGGTTGTCCGCCAACGATTGTTGACGATTCCTGGTGTCTCGCAAGTCTTTACGATGGGCGGTGAGCGTAAGCAGTTTCAGGTCCTGGTCGACCCCGACGCGATGCTTCGTTTCGGTGTCACATTGCCAGAGATCGAATCGGCCGTGACCGAAAGCAATGAAAATGGAACGGGGGGCTATTTGGATAAACAAGGCCCCGAAGAATTGCTGGTCCGTTCGCTCGGTCGAATTCAATCACTGGAGGATCTGAAAAAGGTGCCGGTGAAGATTCGCGAAGGTCGCCCGGTGTTGCTTTCCCAGGTCGCCGAGGTGGTCGAGGGAGCGCAAGTCAAACGCGGTGACAGTTCGGCCTTTGTGCGTTCGCAGGATACGGATCCCAATGGCACCGGCGATGCGGCGTCGAATTGGCGTGGTGGGCCTGCGGTCGTGCTGACGATCAACAAGCAGCCCGGTGCGGACACTCGGCGTGTGACCGAGGACGTGATGGCTGCGATCGAAGAATTAAAACCAACGCTGCCGGCGGGAACTCAGCTTACGACTGTCTATTCGCAAAAATCGTTCATTGACCGCGCGATCGACAATGTCGTCGAAGCACTCCGTGACGGCGGCATCTTGGTTGTCATCGTGCTGTTTCTGTTTCTGCTGAATTTGCGGACGACGTTCATCACGCTAACCGCCATCCCGCTGTCATTGGTCGTCACGGCGATCGTGTTCGCAGTGTTTGGATTGTCGATCAACACGATGACGCTGGGGGGGATCGCGGTGGCGATGGGCGAATTGGTTGATGATGCCATCGTGGATGTCGAGAATATCTATCGACGTTTGAAAGAGAACCGTGCTGCCGGTAATCCGTTGAACTCATTGCTGGTGGTGTTTCGGGCTAGTGCCGAGGTGCGACGCAGTATCGTCTTCGGCACGATGATCGTGATTTTGGTGTTCATTCCACTGTTTGCACTCGGCGGAATGGAAGGCAAATTGTTCGCCCCCCTGGGCATCGCCTATATCGTCTCGATCCTTGCTTCGTTATTCGTTTCGCTGACCGTGACTCCTGTGTTGTCGTACTGGTTGCTCGGGCGAGGCACCCGGCGTGGCGATGAGAAAGACGGCTTTGTCTTGCGAGGTTTGAAGTGGGGCGCGGACAAGGTGATCCGGTTCAGTTTGGCGTTTCCATACCTGAATCTCGGTGTGTCGCTGATGATGGTCGCGATCGCGGCAATCTTTGTCATGCGACTCGAGAAAGATTTTTTGCCTCCGTTTAACGAAGGGACGATCCAATTGAACGTCGTGCTGCCACCGGGAACCTCGTTGGCCGCATCGAACGAGATCGCGGAATCCGTCGAGCAGTCGCTGAAGAAGATCGATGACGTACAGCGGTTTGCTCGACGCACCGGACGTGCCGAATTGGACGAGCATGCCGAAGGCGTCAATATGTCCGAAATGATCATCGAGCTCGATCCCGACTCGCCGCGTTCACGTGAAGAACAGTTGACCGAAATCCGCGACGCGATGGAAGAGTTTCCACACGTGGTCACCGCGGTCGAACAGCCGATCGCCCACTTGATCTCGCACATGTTGTCTGGGGTGAAAGCCCAGGTTGGGATCAAGATCTACGGCGACGACTTGGATGTACTGCGTCAGAAGGCGGAACAGATCAAAGCCGAAATCGAATTGGTGCCAGGCGTCACGGACGCGTTGGTCGAACCGCAAGTCATCATCCCGCAGCTCCGCATCGAACTGGATCGCGACCGGTTGCTGCAATACGGGCTGAGTGCCGCGTCGGTCAACGAATACATCGAAACCGCGATGAACGGCAAAGTCGTTTCGGAGGTTCTCGATGGCATGCGAACCTTTGACTTGCTGGTGCGAATGAAAGAGGAATATCGCGAGGATATTGAAGAGCTGAAGCGATTGTCCATTCAATTGCCCGACGGTGGCATGATTCCGCTGTCGGGGCTTGCGAAAGTCTACGAATCGGGCGGCCCGAACGTGGTCAATCGCGAAAACGTTCGACGCCGTATTGTGGTCCAGTGTAATGTCGCCGACCGCGGAGTCGTGGATGTCGTGGCCGATATCCAAACGTCGATCAAACCCATCATTGCACAATTACCCGCAGGATACTTCGTTGAATACGGAGGCCAATTCCAAAGTCAGCAATCGGCAAGCCGAATGATTTCGGTGTTGTTTGTGATTTCGATGATGGGCGTGTTCCTGGTGCTGTACACACTGTTCCGTAGCATGAACTTGGCGCTGCAAGTGATGGCGGCGCTGCCGATGGCATTTATCGGGTCGGTCGCTGCCTTGGTGATCACCGGTCAAACGTTGACCATCGCTGCGATGGTCGGATTTATCTCGTTGGCTGGGATCGCGTCGCGAAATGGCATTTTGTTGCTGCAGCACTATTTGCACCTGGTTCAACACGAAGGCGAACAGTTCACTCGGGCGATGATCGTTCGCGCAGGACTTGAGCGACTGGCACCGGTTTTAATGACCGCATTGACCTCGGGAATCGGGCTGGTGCCACTGGTGTTGTCCGCTGGTGAAGCCGGTAAGGAAATCTTGTATCCCGTTGCCACCGTGATCTTGGGCGGATTGGTCAGTTCGACAATGTTGGACTTCTTTGTGCATCCGGCGCTGTTTTGGTTGTTTGGTATGAAGTCTGCCGAGCGAGTGGTCACCGCCACCGCCAGCGAAATTGAATTGAATGAAGTTTAGCACTCGCACTGATGTCGTAGCGGGGTAATTCGAACGATCCCCCCGCAGTCGCCTCGTAATTTCGATTGCGAGGTTTTTCCAATCATGTACCGCTTCGCGATCTTTTCTCGCGAGATGTTTCCTTGTTTGCCCCCCCTGATTACAGAGATTTTTGCAATGCGAAAGACAAAATTTACAACGCTTGCCGCTGGGCTGATTCTTTTCACCACCGGATGTGGCGATAAAGCTGCGACCCATCCCGAAGCCGACAACAGCGTTTCTGGTAGCGACGTGACCGCCGACGGGCTTCCGCCTGCGACTGTCGATGTGCATGCCCACCCCAGTGAAGGGCCTCACCATGGTTCGTTAGTCGAGCTTGGCAACGAAGAGTTTCATGCCGAAATTGTTCATGATGCCAAGTCGGTAACGGTTTATATTCTCGACTCGTCGGCCACCAAGGCGGTTCCCATTGACGCAACGGACGTGACAATCAATTTGGTGCATGACGGATCGCCCGAACAGTTTAAACTAACCGCCAATCCCGATGCTGGTGATCTCGACGGCACATCGTCACGCTTTACCCTTGCCAATGCCGAATTGGTCGGGCATATCGATGACGAAGCTTCGGCGCCTAAGTTGAGTGTGACGATCAACGGAACACCCTATCGGGGCGAAATCAAGCATGATCACGATCACGAAGGCCATGATCATGCCGGACACGCCCACTAGGATTCCGAAAGCGTTGCCAGCCATCACGAAAGTCGCAAAGGCTTTCGGCGGATTATACTGACGCGCAGGGGGCGAAGCGAAGCAGAGTGGTCGGCGCTATTGTGAACGTTTCCTCCGCGGACGGCGTCCGCAGGATCGATCATGTCGATACACCGCTTTGGTTCCCCTGCTTGTATCCAATTCGCATTTCACTGTTTTGTACTAGGAAGAACTTTTCCCGATGTCCATGTGTTCTGATTGCCAGGTGTGGATTCGAAGTATCGCCGTTGCTGTAGGGTTGGCCAGCGGAATGATGGTCCACTCGATTGCCGCCAACGATCGCAGTGCAACTCACCAAACACGGGTCATTGCGGGTTGGACGGTTCACGTCAACCAGCAATTGGAATCGCAAAACAAGCAAGCGACTGCGACGGCACTCGAGCTGCTGGAAAAACAGCTCGACGAGATCATTCGTGTGGTGCCCGAGCCTGCGGTGGCAGAGCTGCAAAAAGTGCCGCTTTGGTTTTCGCCCGAATACCCCAACACACAGCCTCGGGCGGAGTACCACCCCAGTAAAGATTGGTTGGTCAAAAACGGCCGAGACGCGGAAATGGCAAAGGGCGTCGAGTTCACTAACGTCCGTATTTTCGAGGCCGAGACGCGGCGGATGCCGAATTTTGCGCTGCATGAACTGGCCCACGCCTACCACGACCGCGTGTTGGAGCGAGGCTTTGACAATCAGCCGCTGAAGAAGGCCTACCAGAAAGCCAAGGCGAGTGGCAAGTACGATGATGTCGAGCGGCAAGACGCCAACGGCAACAAACGCCGCGACCGTGCGTATGCAATGACCACGCCGCAAGAGTACTTTGCCGAAACCAGCGAAGCCTACTTCAGCCGCAACGATTTTTTCCCCTTCACCCGCGACGAGTTAAAGTCGCACGACCCCGAGATGTTGTCGCTGTTGGTCAAGTTATGGGGCGTTGACAGTCAAGAACAGTAGCGGTGTGCCGTCTCGATATCATCGGTGGCAACTCTTCAAGTAGTCACCTCTCTCAAACGCAGTTTGGGAGAGGCAGAGCAGAGCCTTTAGCGATTGCTCGGGTGAGGGCGACCGAGCAAGTTGAAGTCACAGTGCGCTAAGTTGCGCGGTTGGCCCTCACCCGGACGAGTCCTGTGGGGCCCGTCCGACCTCTCCCCAGCTGCGCTCGGGCGAGGTGGCTTGCTGAGATCGCCCCGTCGCTTTTTGCGTAAATACGCAAGAAGACGTCTGCTGCCGCCGCTATCGCGGCTATGCGGTGTTTGGGGCTCTCCGGCTGCGGGTTTGCACCCGCAGCTAGGTGCTGCCGCAGCTTTCGCTGCTTTCAAGAGCCGGCATGCAACAAGTGGTCACCTCTCCCAAACTCCGTTTGGGAGAGGTCGAGCAGAGCCTTCAGCGATTGCTCGGGTGAGGGCGACCGAGCAAGGGGAAGTGACAGTGCGCTAAGTTGCGCGGTTGGCCCTCACCCGGACGAGGCCTGAGGGGCCCGTCCGACCTCTCCCCAGCTGCGCTCGGGCGAGGTAGCTTGCGGAGATTGCACAGTCGCTCTTTGCGAAAATGCGCAAGAAGACGTCTGCTGCCGCCGCTATCGCGGCTTTCACGAGCCGGCATGCAACAAGTCGTCACCTCTCCCAAACGGAGTTTGGGAGAGGTCGAGCAGAGCCTTCAGCGATTGCTCGGGTGAGGGCGACCGAGCACGTTGAGGGCACAGTGCGCTAAGTTGCGCGGTTGGCCCTCACCCGGACGAGGCCTGTGGGGCCCGTCCGACCTCTCCCTAGCTGCGCTCGGGAGAGGTGACTTGCGCTGACCTCGCAGTTGCTCTCTGCGTCAAGACGCGAACGACGCAATGGTTGGCTACTTGGCTCCGAGCGAGAGGTAGGCGTAGAGGTCGCGGATCTGTGTGTCGCTCATCTCTTTGAGTAAATCCGATGGCATCAGCGAGGTCGGTAATGCCTTGAGCGTTTCGATCTCCTCTCGCGGAATTGTCGTCGTTTGATTGTCGGCGTTTCGCAGCGTGACCGTGGTCGGCGTCTGCTCGGCAATGATCCCGTTGATCACGCGGCCGTCGTCGGTCAGTACTAAGTACGACTGATAGCCTTCGCGAATCTCTAAGTTTGGCAATACGATCGAATCGACCCAGAAACCGATTTTGCCGCGTTCGTAACCATCCAGCGGCGGTCCCGTCTTGCCCCCTTCGCCAAACAATTGGTGACAACTACCGCACGTCTTGGTAAAAATCGACTTGCCCGCTTCCGCATCCCCGGGCTCGGCGGCAAGCATCTCACGGAGCCGTTTGGTTTGCTCGATTTGCTCGGGCGTCGCGGTAGCTGAGATCGGACCAAACACCGCTTCGACCTGTTTGACGATTTCCGGATCATCGTAACTGCGAAGCTGTTGGACAACGTCGTAGGGAATGTGCTCGCGTTGCACTCGCCACTGCGTCAATTCCGTCAACAATTGTTTCGCCCACGTCGGCCGCGATGCAAGCGTCCGGCACGCGGCGGCCCGCAATCCATGCTCTGCCGAAATCCGGTTGCCAAAGGACGATAATAAGACGCCTGCAATCGAATCGGTGTCATATTGGCGAAGCGAGGCGATTGCAACTCGCTGTAGCGCCGGTTCGGACGTTCTGCTTCCTGTTGCCAACGCAAGTAAACTCTTCGCGGCCGCCGCGTGATGGACTTCGCCAAACACGTTCGCCACCTCGATCGCCAACGGCAAATCCGCTAGCGGACTTGAAAGCAGTTTGATCGCTTCGTCGATCGCTGCGGCGTCCCCACGACGCAGTGACAGGATCAAATCCGACTGGCCAATCGACGCCTTGTAGTCCGCCAATGCCTTGTCGAGTGATTCAGGCAACTTGGGAATCGCACGGCCTTGGAACGCCAAATCGATCCCCTGGATCAATTCGCCACGCGACGCATCATCCGGCGCCATCGCGATCAATTGACTGCAATGCTCAAAGTCCGCCGCACCGCCGGCCGACGCATAACGCTGGACGAGCCGTTTCAAGATCGTTTGTTTCACCATCGTCGTGCCCCACAACGATTCATCGGCGAACATCGACTCGATCGCAGGCCATGAATCGGCGTGCGCTTCGATCGCCCACCAATTCATTAGCGGCATGTGTCGATCGTTGGCATCGTCGTCATGTCGCAACAGTGCCGAAACGATGCTCAGTCCCACATCGGGAGAGAGCCGTTTTGCGGTCGCCGCCAATTGGCTGCGAACTTGCACATCCGTCTCAGTTGCCGCCATTGCCGCAAGTCCATTGTGATCTTCGTGTCGATCGCCCAACAGACGCACGACCCAGCGACGAATGTCGGCGTCGGAGTGCGAGAGCCAACGAGTAGCCAACGCGTGGTCCAATTTGCCAAGCAGGTTCAATGCCCACAACGCCTCAAGCGACGCCGAGTCGTCGACAAGTTTGACGAGGGCATCGGCGACCGACGCATCTGCACGCCAGCCCAATTCCAACACGGCACGCTGCCGTACCCATTTGTTTTCGTGCGAGAAAAGCTTGATCAGCGTTTGGTTGTCGGCGCGGCTGAGATCGCCCTGTTGATAGCTGGCCGTTTTTCCTTCGGGGACGACTCGGTAAACCCGTCCGCTTTCCTTGTGCCAATCGTCCACCGGGCTGACGTGGCTGAGTCGGCTGTCGTACCAATCGGCCATGTAGACGGCGCCATCGGGACCCACGCCAGCGTACACGGGGCGAAACCAACGGTCGGGCGTTTCGATCAGATTCGGCTCGTCCACGGTTCGGTAAGTCGATCCGTCGGGGATCCGCTTGCTCCGCCACACCAAGTTGTGTAGCGAATTCGGAGCAATGATGTTTTTGCTAAAATCCTTCGGGAACAGCCCTCCTTCGTAGATACAGAAGGCTTGCGGGAACCGTCGTCCGTCTCCTTCGAACTTCATCGCGGTGAAATATCCAAAGGCATAAGGATTGGTCAGCGGTCCGTGTTTACCCCAGTTCTTTTCGCTATAGCTGCCTTGGGGAAAATAGTAGCCACGAGTGTTGCCACCGTTGGTGCCGGTGAACACTCGGCCTTTGGAATCAATATCGAGACTGAAGTTATTGCCACCCCCTTCGGCATAGATTTCAAACGCTTTGCTGTCGGGATGGTACCGCCAAACGCATTGGCCTTGAAATCGAACGCCCTTGGTCACTGCGGAACTGACGTCGCCGACCGTGGTGCTGCCGTTACAACCGTACAGCCAACCGTCCGGCCCCCACATCATGCTGTTGGCGACCGAGTGGGTGTCTTGTAATCCAAATCCGCTGAGGTGGACTTCAGGTTCGGCGTCCGGCACGTCGTCGCCATCGGCATCGGGATAGAACAACAAGTAGGGGGGATTCAAAACCCAGATTCCGCCGTGTCCGACTTGGACGGCCGAAGCAATGTTCAGTCCGTCGAACACGTCTTTGTGCGTGTCGTAGACGCCGTCTCCGTTGGTGTCTTCGAAGACGGTGATCTTGTCGGCACCGGGCGTGCCATGCGGAGGCGGTTCCGGTACACGGTCAAACACCGCACGCAAGTGCTGGTCATAGCGAACGATTTTCAATCCCGCAGGAAATTGATATTGCCGGTACTGGACGACCCACATCCGGCCGCGAGAATCCCACGACAAAAACAGCGGCTGCGAGACGACCGGTTCGGCAGCGACCGCTTCGATTTTGAATCCGTCCAAAACATCGAACGTGGTCAACGCTTCGTCGACGGGGGTGGGCAGCGAGTCGTCACGCATCACCCCGCGTCCCGGGCGAGTGCGGATGATCTCGGCGACTTGCTCGTTGCCTGCCACATTGATCTCCGCTTGGATCACCGCGTGATCGGTTTCTTGAGCGGCGGAAAATGGAGCCAAGCTTGCGATGATGAACGTCAAGGCGAACCGGGGTCGCAAGCCACTTGTTTGCCAAGACAAACGGGCCTTCGGAAACAAACGGGCCTTCGGAAGGTGAGAACGCATGGATGTTTCCATGTAGGCGGGAAAGGCGAGGTGGGCAGAGAGACGATCGTGGTCGGGGAGAGGCCTCTATCATAACTTCTGGCGGTCGCCGATGGGCAATCGGCATTGATACGTCGAATCAAGTGTCGCTGCGATTGATCACGCCAAGTTCATGAAGTTCGCCGGAAGCACCCTATTGATCGCAGCGATTGCGATTGAATCGGGTAAGATGACGCTTAATCCCCGGTATTAAAACGGAAGCGGAGCTTCGTGGCGATGAACAGCGGTCGACGTCTAATTTTGTCTTCGACGATCCGTTTGCTGCCCAGCCAATGATGGCTTTACCATCCCCATAAACCAAAAGAGAAGAATGAGATGACCTACCCACGAACTTTTTCGCATATCGGCATCTCGGTGACCGATTTAGAGCAAGCGGTCGAATTCTATACGAAAACATTGGGGTGGTACGTCATCATGCCTCCCACCGAAATCGTCTCGGATGATTCCGCGATCGGGGTGATGTGTGACGACGTGTTTGGCAAAGGCTGGGGGCGATTTCGAATTGCTCATTTGGCTACCGGTGATCGCGTCGGCATTGAATTGTTCGAATTCGAGAATGCGGAAAAGCCTGAGAACAATTTTGAATATTGGAAAACAGGCGTGTTCCACTTTTGCGTCCAGGACCCTGACGTGGAGGGGCTGGCGAAGAAGATCGTGCAAAACGGCGGCAAGCAACGGATGCCGATTCGCGAGTATTATCCGGGCGAAAAGCCATACCGAATGGTTTACTGCGAAGACCCCTTTGGAAACTTGATCGAGATCTATTCGCACAGCTACGAGCTGACCTATTCGGCAGGCGCGTACCAAGACGATTCAGAAAGTTGAGCGGCAACGCCTTTTGAGTCCGCTTTGTGCTTTGTCCCAGCCAAAGCGTCGGGGGCCGTCGTGCGTGGACGCAAGACGCAAAGTTGCCTACTTGGCCAAGTCCACCGCGACGACTTCTTTGTCGTTGCGAGCGAACGCGGTTTGACCTGCGTACGCCGGGTGGCTCCACACGACCGGTCGACCGAAAGCTTCGCCGGTCGGCTCGAGCACATGAAAACGTCCCAAGTCTTCGTAGCCATCCGGGGTCAGTTTGGCCATTTGCAGGTCGCCGGTTTCGCTGAAGATCAAATAGCGATCGGAATCGGCTAGGCGAGTCAGGAATGCGGTACCGTGCTTGATGAATCGCTTTTCGTCGGGCTTGGTTGCTTCGAAAGTCTCCCACAATCGCGAGCCATCTTTAGCATCCACGGCGATCAACTGCCCCACGACACAATCGGTTCCGTAAACGACGCCGCCGGTAAAGATCGGTGTCGCGTTGGCGCTGTGCACCGCCTCTTTCGGTTCGCCTCGCCAAAGTTCTTTGGCGGCCGGACGGTCGTTTTCCAATTGAATCATCAGCGACTCGCTACGAATGCCGCTGGCGTACATCAAGTTGCCGTCGACCATCGGACGTGCGATCGACATTTCAAACGAAGGCGTGATCGGGATGCTCCAGTATTGGCTACCGGTAGCCGGATTCAGGCTGGTCACCGCAGTGGGGTGATAGACGATCAATTGGCGTGCGCCGCCATGCTGGATGATCGACGGGGTGCAGTAGCCGGCACTATCATCGATTGCCTTCCATTTGACATCGCCGGTCAACTTATCAAACGCAACGATGCTCTGCCCCTGGCCGCCGACCATCGTGTACAGCGTATCGCCATCGATCAATGGATGAGCCGCGAATCCCCAAATCGGAACCTCGGCGCCAAGGTCCTTTGGCAAGTTGCGCTTCCAAACGACTTCACCGTCGGCGACTCGCAACGCCCGCAGGTCGCCTTCGCTGCCCAGGATGTAGACGAGGTCACCGTCAACGGTGGGTGTGCATCGTGGGCCCGCAGGATACGAGATGCTGTAAGGACAATCGTAGGCGTGTTGCCACAGCGGTTTGCCGGTTTCGGCGTCCAGTGCGGTCAACCGTTCTTGCCCCTTCAAATTGGCTCGCTTGCCAGCGTCATTGAACGCTTCGCCTGCAGTTTTCTTGTAGTCGAAAACGAACACACGACCGTCGGCGACCGCGGGTCCCGCATAGCCGCCCGCGATCGGGGTCCGCCACTTCACCGTCAATCCGCTGTCGGGCACCGCGTCAATGATTCCTGTTTCGCGATAGATTCCATCTCGGGAAGGTCCCATCCAGCCTGGCCAATCGTCGGCCACCGCATGCGTCGACGAGATCCCTGCAAAACAGGCTGCGATCATCGAGAAAATCCGGAATCGATCAAAATATCGCAAAAACATCGTGGTTTTGTCCCCAGAAACAGACAGTGAAGAAAGAGGCGATCCATTATAGGCCTGAGCAAAGCTTTAGATGGCGATCGAAGTAAACTGTCCGCCGCCGAAGACCGTGATCCGCTGGAAAAACGAACACGCGGCATGTTCCTTAGAACAAGCGGTTCATGCCGTTCAGCGCGGCGACGCGGTAGGCTTCGGCCATCGTCGGGTAGTTGAACGTCGTTTCGACGAAGTACTCGACCGTGTTATGGCCGGCGGGTTGATTCATGATCGCTTGACCGATGTGCACGATTTCCGATGCGTTGGCACCAAAACAATGCACGCCCAAGATCTCCAGTGTATCGCGATGAAACAGTAGCTTTAGCATGCCGGTCGTTTCACCGGTGATCTGAGCGCGGGCGAGCGAGCGGAACAGGCTGTGTCCGACTTCGTAAGGAACGCAGGCAGCGGTCAATTCACGCTCGGTCTTGCCCACCGAACTGATCTCGGGGCTGGTGTAGATCCCGGTGGGAATGTCGTTGACCCGCAGATTGCCGTCTTTGCGGCCGAGCATGTGCATCGCGGCGGCGCGGCCTTGCGTGTACGCGGCGCTGGCCAGCGATGGGTAGCCGATCACATCGCCGACGGCGTAAATATGAGGCACCACGGTTTGGAATTGTTCGTCGACGATCAACTGGCCGCGATTGTTCGCTTCGATGGGAATGTTTTCGAGCCCCAGGTCATCGGTATTTCCGGTTCGTCCATTAGCCCACAGGAAGGCGTCGGTTTTGATCTGTTTGCCGCTTTGCAGATGCAAGATCACTCCGTCGTCGGTCGGTTCGACACGCTCCATCGTTTCATTGTGGCGGATGATTACGCCTTGGTCGCGAAGGTGATACGAGAGCGCGTCAATGATCTCGTCGTCAAGGAACTCGAGCAGTTTTTCGCGAGTGTTGATCAAATTGACTTTGATCCCCAGGTTGCGAAACATCGAAGCGTATTCGGTTCCGATCACGCCCGCCCCGTAGACGCAGAACGTGGTCGGTTTGTGAGACATGTCGAGGATGGTGTCGCTGTCGTAGATGCGAGGATGCGTGAAATCGACATCACTGGGACGAAACGGACGCGACCCGGTGGCGATCACAAAGTGTTTGGCGCGAATCGGTTTGTCGCCATCGATCGAAATCGTCTGCGAATCAATAAAACGAGCGGTGCCTTGGAATACGGGGACTCCGTTACGTTCGTAAAACGATTGCCGCATCGTGACTTGCTTGCCGATAATCGTCTGGGTGCCACGTTTAAGCTGCTGGAGCGAGGGGCTAAAATGGACGCCCAGCTCTTGAAAGGTGGGGTTGCGGAGCGTTTTCATTGTCGAGGTGATGGCGTACCGCAGTGCCTTGCTTGGAATCGTTCCCCAATGGGTGCATCCGCCCCCGATTTGGGTGTATCGTTCGGCGACGGCGACTCGCATCCCGCCTTTGACGGCCTGCATCGCGGCCCCCTCGCCACCAGGGCCTGAGCCGATTACGAATAGGTCGTAGTCAAATTTTGCGTTTTCAGTCGTGGCGTTCATCTAGGGATCGTCTTTTCAAGAGAGCGTTCGAGTTCGCGTCAACGCACAAAGTTTGGACGTTGAAGAAGAGAGTTGTCAATGCAACGGTCTACGAGGGGCACCGCTGCTGCGATACGCTAACGGTTTCCTCACCTTCTTTTCATCTACGAGTGTTTCGCGATGCTAATCGCATGCGTCCAATCGGATGTCACCTTTGCCAACGTCGCCGAAAATCGCAAACGGATTGCCGAGCACATTCATGCTGCGGGCAAAATGCAAGCGAAATTGGTTGTCATGCCCGAGTGCATGTTGTGCGGCTATGCGTATCAGAGCCGGCAAGATGCGTGGCAGCATGCCGTGTCGATTGACGACGAGGTGTTTATCGACATCGCCAACTTGGCGGCGACCTATGATTTGCATCTGACGTTTGGATTTTTGGAAAAAAGCGGCGATCAATTGTTCAACGCGGCCGCCTTGGTCGGCCCGAGCGGGGTGGTCGGACGCTATCGCAAAGTCCATTTGCCTGCCTTGGGAGTCGATCGCTATGTCGACCGCGGCGACATTCCTTATCAACCGCTACAGGCCGGAGACGCACGCGTGGGCATGGCGATTTGCTATGACAGCTCGTTTCCCGAACCGATGCGGGTGCTCGCGTTGGGCGGAGCGGACATCATTGCGTTGGGGACGAATTGGCCGGTAACGGCGTACCGAACCGCCGAAATTGTTCCTCCGGCACGTAGCATGGAGAATCATTTGTTCTTCGTCGCCGCCAACCGGGTCGGCAGCGAAGGAGGCTTTAAATTTTGCGGATTGAGTTCGATTTGCGGCCCCGACGGAGTCATTTTGGCCCAGAGCGAAACGGATCAGCCCGAGATCTTGTATGCCGACGTCAATTTGGCCGAGGCTCGCAACAAGCGGATCGAGCGAACGCCGGGAGCCCATGTGATCGACCGTTTCGAAGATCGCTGTCCCGATTTCTATCAGGCAGTCACCGCGGAAAAGCCCACGTCGGTGACCGGCAAATCCGGCAATCACGGGCCAGACGGACCCCCTGCCCAGTCGGGTTAGACAGGTTGTAGCGATGTTCGAGCCGGTGGGGGGGCGGGTCGTGCTAATTTCGGGGCAACGAATCGAGATTTGCCAATCGATCCGCCGAAGTGGAGTGGTAGCCAACCGAGGTGTCAGTCGTGTTCGCAATGAATACCGACGCATCTCGACGCGTGTGGGACGTGCACAGGGCCAGAATAGCCCCGCGTCGCGATTTTCTCACGCGAGCCTCACCTCCCCACCCTGTAGCCGATGGATTGGCAGATGACTAAAAAATCGCACAACCGCACCGAAACCATTTCCCGAAACGCATCTGCATCGCGATCGACCCGTTGGCGCCGTGTTCTGCTTGGGGTGCTGATTGCTACGACCGGAGGCGGTAACCTCGCTCCTGTTTTCGCAGGCAACCCTGGCTCGCCGTTTTTTACTGCCAGCCGGATTCACGGAACGGTCCAAAAGACGACGTTTGCCGACGAAACCGAAAACCGAGGCCCCTATTCGAGCCAACCCGAATCGGTCCAGGCGTTTGCTGCATCCGCGGCCATGGGTGGCAACTCGGTAGTGGATTCGCGGCCAGTCGTCTATCTGTCGCTTGCCGAAGCGCGAGCTCGAGTGATCGATTCCAATCCCGAACTGGATAGCTTGTCCAATGCGCTAGCCGCAGTCGCAGAGGATGTGACGATTGCGGACGCCTTTTTCGACGGGGTCGTCGGCGTCGATATCGAAGGTGGAAAACTGGACCGGCAACTCAGTAACTCGGTTGCGACCTTTGGTCTTCCCACTCGCGATTTGCAAACCGACTATCTTCGTTCGCTTACCGGAAACATGTTGTCCTATAGCAAGCGAACTCGCACCGGGGGTGAGTTCTTGTTGGGGTACGACAGCGGTTACAACTTCTTGTCGCCCGTCGGGTCGGACGTCTTGGTCAACCCAGCCTGGGACGCGGACTTGAATTTCCGCTTCAGCCAACAACTGGCTCAGGGGCGTCGACGTGTCATCAACGAATCCCCGATCCAATTGGCTCGCTACGCCTACATGTCACTCAGTGCGGAACTGCGTGCTGAAATCAACACGGCGTTCCGCGATGTCGAGGTCGCTTATTGGCAGTACGCGGGGTTGTACGCCGAGTATCAAGTCGCACAGGAATCGACCGCGCGGTTCAAAGACCTGGTCGAAAGCGAACGAGCACGGCTGGAACAACGCGAATCCACGATTGTCGATGTGGCTCAGGCAGACGAACTGTATCAAACCGCTCGCTTGACCGAGATCGAACTGCGACGGAGTGCTGATTTGGCCGCAGTCGAACTGTTGCGTCTGATGGGCGATTACCGCGGTCGTACGATCCGATTGGTGCCCACCGACCAGCCGCAAATGGATCTTTCGTTGCACTTCGATGAAGGCATGGTCCAGTCGGGATTCCGGCCCGAGGTGGAAGCACAGCGGACGCTGGTGCGAGCGGCGAGGTTGCAGATTTTGCAAGCTCGTGACTTGTTGCGACCCGATATTCGCGCCAATTTCGGTTACACCCAAAACGGATTGGAAAACAATCTGGATGACGCCCTCGAAACCGCGTTTGACGGTAATTATCAAGATTGGTTTGTTGGATTCGAGTTCCGGCAATCCGTGGGCCAGCGGGCTGCCTACGCACGAGCTCGTCAAGCATGTCGCCAACTCGCGGCACAACAATCACAGCTCGATGCAATTCGCCGCGATATCTATGCCGAAGTCAATGCGGCCGCCGTCGATATCGAGTTGCTGCATGAATCGCTGCAGATCGCCGAAGCTCGTGTCGCTGCGGCGACCGCTCAGAGCGACGGACGCCGCCAGTTGTACGACACGAACAAGGCGACCATCGACTTGTTGCTTCGCAATGACCAAACGCTGGTCGATGCCCAACGAGCTTCGATCCAAGCGATCTACGCTTACCAACAAGCCCAAGCCGAATGGCGTTTCGCCACCGGCACGATCGACCGATCGGCACTGGGATTGGAAACCACGCTGGACGCATCGCTGCAATCGTTCGAAATGATTCCTTCGACGGCCAGCGAAGCCGAGGACGTGGGGTCGGAGTTGCCATCGCCGCCGCGGCCCGCTGACGTTGAGCCAGCCAAATCAGAGCCAGCCAAACCGAAGCCAGTTCAATCGGCGCCAGCCTCGTCGAAGCCGACCGAGGCGGCCCCTGCAGGTGACGTCGATGCGGTACCGACACAGCAAGCACCGCCTGCACCACCTGCGGCGAAACCCAAGTCGGATGATCAAGCGGCGGTTTCATCCGCGCCGTTTGCACCGGTGGTGTCGCAGCCGTATCGCCCAAGTTGGATCGCCGATCCAGCGGGGACCGGCCCCATCGAAAGCTACCCGCAAGTGGTCGTCGGCAAGCCTCCGGTAAAAATCAGCTCGGACGAGTCGCCGTCGGCTCCGCTGCAGCAAGCGGCTGCGTCGCCGCAGTTGATGTTACCGGAGCAAGTCAACGGATGGGACGAAATGTTTTCCGCGGATCCGATCGGATCGGCCGCCGTGGGACGAGCCACCGATGACCCGGTTGGATTCCCAGAGGTGGTGGTCGCCAAGCGTGACGGTTCACCATCCGATGCCCAGAGCGAAGCCGCGGCACGGCAGGCAGAGATCGAGGCGGAGGCAGCCGAGCTGCTTCCCGAGGTTCATGTCTCGCCGCTCAAGTTCCACCAATAATTCGGCAAAGTTACTTCGGCGGCATCAAGTCGGCAGTGTTGGCAGCGGAGCAGCCGCAGGGGGCGTCGGGATCCACAGGTCTTCGACCTGTTGACCGCCCGCGTCAAAGCGGACCAACAGATAGACGCCGCCAATCAATCCCCATGCGAACGCGAACGCGGTCGCCATGGGGATGAGTGAAATGATTTGCAACACAAACACGCGAGTCATGGCGGGAGCTGCGGCCCCGTCCAACACGACCATCGCGATCTCTGCAGCGGCCCCGGCGACTCCGCCAATCAAAAGCAGCACGATCCAAAGCAGGGCCAGCGAAACGAGCCCGTAGAGGATCACGTGAACAGGGCGGCGGTACAGGTACTCGTACCCGCGACTGAGTGCATCCAGCGCATCGGGATCTCGTTCGTTTGCGATCGCAGCCCAAGCAAACGCGATTGCGACGAGCCCACCAAACGCCAAGATGCCGCAGGGGATCGCCAACAGTGTGATCAATACTGCGAGGGGAAACTGAATGATTCCCCACTCCGGTAACCATGCGGCGATCCAACCGAGTGCCCAAAGCATCCCCGCCAATGCGGCAACGCACAACAGCGGTACGATTCCCGCAATCCAAGCGGCAACGAATCGTGACAGCAGCGATTTGCCCATGGTACCGAATCGAATCATCGGACGCCCCGCGGTCAACAAGCCTCCTTGGCGGACAAATACCAACGAGGCAAACGACCACGCAAACAGTGTCCAGAGCAGCCCGCCGACGGCGCGAAGCCCGTTGCTGCCACGATGCCATCCGCTGGCCCACAATGCTTCGTTCACCCACGCCGACGGCCACGAAGGTTGCAATGACGTTGCGGTGGACTCGCTCGGGGCTGCGACTTCGCCAACAATCACGTGGTACACAGGGGACCAAATCGCAAGCGTCAGCAGTGCCATCAAGATCATCGTGGGCGAACCTGCCATTCGCAGCGTTCGCAACAATCGCAGCCATGGGAAAATGTCGATCCATTCTCTCACTCGCGCAAGCACACCGGTTTCCAGTTCATGCCCGGCGTGCACTTCGTGCTGGTTCGATTCCGTGTCTTGCAAGTGACTCATCGCGTTAGTGATTCAGCGTTTCTTTGGAATAGCACAGACTAGCGAAACGTGGTGCGTTTCCATAGTGTCGGATCAGGAATGGGGGGCAGCGACGTCTCGGCATCGGCAGCGACCACCGCAGCACTAACGAACCATGACTGACCGGCTTGCAGCGGCAATTCCGTCAAATCGCGTCGCAAAACGGCCAGCTCAAAATCGAGGCTTTCTGCCGTATCCTGGACCGCCACGTACCACGTGGGTTGCCATCCCGGTTGCCCGTCGATGCTGTCGCGGGTTTTGCCCGAAGGGGTGACCTGTAATTGATAGGCCGTCATCAGGTCTTGGTCGGTGTCGATGGAAATCCACAGCCGGTCGGAATGGCTCAGGTCGTAGTCACGGTTCTTGTTGGTCGGTTTGGTCGTCGGGTCGTGTCGAAACGCGGATCGCCCGCAGCGAACAAAGAAGTAAACGTAGTCGTCATCGTAGGCGATTTGGATGCGAGAAACGCCCGTGTCGTTCGCCGCGTTGGCCTGATTCGCAGACGCCCAGTTCGCAGTGGGCTGATTCGCCGAGGACAATCTCCAGCACGCATCGTCGTTGATCCCATCCAATTTGGGACGTCCCTCAGCCGGGATGGCAACCACATGGCTATCGCTACTTGCAATGGAGTCGTGGTCATCACGATTGCTGCCTACGGCGATCAGCCGGGTCCAAGGGTTGGGCGATTGGCTGGCCAGCAGACGGCGGTAGTTTCCTGACGCTTGACCCATCAATTCAAGTTGTTCGCTATCGCCGCGTTGACGTGCGGCTTCGCCGGCGATCAAGACCAACGGATGAAATTCCCATGCCAAATCGACCTCGGCTTGAGTTTGCTGTACCCGCTTATTGCCAACTTGAATCGTGGTCGCCTCGGGCACGCGGAGCGGTGAAACGGCCGATGCTTGCATCACCCCACTTTGCGGTGTTTCGATTTGAAACGGCGAGACCGCCGTCGGTTGAGCCGCTGGCGGTGCCGTGTTGGACGCCAGCGTCAAGCTACGCGAAACCGATGCATGCAGCGTTTGCCATTCCGAGCTGTTTTTGATCGCCGCCAATCGTAATGCGGACCATTTTCCGAACGAGTGATCGGCAAAGCGTTCGGCCGATTCGGCCAATACAACCTCTGTATACGGAATCGCGTTAGGGAACTCGTTGGCATCAAGCGCTGCAATCCGGCGATACAGGTTCCAAGTCAAACGAAGCTGATCGCGGGCAGCGGTTTGATTGAGCAGTGTTTTGATGCCACGTTCGAAAAAATCGACCGTGGTACTGGAGTGGATGATTTGTTCGACTCGTTTCGACTCGCTCAAACGCGCTTGCACGACTTGCAATTGACGGCGGTTTGCTTTGGTTAACTTGGCCGCCAAACGCTGGTGTTTTGAAAGTGATAATCCGGTCGTGACCGATTCGCCTCGCGGGGGATTTCCCGATGCATCGTACATCACGCGAAGCGATACCGTTTCCTTTGCCACGGTCGCAGGGGATGCGATTTGCAGAGCGTCGTCCCAGATGTCACCGGCCAACACGCCGGCAAAGGGCAGCATCGCGTTGCGGTGTAGCGTGCTGTCGCCCGCCGCATCAAGACCGTAACGCACGACGCGAGAGCCGCCGTTAGCGATGGCGGTTTGCGAAAACGCCGAAGCGGTTTGTGGATCGAGGGCTTCGTCAATCACGACCACGGCGGGACGGTGAATGGCAAGCCAATTGCGTGCTTCGGTCTCGATCGCTTCGGCCGGGTCGATCGTGTCCACCGATGTTGCCCCCAACGCCATCGCCGCTTGGCGAGTGCGATCGAGCCTCTGCTGAGCGAGAGCGGTGCTGTGACCGACCGTTGCAGGCTGCTGCAACACGATGGCCACACGTTGATGCGACTCGAGGGTTTCCGATCCGACCAAGGGCCACGCCAACGACGAAGGGTCTTTGGCGATGACCAGGATCGATGCATGACGATGCTCGCCGCGGATCGCTTGCCATTGTCCGCTAGCACGGTCCCCACGGACGATCACACCGTGATCGCCGACGGCATAGAGTTCGTTTGCGTTCTTTTCCACGACATCGCGAACAACCATTGCGGATTGGGTCGCTTCGACCCACGCCAAGCGAACGGTCGATTTCGATTCGGCTTGGATGGCGGGAATTCCCTCCAATTCACCGGTGCTGCTCCAACTGCGGCCTGCATCGTGGCTCTCGAATTCGCGTGATTCCGCGATCGCCGACCAATCGCCCGTGGCGATGATCGCGTTGTCTTGGGCTCGTCGCGCGAGTCGGCCGAGTCGTGGTAATTCGTTGTCTGCCCCACGTCGCCAGCTCACGCCGGCATCGTCGGACCACAGCGTGACGCCGCGGCTGAGCGAGGTGATTCGGTCGTATTGGCCGCCGACGGCAACGACGTTCTTGTGGTTGATCCAAATCACATCGGCGAGCGAGCACTCCGCAGGGCTCGGTTGTTGTTGCCAAGATTGGCCTCCATCGTCCGATCGCAGGATGACGCCATGGTCGCCCACGGCGATCGCGGTTTGCCCATCGTTTGAAAACGCGATCGATCGAAGTGCCGCGTCTTCGCGAAGCGCTTCGGTTTGGGTATAGGCGGCGGTCGGTTCGAGCGGAGCTTGGGCCCGCAGCGATCCACAAACGACTGTGGTGATGTACACCATTGCCGCAGCGAGACCGATGCGAAGCGTCAGCTGTGCTTGCCGCGGCGTGTGTCGGGCCGTGGGTTGAAAATTCAGCAGCAATGTCCACCCATTCATGCCAACCATCCTTTTACGAGGTTTGCCATCAAATAGAGGGCTGCCCATCCGAGAAACAAATTTGCGGCAACATAAAAAACCGCAGCTGGCCATCGTTGTTCTCCTGCCAACAGCATCGATTCCGCAGTAAAGGTCGAAAACGTGGTGAACGCCCCCAAAAATCCAACTCGCAGCCCCAACAGCAATCTTGGGGGGAAATGGTCATTAAGGAGGCTGTATTCCGCTAAGGCCCCCATTGCGGCGCATCCGGCAACATTAGCGACCGTGGTCCCTAGCATCGAACTGCCGCCGGGGACGGCCGTCATTGCGAGCGTAATCCCGTAACGGGCGATAGATCCTATCGCTCCGCCGACCGCTACGACTGCTAGATTGAGCCAACTAGTCATCAACACCGACCGATTTAACCATTGCCTAAGTTGGGGCACGAACTTAATTTAGATGCGTAGGTTCGGAGTTTCGGCCGTCCGCGTAAACGCCAGTTTTTTAAGCCCCCTCTTCGAGATTGTCAGGTCTCGTCTGGTCAGGGGGTGCTGTTTGGGACGCGACACAGCAAAAAGCCGCAGCAAATCCGCTTGCAGAGTGAACCCGCAAAGCCGGATTGAGCACTTAATCTACGAACCATTGTTCCCCCAACGACTGACTGAACGTTTCCTTTCCTTTCTTGTGTTGACGTAACTGATGAGTACTGCAAAAGCCGCCCCCACTGAATCCAAAGTCATGACCGGAGCCGATATCCTGGTCAAATCGCTAGTGGATCATGGCGTCGAAGTGCTGTTTGCTTATCCCGGCGGTTGCAGCATGCCGCTGCATCAAGCGTTGACCCGTTTCGGCGATTCAATCCGCACAATTCTGCCGCGTCACGAGCAAGGGGGCGCGTTCGCGGCTCAAGGCTATGCACGCAGTACGGGCAAAGTCGGTGTGGTGATGGCGACCAGTGGCCCAGGGGCAACCAATCTTGTCACCGCCATTGCTGACGCAAAGCTTGATAGCATTCCGATGCTCTGTATCACCGGTCAAGTTCCGACCGGGGCGATTGGGTCCGACGCGTTCCAAGAGACGCCGATGGTCGAAATTTGCCGCGGGATCACCAAGCATCATTACTTGGTCACCGATTTGGCCGATCTGCCACGGATCGTAAAAGAGGCCTTTTATATCGCGACCAGCGGTCGGCCGGGGCCCGTTTTGATCGATATGCCCAAAGACATCCAGCTCGGTACCTCCGAGATCGACATGGATCCCGAAATGGATCTGCCTGGATACGATCCAACGCCAACGCCGGTTCCAAGCGAAACGATCCGTCAAATCGCCGCTGCAATCAAACTGGCTCGCCGTCCGATGATCTACGCCGGTGGCGGTGTGGTGATCGGCAGTGCCAGCGAAGAGCTTCGCGAATTCGTGAAAAAGACCGGCATTCCTGTGACCACAACCGTGATGGGGATTGGCACGATCCCGCCTGAACAAGAGCACTCGATGTCATGGCTGGGGATGCACGGAGCCGCCTACGCCAACTACGCCGTTCGCGATTGTGATTTGCTGATCGCGCTGGGCGTTCGCTTTGATGACCGCGTGACGGGCAAAGTCGAAGCGTTTGCTAAAGACGCCAAGATCATCCACGTCGACATCGACGGATCGGAACTGAACAAAAACAAACAAGCTCATATCCCTGTGCGTGGCGATGTGAAGCAAGTGCTGACCGAATTGAACAAGGTTGTTCAAAAGCCAGAGATCGCAGCGTGGCAGAAACACTGTGATGAATTGAAGGCGAAGTATCCGTTTAAGTACGACGAGAACTTCGATGGCATTCTGCAGCAACACGCCATCAAGACGCTCAGCGATATCACAGCGGAAATGGATACCTACATCACCGTCGGCGTTGGCCAGCACCAGATGTGGGCGGCTCAGTTCTATCAATTCCGTCGCCCTCGGACTTGGCACAGCAGCAGCGGACTCGGCACGATGGGCTTTGGTCTGCCCGCGGCGATGGGCGTCCAAGCGGCTCACCCGAATTCGTTGGTCGTCGACATCGATGGGGACGGCAGCTTCCAAATGAACATCCAAGAACTGGCGACTTGTTTCTGTGAAGAATTGCCAGTGAAGGTGTTGCTGTTGAACAACCAGCACCTTGGGATGGTGGTTCAGTGGGAAGACCGTTTCATGGATCGCAACCGAGCCCATACCTACCTAGGCCCGATTCACCACGAAGAGGCTGCCGGAAACAGCAGTGCGGATCGATTCAGTTACGCCGAAGAACGCTATCCCGACTTCGTCAAAATCGCTCAAGGCTACGGCTGTGGTGCTGCAACGATTCGCAAGAAAGCGGACCTCGAAGGAGCACTTCGTGAGATGATCGAGCACAAAGGACCTTACTTGTTGGACGTTCAAGTGCCGTATCAAGAACACGTGTTGCCGATGATCCCCGGCGGTCAAACCGTCGACGACATGATCCTCGAATAAGCCGCAATGCAATCACGATAAATCAACCAATCGCCGACGCTAAAACGTTGGCGATTTTTTTTTGCCTGACAAACTCGCCGTTTGTCTAATTCGCCCACCTAAAGCGTCACGCCGCAAAACTCAGGCAAACACTGTGATCCCTTTTCGCTGGATGTACGCGTGCCACAACATGTACGCGGCGATCGTGCGGTTGGGGGACCACTGTTGGACCCTCGCTTCGAGTTGCGTCACGTCGGCAGAGGGTGGCAGTGTGCGTTTGTTGTCGGATGCGGTTTGCAACGCGAATTCGTGCAGCATGCTGTTGACCAACGCCACGTCGCCAAGCGGGAACAGATCGGTGCGGTTCAGTGCCAACATCAAGTACACCGACGCACTCCAGTGGCCGATGCCGATGACGGCCGTCAATGCCGCGCGAACTTCGTCGTCGGGCATCATCGGCAACGCATCCAACACCAACGTTTTGCTTTGCACCGCACTGGCCAACTCACGCAAGTAGCGTGCTTTTTGACGACTGACGCCGCATCCACGCAACACATCATCCTCGGCCTTTTGGATTGCTTTTGGTGTGACGCTGCCTAGTTGCGCGGTCAAACGCGTGAACGTGGTCTGTGCCGACGCCAAACTGACTTGTTGTTCCAAGATGATGCGGGCGAGCGTCTCAAAGCCGGGGTCGCGTCGCCACATCGGCGGGTAACCATGGCGATCGATGATCTGACCAAACACCGGTTCGATCGCCGCGAGGTCACGACAGTACCGTTTCAGCGTTCGTGACGTGAAGATACGGGGTTTAGTGCGATTCATTTCCGGCGAACTCGATCGTCTAGGTTTTTCGGATAGTGGTCATGGCAAGTCAACGAACTGTCCCCTGCCGCACGCCTTGCATGAATCCGCTGACGCAAAACGGGGGGCAGGGCGAAAATTCTTAGCTGGATTTTCGTCGTTCCAAGGATTCCCTTGTAGCCCAATATGCGGTTCTTTGCATTCGAGCTGCCTCCGGTGGCTCTCGCAGGCATCGCTGGAGAGTGCCGTTTGGCGCGTCATATGCTCGATAGAAAACCGAGCGAATTGTCTCTCAAACAACGCATGCTCATCCACGTGCTCCTGTGCGTCGATGGGCGATCCACTTAAATTCTCGATCACAAGAACTACGAGACGCTTCCATGAGCCCCTTTGAACAACAATTGCACGTCATCCGCACACGCCCTGGTTTCATTGCAGCACTGGACCAAAGCGGCGGCAGCACACCCAAGGCACTCGGGCAATACGGGATCGATGAGTCCGCGTGGAGCAACGATGAAGAAATGTTTGCGATCGTGCATCAGATGCGAACTCGGATTTTGACGAGTGATAGTCTAACGAAGGATCGCATCATCGGAGCGATCTTGTTTGAAGACACCCTGCGGCGACAAGTCGAGGGACGTCCCACAGGCGACTATCTCTGGAATGTCAAACAAATTGTGCCGTTTCTGAAGGTCGACGAAGGGCTTGCCGAACAGAGCGACGGCGTTCAGCTGATGAAGCCGATGCCGAAGCTCGATGCCAAACTCGAGCTTGCTAAACAGCAACCGGTGTTTGGCACCAAAATGCGATCGGTGATTCATACCGCCAACGAATCCGGAGTGGATGCGATCGTAGAGCAACAATTCGAGTACGGCAAGAAAATTGCGGCGGCAGGATTCGTGCCCATCATTGAACCGGAAGTCGACATTCACAGCGAAGAAAAAGCAGCGGCGGAAGATCTTCTCAGCGCCGCGTTGATCAATCAGCTCGACCGGCTCGATGGCAAGACGTTGGTGATGTTGAAACTAACGCTTCCCGAGAAAGACAACCTGTATCTAAACTGCGTCGAGCATCCTGCTGTCGTCAAAGTCGTCGCACTCTCAGGAGGTTACAGTCGTGAGGAAGCGGATAAACGGTTGAGAAAGCAGGCTCACGTGGTGGCCAGTTTCTCTCGAGCCCTGCTGCAAGATTTGCGAGCCGACCAAACGCAGCACGAATTTGACGAGGCACTCGCTCGTGCCGTGCAAAGCATCTTTGATGCATCGATGACACCTCATGCGTTGTAACGGACCGCTTTGAGTAATGCGGCACTGAGGGCGCTGAAGCAGGCGGGAGCCGGGGGGGGCACGCAACGTGCGCGGTCGGCCCTCACCCGGATGCGGCCCTTGTGAGGGGCCTGTCCGACCTCTCCCAAAATGAATTTTGGGAGAGGTAACTGATGCTTGTCGCTACAAGTTTTAGTACCAAACGCCTTAAGTCCAGGCTGTTCTTATGAGCCGACGGCATTAGCCGCGGGCATGGTGAAATCGGCGTTAAAAGGTCCACGACTAGCGCCGTCGGCTCAGTTCATCCGCGTTGACAACCCGATGGAACGGAGCGAGGGCATTGGCTCTAGCACCGCTCGATCGTTACGGCGGTGTGTTTGAACGAGGGGCAATTGCTCGAAGCATCAGTGCTGGTCATCGGGATCAACGGATTGGCTTCGGGGTAATACATCGCCACACAGCCACGCGGAATCGGGTACTCGACGACTTGAAAATCTTGTAGCGTCCGAGTCTCTCCGGCGTGATGGCTGGTCACCGCGACGGGGTCTCGCGATTGCAATCCCTTTGCTCGCATGTCTTCGGCATTCATCATCACCACGCGGCGAGCGTTCAGGATCCCGCGATAGCGATCGTGGTTGCCATAGATCGTCGTGTTGAATTGATCGTGGCTCCGCACCGTGGTCATTGCGAATTGGCCCGGTTGGATCGTGTCGGGCGGAATCGGATTGACGGTGAAATTGGCTTTTCCGGTGTCGGTATTGAACTGTCGCTCGCGAGCCGCGTTGGGCAAGTAGAACCCGCCTGGCTGACGGACTTTTTCGTTGTAGTTTTCGCAGCCATCGATCACGGCGGCGATGCCCTCGCGAATCAAGTCGTAATCGTTTGCCCAGTCGCGCCATGGATTCTTGGCACGGTCCCCCAGCGTGGCGGCGGCCATCTCGCAGACAATCGCCACCTCGTTTCGCAGGTCAGGCGATGCCGGAGTCAATTTGCCTTGCGACGACTGAACCACGCCCATGGAATTCTCGGTGCTGGTGAATTGTTTGCGTGCCGGTTTTCCGTCACTTGATTCACGAACGTCTTCTTCGGTTCGACCCAAACAGGGCAGGATCAGCGATTGACGGCCGGCTACCAAATCGGCTCGATTCAGCTTGGTTCCGATCCGTACATTCAATCGAGTCTTCGCTAACCCTTCGGCGGCATAACGGGTGTCCGGCAGCGCCATCAAGAAGTTGCCTCCGAGCGAAACGAAGACATCGATCTCACCACGATGCAGTGCCAACGCAGTCCGCTGAGAATCAAAACCGTGCTTTCGCGGCGGATCAAAATCAAACACCGATTGCAGGCGATCCAACAGCGCATCCTTCGGCTGTTCCCACACGCCCATCGTGCGATCGCCTTGGACGTTGCTATGTCCGCGGACGCAGCATGGTCCCGCACCCGGTTTGCCGATCGCACCTCGCAACAGCAACAAGTTCAACATCTCCGCAACGTTCTGCGTCCCGTTGGTGTGCTGAGTCACCCCGAGACACCAGCACAGAATGATTTTCTCGGACGAACGAACCCAGTCGGCTGCCTGCCGCATCGATTCGCGATCGATCCCACTGCGGGCCATCAAGGTATCCCAATCCGCACTTCGCAGGTCATTTAGTAATTCATCGAGACCGGCGGCGTGGGTGTTGACGAAACTCCAATCGATCACCGAGCCCGGCGAGGCATCTTCCCACTCGATCATCTGCTTCATGATCCCTTTGAATAGCGGGATGTCGCCATTGATTTTGACCTGCAAAAACAGGTCGGTTAACTCGGTGGCGACGCCCAGCATCCCCAGGGCTTCCTGTGGATTCATGAACCCCATCAACCCGGCTTCGGGAAGCGGATTGATGGCAATGATCTTGGCGCCGTTGCGTTTGGCTTTCTGCAACGCAATCAGTTGTCGCGGATGGTTGGTTCCTGGATTTTGCCCAACGACCAGCACCAATTCTGCTTGTTCGAAGTCATCAAGTTTGACGGTGCCTTTGCCGCTTCCAATCATCTTTGTTAACGCTCGGCCGCTTGATTCGTGGCACATGTTCGAGCAATCGGGAAGATTGTTGGTGCCGAATTGCCGAGCCAACAATTGGTAGGAAAACGCCGCTTCGTTGGTCGCTTTTCCCGAGGTATAGAAGGCGGCTCGATCCGGCGAGGAGAGCGAATTTAATTCGTCGGCGATCATCGCGTAAGCATCCGCCCACGCGATCGGTTCGTAATGCGTTGCGTTCTCGCGCAGCACCATCGGTTCGGTTAGCCGGCCTTGTTGTTCGAGCCAATAATCGGTGTGCGTCGAGAGTTCGCTGACGCTGTGCGAGCGAAAGAAATCGGCGGTCAATTTCCGCGTATCGGCTTCGTGCGCCACCGCCTTGGCGCCGTTTTCACAATAATCAAATGTGGCGCGTTTGCCGTCGTGATCCGGCCAAGCACAACCGGGGCAATCGATCCCCTGTTTTTGGTTCAATTGCAACAGCGGCAGTGTTCCTCGCACCATTCCCGCCTCGCCCCAAGCGTATCGAAAACTATTCAACACCGCCGATACGCCGGTCGATTTTCGTTTGACCGGTTTTAGCTTCAGTTGGTCGTCCGATTTGGCTGGCAACAGCCACACGTCGCCATGGTTGGTCGGAATCGCCGTAGCAACCACGTGGTCGGTTTTCTCTGCGAGTGACATGTCGAAATCTCGGTCAAGCGTTGATGAAAGGGGCGAGGGAAGCAGGCCGGATCGGCACTGCGGCAGGAATCAACCGTTCTCGATTCGCCCGTCGTCATGATAAACATTGTACCGATCATGCTTAGTAAATCCGACCAACGTCATTCCGTGCCGCTGCGCCAATTCGATTGCCAAACTCGATGGCGCTCCCACGGCGACCATGATCGGAATCCCGACGACCAAGGCTTTTTGCACCAATTCAAAACTGATCCGTCCGCTGACGACGAGAATCGAGCGAGTAAAGACGCTGGTGTCCTCCATCCATTGGCCGCCGATCAACTTGTCCAACGCATTGTGGCGTCCGACATCCTCTTCGACTGCTAGCAATTTGGCTTCACCGTCAAACAATCCGCTGGCGTGCAGGCCTCCGGTTTGATCAAACAGTCGCTGGGCATGACGCAGCCGATCGGGAAGTTTACCGATGGCGTCGGCGGCAACCGTGGGGGTGCACGGTTGGAGCGGTGATTGGATCTGCACCGCCACGGATTCAATGGACGCTTTGCCGCAAACCCCGCAGCTGCTGGAGGTAAAAAAGTGACGCTGCAGCCGTTGTAGATCGACCGGCAGCGTGTCTCGCAGTCGCACGCGGACGACCGAACCGCTGCGACACGGGCGAACCGCGAGCACATCGTCGCGCTCGGTCGCGATGCCCTCGGTAACCAAGAATCCGACGGCAAGTTTTTCGTCGGCACCGGGAGTTCGCATGGTGATCGAGATCGAACGGTCTTTCTTTTTACCGTCCTCATCGATCACCACCCGGATCTCGAGCGGCTCTTCGATCGCCACGAGATCCGAAACCACTGCGGCTGATTTAGCGCGTACTTGCCGGACCTCAAACTGACGTGCCCCGTTTTCACCGTCCCCTTTTTCGGCCCGCTCGTCAGTCGCTTGCGAGCGGTTCGGTGGGGGCGGGGCAGTCATGAAATGTCTCGTCGATCCAACAGTGGCGTTTCCAGTTCGCGGCCGTGTCCACTTTCATTCTACGGTGCCGCGATCCTCGTCGCCGCATTCCCTGTAGCGGAAGTCGTCAAGACTTTCGTCCGGTTCACCTGCTCGGCCCGAAAGTCTTGGCGAATTTCGGACGTCGAGCTCAGGCAGTGGAACAGCAGTGCCGAACCTAGATACCCATTTGCTGCAGCATGTCGGCGATGCGGCCGAGCGTGTTGGTCAGCAGCGGGTGCGACTTTTCAAAACGACGCGCCGATTCGCTGATCTGGTCACTCAGCGAACTTTCTTCGTCATCGCTTCGCCCTAGCACCGCTTCGATTTCGGCCATGGTTTGCCGCAAGCGGGCGACATCCTCGTCGGCGAGGTCGTCCGCATTTTCCAGTTCTTGATGAACGGTTTGCAGTGCCAAGAGCAAATCTTCGCGTGTCATTAGACGTCCTTCCAGGCGCGTTGGGCTGCACTATCCAAGACCGCGTCGCAAACCTTTTGCGTTTCGAGTGCATCGCGGAAACTGGGGTGCATTTGTTCGCCGGTTTCCAGTGATTTCAGGAAGTCGGCGACTTGGTGAATGAACGTGTGTTCGTAACCAATGTTCAGTCCAGGAACCCACCAATTTTTCATGTACGGTTGTTCGCCGTCACTGATGTGCACACTTCGCCAACCGCGAACGATCGAATCGTCCGAGTGGTCAAAGTATTCGAGACGATGCAGATCGTGCAGGTCCCAGCGAATCGAGGCGTTTTCGCCATTGATTTCAAACGTGTAAAGCGCCTTGTGTCCACGAGCGTAACGAGTCGATTCGAACAAGCCGAGCGAACCGTTGTCGAAGTGACAGAAGAAGCTGCAAGCATCGTCGATCTTGACCGGCTCTTTCTTGCCCGTTTCGCTGTGCATCCGCTCTTTGACAAACGTTTCGGTCACAGCCGACACATCCTTGATGCTGCCGTTCAGCCAAAGTGCTGTATCGATACAGTGGGCCAACAAGTCACCAGTCACGCCGCTGCCCGCCGCTTCGGCATCCAAACGCCATGTCGCCGCACCACCCTGAGGCACGTCGGCGTTGATCGTCCAGTCTTGCAGGAAGTTAGCTCGGTAATGAAAGATCCGGCCCAAGCGACCTTCGTCGATCAATTGTTTGGCCAGCGTGACGGCGGGGACACGGCGATAGTTGTACCAGACCATGTTTTTCACGCCGGCCTTTTCGACCGCTTGGCACATCTCTTCGCCATCGGCTTGATTCAGTGCCAGCGGTTTTTCGCACAGCACCATCTTGCCCGCTTCGGCGGCAGCAATCGAAATCTCTTTGTGCAAATTGTTAGGCGTACAGACATCGATGGCGTCGATGTCGTCACGCTTGAGCATTTCGCGCCAATCGGTTTCGACCGACTCGTAACCCCAGTTGTCCGCGAACGCTTGTGCCTTTTCCTTGTTGCGAGCACACACCGCCTTCAAGACCGGTTTGTATTCGCATGGGAAAAAGTGGTTCGCTTGGGCATAACCGTTCGAGTGAGTTCGTCCCATGAACCCATATCCAACCATCCCAATATTCAGCGGCTTCATCGTGTGTGTTTCCTTGTTGCGTTTGTTAGCGAGTTCGGTGCGTTCGCGGAAGAACGAAAGGGGGTTATGCTGTTTGTGAAGTGCAATGCGTGTCGCGGACCTTGATCATCGTGTCGAGGATCGTGTTCCATGTATGAGGGTCTTCGAGCGTCGCATTGGGGAACATGCATCCGTCCCAACAAATGTGCTTGATGCCACGCTTCTCGGCGTCCTTGAGCCAATAGCCCGAGCACTTGACGATATCCAATTTGCCATTGGGATCATCCGCCGGGCAGTGTTTCCCGGTCTTGTCGTGCGAGCCGGCACCGTGAACCTCGCCATCATTCTGTGCGACGTGAAAGTCGATCGTCCAGGGGCGAAGTTTGTCGGTCATCTTTTCATAGGCTGCATAGAACTCTTCGTCACTGTAGCCTTCATGCAGCAGTGCATGTTCGGGCGCGTTGTAGCCCATCAAGTACAGATAGGTGTGCGCCAAGTCGGCTTGGAATCCAAGCGATTCGGGCATTCCGACGGCTTCGAGCAGATCGAGGATGTCTTTCCAGCTGTGCATGCCGGCCCAGCAGATTTCGCCTTCGGCCGCCAAACGCTCGCCATGGTCGGCCGCGATCTTGGCCGCTTCTTTGAACGTGTTGGCAATCTTTTGCGTGTTCGCCTTGGGGTCTTCACGCCACTTTTCGACACCAAACTCGGCGCTGTCGATGCGGATCGCTCCGTATTGACGCACGCCGTGGTCGTTAAAGATCCCCGCGATGCGGCAAGCCATCTTCACAGCCGACAGGAACTTGGCTTGTTGCTCGGCATCCCCCATCGCCGAATCACCAACGGTGCCCGGCCAAATCGGCGCGACCAACGAACCGACCGCCAAGCCCTTGCTGGCGATCAAATCCGCAATCTTGCGAATCTCGTCGTCGCTGGCTTCGGGATTGGTGTGCGGCAGGAACAAAAAGTAATCGATGCCATCAAACTTTTGGCCGTCGACTTCAGCTGCCGCGGTCAGGTCGAGCATCCGCTCGAGGCTGATCGGTGGCTCTTGGCCTTCGTCGGTTCCCTTGCCCACCAATCCGGGCCACATTGCATTGTGAAGTTTCATCGCTTTCATTTCCTAAAGGTGTTCGTGTGAGTCGCTGGCGGTTCGTTTAGCCGTGTTAGCTGCCGGCCTTGGGCAGATTCTTGTGCGTGTTTGGCCCAAAGTACCGTAGTCCAACCAACGGTTCGGTGCCAAGGTTTTCAATCTCGACGCCATTCGTCGCTGCGACGTGCGAGATGAAGACTTCGTCTGAAGTGTTTTCACCAAAGCGGATCATGGCGGGCGTCTGCAGATCGAGCGATCCCATCCGGCCGCGGCCTTGAACGGTGATCCAGCTGCTCGCACCTGGATCCTGCAGCGTGCATTTTGCACCGGGCTGGATCGTCAACTCTTTGGCGCTAAACAACTGCTCGCCATCGACGGTACCGTAGACGATCCACAGGTCCTCGTAACCATCGCCGCTGCGTTCTTCGTCGCGAACCGGTTCGAGGTAGTTGCTGTTTTTGAAGTGGGTGTCGACGTTCTTTTCCCAATCCAATTGCCCAACAATGAAGTCGAGGTCTTGGTGTTTCTCTTCGGGCATGTCTTTGACCAACAGCGACCAAGGCACGTAGCGGCCTTCGACGATCGATTGGTACATCCCGAATACGTCGCTGCCCCACTGCGGTTCGTACGTGCAAAGTGATCCCGGAGCGTGCAAGACGCCTGGCGGAATCAACCATCCGGTACCACGCTTGAGTCGGTACGCGCGGCTGAGGTCGAGGATGCCGTTGTCGCCAGCGTTCCAGTTTTCCAAGCAGCGACGCACGTCTTCTTTCTGCGTTCCTGGTTCGAGTCCCATGAACGTGTAGGCAAAGTTGTTGTCGACGTTGTTCAGCTGGGGTGGAAAGTAGTAGCTTTCGGGTTTGCCTTCTTGGCCCACCAATTTGGCGTCTTCGAAACTTTGATGCATGTGATGGGGGATCGGCCCCATGTTGTCAAAGAATTTCGAGTAAACGGGCCAACGATCGTATTTTGAATAGATCGCCTCGCCGACAATATCGTTACCACGCTCGGAGACGGCGTCCTTCAGCATGAACTTTTTGCCTTCGAAAAGGACAAAGCTCAATCCTTCGTGCCAGACTCGACCTTCGTTAGCCGCTTCGGTGGTACTGCCGAACCATCGCTCGTCGATACCGCCGCGGTCGGCACCAAAGCGATAATAGTCGCCGGGGTGCAACTTGATTCGGCGTCCGGGATGCAAAAATGACCGGGGGACCCAGGTGGGGGTCAATCGCAGCAGTCCCTCGCCCGCGTCCATGGCGGAGTCGAGGATTCCCGCAACGGAGTCACCTTTAATTAAGCCTTCATCCAGCTTAACGTTACCCATCGATCGTAGTACCTTTGAATCTCGCAAGGAAAGAGTATGTTCAGGCTGGAAACGTGTTCTTCGGTCACCGAGCGTGTTCAAGTGAAGTCGAAAATGCTCGGTGGGCTGAAATGGACGCCCTAAATTGGTTTCTGAGGAGTTTATGTTTTATTTGCTTCGTAACGAACGGGCAAGAACGTCACCGATTCAGAATTGTTAAAAACACGACCTTACTCGGGCCGATCGCATTCACTGACGCTTAATCGCCCTCGCATTCAAAGATTCAAAAGAACATGGCAGAAATTGTCGCACTTCGAAAATGGGACCGCCGCGAGCCTCAAATCGCCTGGGACAGCGAATCTCCCTTGTCGATGGACGTGGAAACACGCATGGGAGATATCAAAACCCGGCATGGCCGTTTCGTCGGGGGGGCATCGGATAATGTCGAAGTCGTCGAGATCGACACCGGCGTGATGCGGGTCATCGTGCTGCCCACGCGAGGCATGTCGATCTGGAAAATCGAGGCCGAAGGGATCCGGTATGGCTGGGATTCGCCCATCACTGGCCCAGTCCATCCGTCCCAAGTCCCGCTGTTTGACCCCAGCGGGCTCGGTTGGCTCGAAGGGTTCGACGAATTGGTCGTCCGCTGTGGGCTGGAAAGCAACGGGGCCCCCGAATTTGATGACTCAGGCAAGCTGAAGTACCCGCTGCACGGCCGTATCGGAAATCTGGCCGCCGATTCGTTGTCGATCGAATACGACGAGGCGTCCGGTCGGCTCGAATTGATTGGCGAAGTGATCGAATCGCGGCTGTTTTTTAAACGTTTGCGGCTAAAAACGCGGTTGCGAGTCCATGCGGGCAGCTACCGCGTGGATCTGCTGGACGACGTCACCAACGAATTGTCGACTCCAACAACGATGCAGTTGCTGTATCACATCAACGTGGGCTCGCCGATCTTGAAACCCGGCGCCGTGCTCGAAGCCGCCTGCGAAGAATTGGCTCCCAAAGACGCATTGTCCGCAAGCGAGTTGGAGACTTGGAACCAATTCGATAAACCCGAATCGGGGTACCAAGAGCGTGTCTACTTTGCCAACTTGGTGTGCGACGATTCGAGCGAAACCACTGCAATGCTCCGCACGGCGGAAAAAAATCGTGGCATGGCGGTCACCTTCAACGTCAGCCAGCTTCCCAATTTCATCTTGTGGAAAAACACCGGCGCCAAAAGCGATGGTTATGTGGTCGGAATGGAACCGGCAACTAACTTTCCCAACACGCGTTCGTTCGAAGCCGAACAGGGGCGAGTGGTGACGATCGAGCCCGCCGATACCGGGTCGTTTCGGTTGTCATTAGAAGTGCTGACCGATGAAACGGCCGTCGAAAAGGTCAGCAGCCGGATCAAGAGCCTCGCCGCGATTCACGCCCCGCAGGTTCACGATGACCCCAAAGCCGGTTGGTCGATGTAGACACACTCACGCCTTTTTGTCTTCGATGTGGCTACTGTCGCCAGACGGTGGGAGAATGGCGTCCAGTGCGAGTCTTTATCTTCTGGCCAAGGTAGCTACTATCGCGCCAGAGCGTGGATTGCAGTGCCATGAGTCGCTGCGTCGTCGTTCGGGCCTTACGGGTGATGTTTGACCATCACGACTTCGCTGAAACCGGAATTGAACATCACCTCGTCCATAAAACTGGTGATCAGCATCATGCCGCGGCACTGCTCGAGTTCAAACGATTCCGGCGTGCCGGGAGCGGGATTGAAACGAGCGAGACGGCCGTTGCCATCATGTGATACCGAGATTCGCGTGTCCTTGTCGCCACCCGAAACCTTCAAGTGGACACAGCGTTTGCGATAGCGATCCGACGTGGCGCGGTTCGCCAGTTCGCAGTGGCTGTCTCGATCGCCCGCGATCACTTTGGCGACAATCGAGTCTTCGTCGCTGAGTTCGAGATTGCCGTAACAAATCGCATTGAACAACGCACTGGCGACAGCCATCCCAATGCGAATCCGCTGGGTCGAGTTCAGCTTACCCGCGGCCGCTAGTGCTTGGATGACAAGCTGAGTCGCTGGGTTGATCGATTCGATGTCATTTCGCAGTTTGAAATAAAACTCGGGTGAACGCAGTTGCCCTGACAATGCCTGCGAAAATCGATCGCTGCCCGAATAGGCGATCGTTTGCCGCACGACAGGATTGAGCAGCATGTTAAGCGAATTTTTGGGAACAAAATTCACGGCGCCCAACGCCAACGCATCGACCGCCAAGTCCTCGGATCCGCGCGCGGTGACGACCACGGTGGGTAACTGCGATTGTTCGGACATCAACGCTTGGACTAATTCCAGTCCGTTCATGTTGGGCATTCGCAAATCGGTGACGACCAACTCGGGCATGTGCTCGGCGATCGACGCCATCGCTTCGCGTCCGTCCTGCGCACAACGTACTTGGTGAGCATCGTCTTCGAGTAGCGTCTGCATCAGCACCGTATGCGTCGGGCTGTCTTCGCACAGTAAAATGGATGCCATCGTGGACTCGTTGGTTAAGTGGAACGGAAACGCACGCGAGCCGTGCTGGTCGAGTTCGAGGGTGTAGCACCCAGCGCTTCCGCATGGGGCTACAAGGTTGAGACTCGAGTCAGCTAGGTAAGGCTCTGTTCCACGCTCGAAAAGGCGCGTGCATTCTATAGTTTAGACCAACGCCGGCCGCAGTGTGCAGCGATGCGGTACCAGAGGGGCAAGATTTTTGCCCTCGCGGTGACGTCAGCCGTTCACGCGATGGCGATGCGGCATCGCTTTGAAGCGGTCGCTTGAAGATTACCCTTTGGCCCGTCCACGCGGCCCTAGGCGGCCAAACATGCGGTCCAATTCGTCGCGACTAAAGAACAATGCGGTGGGGCGTCCGTGCGGGCAATGGTGCGTGTCTTGGTACAAATCACGCTGTTCCAGCAAGCTGGTGATCTCTTCTCGCGTGAGCGGATCGCCCGCTTTGACGGCCGCTTTACAGGCAATCGTGCTTAGCAAGTGATTCAGCAGGTCTTGCGCGTCGGGTTCTTTGCCCGCCGACATCACCGATTCCAATACCGTTCGAAGCATGTCGCCGGGCGACATGCGTTTTAGCATCGCGGGGTAAGATTGGATCAGGATCGTTTCGCCACCAAAATCGTCGATTTCGATCCCAATTCGGGCCAACGTGTCTTTGGAATCCAGCGCCGCGGTTCGTTCAGCCGGCGTCAGCGAAACAGGCTCGGGGACCAGCAATCGCTGCGATTCCAATCGCTCCGATCCGCCTAAGACCTTGTCTTTCACCCGCTCGTAAAGCACCCGTTCGTGCAGCGCGTGTTGGTCAATCACCACCATCCCCTTCTCGTCCTGCGTGACGAGATAGCGATTGTGAACTTGGAAACCGAGATAGCAAACGGTTGGGTTGCCACCGTTTGGATCACCACTGCCGGCGACAGGCTCAGCGTCCCATGGCGCATGGTCGGCCGCCGCATCACCATGGTTTGCGGCGGCATGGTTTGCGGCGGCTGCGTCGACGGCGGCATTGTCATCGACGGCGGCACCACCCGCTGCGGTCGCTGGCAAAGGCTTCGCCGGAAACGGCGCGTTGCCAGGAAACGGGCGGAAGTCCGGCAGCGAGGTGGATGGCATTGCTGGCGATGAATTCGCAGGAGACGAGCTTGCCGGTGACAAACTCGCGGGCATTGGGCTGGTTTCGCCCGTGCGTGCCCAATTGATCACGCCTTGTCGCTGTTCGGCTTCGACGCGGCTGGGAAGCCCCAGCACACTCGGTGCGGCAGCGGCGACCTCGTTTCGTGGCGCACTGCTGCTTGAATCGGTGTTGGTTTGTGGTGTCGAAGCGGGTCCGACGCGATGCGTCATGTTGGTTTTCAAGAACTGGTAACGCAGCGTCTGCAGCAGCCGTCCATACACTCGGCCACCATCGGTGAAGCGGACTTCTAGTTTTGTGGGATGGACGTTGACGTCGACCATCTCGGCAGGCATTTCCATTCGCAGAAAGCACACCGGGTGACGCCCCACCATCAACAACCCGCGATACGCTTCGCTTAACGCGTGTTGCAGCGAACGGTCGCGGATGTGGCGACCATTTAGAAACATGTACTGCATGCGATTGTTGCCTCGGCTGACCGAGGGGTCGCAGGCATAGCCGCTGACGCGAATTTGCGAGTCGTCACTTTCGATGGGGATCAGCGAATCCGCGATCTCGCCACCAAAAAACTCGGCAATGCGGTCGGACCATCGGGTTGTCGGTGGCAAATCGTAGAGCGTTTTGTCGTTGCTGGTCAAAACAAAGTGCTTGTCGGGATTGGCCAGCGCGATTCGTGTAAACGCTTCGACGATATGCCCTCGCTCGGTTTGCGCCGTCTTCAAGAAGCGGTGACGCACGGGCGTGTTGAAAAACAGATTGCGAATTTCCATCACCGTGCCGACCGGGCACCCGCAAGGGGTTGGCGATTCGATCACCCCGCCGCGAACATTGATCTCCGAGCCGCAGTCGTCGCCGATCGTGCGGCTGCGAATCGTCAATTGCGAAACGCTGCCGATCGATGCCAAGGCTTCGCCGCGAAACCCAAGGGTGTGGACGTGAAACAACGCCTCTTCGTCGGGCAGTTTGCTGGTCGCATGACTGGCCACAGCAAGCGGCAATTGTTCCGCCGTCATCCCGCAACCATCGTCGCTGATGCGGATCAGTTCGGTGCCGCCGCCATTGATCGTCACTTCAACGCGAAAGGCCCCCGCATCGACGCTGTTTTCGAGCAGTTCTTTCACGACCGATGCCGGTCGCTCAATCACTTCGCCCGCAGCGATCTTGTTGACGAGATTGGGAGGTAATTGACGAATGGTCGGCAGCGGTTTTGCAGTAGCAGTCATCCTTACGAATGTACCGTTTTACGCAAAATCAACAACCGAGAATCTGCAGCGAAACCAATGCATGCAAGCAGCGTCGGAACAATCCCACCCTCAGGCCGCAGCAGACAGCACAACCGTAGTGGACGAGGCAACGAGTCCCGCAGCGAATCCCCCCCCCCTCATGCGAAAGTTCTGAAGTCGCGTTTTTAGACATTCTTCGGGCCAAAGGCTTAGCCATTTACCAGCCGACGTCAGTAGATCCCAATGAACGGCCGGGCCGTCGGCCCTACAATTCACTGGTTTGCTTGGTCTGGTTTTCTAGGTCTTCAAAACTGACGCGACGGGTTGTGATAAAAACGCAGCATTCAAAATGCGAAAGCGGGGATGCTGCCGGGATTCGTAGCCTCATCCACTACGGGATGCTGAATCGACCGCGTTTTTAGCGGACGACCAACAGCATGCGGGCGTTGCCACGCCGGACGACCAATCGCAGCGGTTGCCGTTGTTTCTGCGCCTCGTCCAAGATCAGCGACAATTGATCTACCGACGACACTTGGATGTTCGCTGCAGATTCGATCACATCGCCAACCTGCAATTCGCCTTGGGCGGCGATGCTGCCGTCTTCGACACTGGTCACGATCAACCCGCTACGCAGCCCTTCGTATCCATATTGCTTGGCCGTTTCCGGCGTCACGGGGATCAATTCGGCGCCAAACAGTGATCCAGCACCAAACATGGCCATCGCTTCATCGGTACGCTCCTGCAAATTCACCGTGACTTGCGATGTTTTTTGGTTACGGATGATCTCCATCACCACGGTCGCTCCCGGCGGACGGCTGGCGATATAATTTCGCAGCTGCGTTCCCGAGCGGACCGGACGGCCGTCCAGTTTGGTCACCACGTCGCCAGGCTGCAGGCCCGCTTTCGCCGCAGGTTGATTCTCGAGCAGTCCGCCGATCAATGCACCTGAGTTCACCGACAGATTGTATTTTTGCACGCTTTCCGGAGTCACGTCGACCACTTGAGCCCCCAAGAAACCGCGTCGCACTTGGCCCGATTCGATGATCGATTCAAGCACCGGTTTTGCCAGCGAGACGGGGATGGCAAATCCGATCCCAGCACTTGCACCACTGCGTGACAAGATGGCGGTATTGATTCCGACCAATTCGCCTCGCAAATTCACCAGCGGCCCGCCCGAGTTGCCTGGGTTGATCGCGGCATCGGTTTGCAAAAAGTCCTCAAAACCGTTGCCGTCATCGACAATCCCTTGCACCCGGTTCTTTCCGCTGATGATGCCCGCGGTAACGGTTTGTTCCAAGCCAAAGGGGCTTCCGATTGCCAGGGCCCAATCGCCAACGCGGATGTCGTCCGAGCTCCCAAATAGTACGGGCTGCAGTCCATCCAAGTCGATTTTGATCACCGCCAAATCGGTTTGCGGGTCGGTGCCCACCATCTTGCCTTGCACAATGCGTCCGTCGTTCAGTTGGACTTTGATCTCGTCTGCGTCCTGGACAACATGGTTGTTGGTCAAAATGTAGCCGTCTTTGCGGACGATCACGCCGCTGCCCATCCCTTCGGATTCACGCCGCTGGGGGGCTTGGGGTTGATAGCCAAAGAAGTCTTCAAAGCCTGGCGGCAACGCGCGTCGCTGGCTTTGCCGGCCACCAATAATCTGGGTTTGTTTGGTGCTGATGCTGACGACACTTGGTCGCAGTGCGTCAGCAACGTTGCGAAACGACAGCGAAAGATCCTGGGCGGTGTCAAGATGCTGGCCTTGCATCGGCACCCGCGATTGGTCTTGAGCGAGGCTGTCGCGGTGCATTGATTCGGGCAAACTCAGCACGGCACCGGTCAACAGCGATCCAAACAACATCGCCGCCAACACGGCGCTAACACGCTTCCACAGATTGTCCATCAGGGTGACTCCTCAACTATTCGAATCTCAAAAAACTGTCTCTGCTCCGCTCATCTTTACCCGGCACGATCGTAGCACCAACCCTCATTGTAACGAGCCGCCGCCGGAGTCCCCGTCGCGACGGCGTCCCAGACGCTGGGGTGTCACCTCTGATGGCGTGCCCAAGGCGATCCGAAAATCAGGGGTCCGCAAACGCAAAAAAGGGCGGTAATGCCGCCGAGTGGCTGCAAACTCAGCGAAGCCTGCCCAGTTTGAAATCTTCGCGGTCTGCCGATGCGACAGCGTGCCCGAGTTCCCGCGTATTCGGAGCAAACCGTAGGCCAAAAATACCCCCTTTCCCGCCACCAGGGCTGGACATTTCCAGCCACTAATCTGGTAGGCTATCGATCGATCCACGACGCGATTCAAGGCACGCAAGCGGGCGATTCAGAGCACGCAAAATCAAAGCAAGCAAGGAGCTAATAATATCGTATGCGAGATACATTGACGGTCATTTTGGCCGGAGGGCGGGGTTCGCGTCTGGAACCGTTGACGCGAGACCGAGCCAAGCCTGCGGTCCCCTTCGGCGGCCTGTATCGAATCATTGACTTTGTGCTCAGCAATGCACTGAACAGCGGGATGCGACGCATGCTGTTGTTGACGCAGTACAAGGCCCAATCGCTCGATCGTCATATCAATCTTTCCTGGCGGAATTACTTTTGCCGTGAACTTGGCGAATTTATCGACGTCGTCCCGCCGCAACAGCGAATCGACAACAATTGGTACCAAGGCACCGCCGACGCGGTCTATCAAAACATTTACGCGATCGAGAGCGAACAGCCCAAAGACGTCGTGATCTTGGCGGGCGACCACATCTACAAAATGAACTACAAGCCGATGGTCGATTTCCATCGCAAAATGGGCGCCGATATCACGATCGGGGCGCTGCGGGTCAGCCGCGACGAAGCGAGGCAGTTTGGGGTGATGCAAGTCGACTTGGACAACCGGTTAACCGGATTCCAAGAAAAACCAGCCGATCCGATGGCGACCCCCGAGGATCCCGATGTCTGTTTGGCTTCGATGGGCATCTATGTCTTCAACGCCCGTTTCCTGTTTGAACAGCTTTGTGATGACGCCACTCGGACCGAAAGCGATCACGACTTTGGCAAGAACATCATCCCCGCGGCGATCGAACATCATCGCGTTTATGCCTTTCCGTTCTTGGACGAAAATCGGAAACGCGATGCCTATTGGCGCGACGTCGGTACCATCGACGCCTACTACGAAGCCAATATGGACTTGGTTGGCGTCGATCCCCAATTGAATCTGTACGACCAACATTGGCCGATTCGCTCGTTCCAACCGATGCTGCCGCCGCCCAAATTTGTCTTCGGAAGTGAAGGCCATTCCTCACGCCGTGGCGAGGCACTCGACTCGCTGGTTTGCCAAGGAGCGATCATCAGCGGCGGCAGCGTGGCGCGTAGCATCGTGGGGCCGAACGTCCGGGTCAACAGTTATGCTCATGTCGAAGAAAGTATCTTGTTCGAAGGGGTGGAAGTCGGGCGTCGCTGTCGTTTACGCCGCGTTATCGTGGATAAAGGAGTTCGCATCCCAGCCGAAACGGAAATCGGGTATGATCGTGCGGCCGATGAGGCACGCGGTTTTACCGTCACCGATAGCGGATTGGTCGTGATCGCCCGTGGAGAACAGCTGGCTTCGCACCCCGCCGGTGACCCCGTACCTCACTAGGCCGTACCTTACTAGGCTGTACCTCGCTAGGCCGTACATTACTAGCCTGCGCCCCTCTCGGGGTCGTACCCTGCTGGCTGCTGCATGACTCGCACGGCCGGGGCAGGTGTGGCGATTGAGCGGGGTAGGGCTTCGGCAGGTATTGCATCCGGGTGACCTTCCTCCCGCCGGGGCGGGTAGGGAAAAACTTGATGCGAACCTTCGGCATTCGCAATTGTGAACTTCCTCGTTAATTACGATTGGGCAAACGGTTATCATCGAAGAACTATTGCAGGGAAATCTCGTCCCAACGATGGTAGGTATCGTTTCCGGCCTGGTGCTATTGGCCGTGGGGCTGATGCTCGGGTACCGGTTCGGACGCAAACATAGCGAAACGGCGGGGATAGCGATGTCACAAGACGAACGCGAACGCGTCCTGCAGATGCTGCAAGAACTCGGGGCTTGGACCAACGAATACTCCGGCAATGTCTCGCAGTATCAATCTCGGCTTGGTGAACTGAGTAACGAGGTGCGGGTGGATGCCCAATCCACTCAATCGGCACCCAAGGTGATCGCGTTACTAAAACAGATCATGGACAGCAACGAGCAGTTGCAAACTCGGCTTGAATCGGCCGAGCGTCAGCTCGACAAACAAACCAAGCAGATCGAGAGCTATCTTACCGAAGCTCGCACCGATGCACTGACAGGGCTACACAACCGCCGCGCATTTGACCAAAAACTCGACGAAACCTTCGCGACGTTTCGCAAGGGCGGTCGCTCGTTCGCACTGGCACTGGTGGACATCGATCACTTCAAAAGTTTTAACGACACGCACGGGCATCAGGTCGGCGATCAAGTGCTTCAGCAGGTCGCCAAACTGCTGCAATTGGAACTCGATGACGCGATCATCGTCGCCCGCTTCGGTGGCGAAGAGTTTGCGATTCTGATGAGCGTTCCGCTGCAAATCGCCGCCGACAAAATGAACAAGGTTCGTAAAACGATGGCGTCGCACCAGATCGATTTGGGAACCAAACCCTTGTCGGTCACGATCAGCGTCGGGGTCTCCGAGCCTCGCGATGACCTCGTCGCCAGCCCCGTCGTGCGACGGGCCGACGAGGCGCTTTACGCTGCTAAGAACATCGGCCGCAACCGAGTGTATTACCACGACGGCAAAGGAACCTGTTTGGTAGGCGCTCCTGAAGTGGCCAAAGGCTGAACACAACGACTCCCCAGCTTCATTCATTTGCTTCGGCAACTTACCTGTCCTCGAACCTGCATTTCCCGAATTAAATTTAACGATGAGCGTTGACGATTCAGTAACTCCCCCGCCTTCGGACGCCGATCTGCACGAAGGCCAATCTACTTTGTTCGGGCACCCCACCGGGTTGTACACGCTGTTCTTTGCCGAGATGTGGGAGCGATTTTCCTACTACGGCATGCGAGCGCTGTTGGTCCTGTACATGATCAAAGGGTTCCTGAAATACGGAGACGAGCAAGCTTATACGGTCTATGGGGCCTACACGGCGCTCGTTTACATGACGCCGTTTTTTGGTGGCTTGTTGGCCGATCGCGTGTTGGGACAACGCCGCGCCGTGATCTTGGGTGGCGTGTTGATGGCCGCCGGCCACTTGTTGATGACCTACGAGGCACAGTGGCCATTTTTCATCGCGCTGTCGCTGCTGATTGTTGGTAACGGTTTCTTCAAACCCAACATTTCAACAATCGTCGGTTCGCTGTACCCCAAAGGCAGCGGGAAACGCGACGGCGGATTCACGATCTTCTACATGGGCATCAATCTTGGTGCCGCAATGAGTCCGTTGTTGTGCGGCTACGTCGGCGAGACCTACGGATGGCATTATGGGTTCGGGCTTGCCACGATCGGGATGTTGATCGGGCTCGCCGTGTTTGTGATGCCCACGCTGGTAACGCAGGCCCTGATCGGGCTGGGGGCGGCAATCAGCGCGATCGGCATGCTGGTGTTCCATCCGGACAATCCGTGGACCACGGCCGTGAATGTGTTTGTTGCGATCGCTTTGGTCGCCGCAGGCACGATCGCTTGCGTCGCGCTGTCGCGTGGCGGTTTGAGTGCAAGTAAGGGCCAGCGGCCTGAGGGCATGGATAGTCGTCACGACTGGATGGTGTACCTCGGGACATTGATCGCCATTCCTGTGTTGACGCTGCTGGTAAGCGGGTTTTCGCCGCTGACCGACGACGGAAAATCGCTCCAACTGATCCCGGACGAAACGATCAACAGCTTTACCGGTGACGTGCAGGAAGACGCCTCTTCCGCATCCAAGGCGGTCCGCAGCATTGCCGTCGTCTTTCTAAAGGAAGTCAGCAAGCCGGCCGGGTTGGTGTTGACCGTGATCGGGATCATCGCCTTTGGCTATCTGATTATCCAAACCTTCAAACTAGACCAAATACCACGCCAACGAATGATCGTCGCGTTGGTGTTGATCTTCTTTCAAATGTTGTTCTTTGCGTTCTTTGAACAAGCCGGCAGCAGTGTCAATTTGTTTACCGACCGGAACGTCGATCGCGTTGTCGAAACGTCGGTGGTGACCGAGTCGATGGTCGGCGAAACGATCCAGATCGAACCGACTCAGGAACAGATCGGCTATGAGTGGAAAGACGGCGAGATCTTCTCGATTTCGGACTTGGACCAGTTGCGAGCCGAGCACGAAGCCAAGGGCTTTGAAGTCGATTGGACGATTCGCGAGAGCCACGTCGGGATGGGGATCGCCTCGCGTGATGCCGAATTGCCCGCCAGCTTGTTTCAATCGGTCAATCCGATCTTCATCCTGCTGCTGGGACTTGTTTTCTCGGCACTGTGGACACAGCTGCGAATGCGAGATTCCGATCCATCCTCGCCGGTCAAGTTTGCATTTGGCTTGGCGCTGCTGGGGCTAGGGTTTGGTGCATTCTGGTACGGAGCCGTCAACGCAAACGGTCGTGGGATGGTTTCGATCAGTTGGTTGTTGCTTGGGTATCTGTTGCAAACGATGGGCGAATTGTGTCTCAGCCCCGTTGGGCTTTCGACGATGACCAAGCTCAGCCCGCGACATCTCGTCAGCACGGTGATGGGCGGTTGGTTCTTGGCGACCGCGTTTAGCCAGTACCTCGCTGCGATCATTTCGCAATTGACCGGCGTCAGCGAAGGCGGGGACACCGGCAGCGTGATTCCGCTGCCGACCGAGACGGTTGACGTGTACGGCGGCGTGTTTGGTACAATCGCAGTCACTGCGATGCTTTCAGGGCTCGCATGTTTGCTGTTGTCGCCATGGTTGAGCCGCTGGATGCACGAGCAGGATGAACGATAAAAACGATGCACGTGTGATTGGTTTGCTGCGTCGCGTGATTCGCGACTGCGGCAAACTGTATAACCATTGCGGCCAATGGATGGTGCGCCGTTATCCCACGTTGATCGAAGGTGATCCGAACCAATTCGTCGAGTTGATGGATGACCTGCATCGTGGTTTGTTGATCAAGGTGTATGTCACCATCGTTCGCGCCGATGATCGCTGGACCGGCGCGGAAAAGCGTGTTGCTGCAGCGATGATCGATCATCTGTGGGGTGAACAACTGCAGGGCGGGCAGTTGCGCGAAGCGGCTGTCGGGTTATTCGGGCAAGCCGACCAACTGTCCTGGGAATCGCTTGTCGCTCCCTTTGTCCGCTATGCACCGCTTGCCGACAGCAAGGCGCAAGTCGAAACGATCGTGATGCGTTTGGCCAATCTGGTCGCCAAGTGTGACGGGCAAACGATGCCCGAAGAATCAGTCGCGCTGCACACGTTGCAGCGGGATATCGACATGGCGCTGCATCCGGCGAATCCAAAATCAACGCTCGCTCCGATCGGAAACGCGTCCTCCGAAGGCCCTTCGGCAGTCGCCTACCAACACGAACAGCAGCAGGCGAGCGAACCGTCGGGCGATACGCCGGCAACCGAGACGGCAGCCGATCGCGAGCGTCGACTGCAAGCGGCAATGAAAGAGCTCGAGTCGCTGATCGGGTTGCAAGGCGTCAAGGATCGAGTTCGCAGCTATGCCAATTTCCTGCGACTACAGCAGCAGCGAAAAGACGCTGGGCTGGCGACGATGCCGATCAGTTTGCACATGGCGTTCATTGGGAACCCAGGCACCGGCAAAACCACGGTGGCGCGTATTGTCGGGCAAATCCTCGGTGGGCTGGGCACGCTTCCCTCAGGACACGTCATTGAAACCGATCGCAGTGGACTGGTCGCCGAGTATGCCGGGCAAACCGCGCCGAAAACCAACAAGCTCTGTGATTCCGCCAAAGGGGGCGTGTTGTTTATCGACGAAGCTTACAGTTTGGTGGACGCCTCGGGCGATGATGCCTATGGACGCGAAGCGATCCAGACGCTGCTGAAACGAATGGAAGATGATCGCGAGTCGATGGCGGTGATCTTGGCCGGTTACAGTGACGAGATGGACAAGATGATCCGCAGCAACCCTGGGTTGTCGTCGCGGATCAATACCAAGATTGATTTCGAAGACTATTCGCCTCCGGACCTGGGCCGCATCTTTGAAGGGATGTGCGAGCAGAACCAGTATCAATTGCCCAGCGAGGCGCGGCATCGCTTGTTGATCGGTTTTCAGTATCTGTATGAAAACCGCGACCGTCATTTCGGCAATGGGCGACTGGTGCGTAATGCATTCGAGGACACCATTCGCCGGCTGGCCGATCGCATCGCCGAGGTCTCGGAGTTGACCGAATCGCTGTTGACTGTGCTGCTGGCCAGCGACGTGAGTGTCCCTGGGGTCTCCGGCAGCAAGCTTGATTCGTTGATCGCCAAGTCGCACGTTTTGCGGATCCAGTGCAACGGGTGTCAACGCAAAGTGCGGATCATGCCCGATTCACTCGGCATCCGCGTTCGCTGCAAAAAGTGCGAGCACATTCAGTTAGCCGACTGGGCCGAAGTCGCCGAAAAATAGGCAGAATGTGGGATAGACTTCCAGTCTGTCATGGTCCCCCCCTTCGCTTCACGCCGTCGTAGCGAAGGTTGCCAGCCTAGTCCAAAAGTAAATCGCAAAGTGAGCCGTGGGGCACCGGGTAGCGCGTGGGACCCGGCCGCTGACGTGTCGCGGCTCACTAAATCAACAAACCGTTAACGGGCTGTTGATTTAGCCGTACGACGGACTTCCTAGTCCGTCCAGTACACCAATTGACGGACTAGGAAGTCCATCATACACCCCTTGCCGCAGGAAACTTCACTGAATCAGCAGCCCGTCGGCGATGTTTCGCTGCAGAAGATGGTGCTGACGACTTGCTGATGACAGGCTGGAGGCCAATTCCACACCTTTATGCACTGGGCGGGACGAGTCCTTCAGGCAATTTGCCTTCGGCCACTTCGTCGTCCCATTGGTCCATCAACGGCCAGCTGTCGGCAAGCGTGCCGAAATCGGCCATTTTCAAGTAGCCTCGCACGCGATCGATCGTGCGATTTAGAAAATCTTTATCGTTGCGGAAGATCGGTCCGTGGCTCGGGGCCAACCATTTGACGTCACTGTCGCGGATTCGCTCTAACGATTTTACGAACGCCTTGATGTCGCTGCCGTGGTGGGCGTCGATCGCGCCGATGCAGCCATCGCGATAGATGTTGTCGCCGCTGAGCAGCACGTCGCCGTGACGGAACGCCAACTGGCTGTCGGTGTGGCCGGGAGTGTGCCAAACTTCGAGTTCCAAATTGCCAACCTTGATGATGTCGCCATCGTTGACCTCATGCTCGATTTCGACCGGAGGCATCGCGAGCTTTAGATTCTGGGCCTCTATCTCTGCCAACGTGATCAGCGTGTCCCCTTCGCGTAGCGGTTTGGCCGCTTTGGGGTGCCCGGTGACCGTCGTCTTCAGTAGCTGTTTGGCCTTGGCCAATCCCTGGATGTGATCGACATCCGCATGCGTCGCGACAAGCGTCTTGCACCGCGACAGCGGGAAATCGAGTTGCCGAATGATTTCGACGAAATCGTCCACCGTCTCTTCGTAGCCGATGTCAATCAAAATCCATTCGTCTTGATCGTACACCAGGTAGACGTTGCAACCGAGGACCTCGCCAGCTTGAAAATTAAGCTCGATCACGCCTGGGAAAATGGGTTTACGAATCAACATGACGAATGAAATCTGAAGGGGATGAATTTGCCGGTGCGATATTCTACGCAGTCCCGGCGAACCGCGAAAACCCGGTTGACACCCCATGTGCGGCTAAGGGAAGGGCCTTGAACCAAGTGTCTTGCAGCAAGACGGCGTCGATTTGTTAGAAACCAGCGTGTTTTACGTCTCCGCGTGCGGCATCCTTCAAGATTTGTGACAACCCTTCGCGGTAGGTGGGAAAGGTCAATTTTGGCAATAAGTTCGTCTTTAATCGCCGATTCCAGACGCGTTTGTTGCTTTCGCTTCGCATTTGTTTGGCCGAACCCGCCCGTGGCGGCTCGAAAACCGGCGGAGCCACGCGGCATTGGCGAGCGATTTCACAGTAGAAATCGCGTCTTGGCATCGGTTCGTCGTCCCCAACCACGTACAACCGATGGCTACGGTCCTGCCATGCCGCGAACACGGCGCGGGCTGCATCGTGGACGTGAATCAGATTCAAATAGCCCGCTTCGGCCGAAACGATCGGCTGTCCTTGCAAAACCGAATCGATCCGCGGCACTCGCCCTGGCCCATAAATTCCCGCCAATCGCAGGATCGTCCACGGAGCAGCGGGGCGATGGCGGTGCAGTAAGTCCTCGGCCTGCAGATGCACCCGGCCTCCTTCGCGATTGGGTCGGGTGGGCGATCGTTCATCGACCCATTCGCCGCCGGTTTGGTGGTACACCCCCGTGGTGCTGATGTAGCACAGATGAGCCTGTTCCGGCACAAAATCCAGCAAATTCCGCATCCCGCCGACTTGCGACTCGACCCGCGACATCCCGCTCGCCGAATCGTAGCTGACCGCGACCAAGACCCGGTCGACCTCCGGTAGCTCCCGCAAACCAGAACGATTCGTCCAATCGGCAAGAATCGGCTGAATTTCGTGTCGCCGCAGTTCGGCAGCCCGGTCTGGGCGGCGAGTGGTGGCGAAAACGGTGTGTCCCGCATCGCAGGCCATTTTGGCGACCACGCTTCCGAGGTAGCCGCATCCGACGATCAAAATGCGTAATTTAGGCATAAAAGGGGGCTCGTTGGTGTTTTAATGCGTTCGGCGAGGCAGATTGGCGGCTTCATTTTTCCCATTCTTGCGACACCAGCTACAATAAAGCCGCGAGTGAGTCGACGGCGGAGGATGCGTCGGTAAAGCAATTCGTTAGAAACTCAGGTTCGCACCATCGTTTACGAAGTCTCAGCGAGGAGCTGCCATTGAATTCGACAGTAGCGTTAACGACCCCTCCTAGCAACGTCACCCCGTTTGGCGTCAAAGGATTGGCGGTGTTTTTGATCCTTTTGTGCCTTGCTCCGGCGGTCCCCTCGGTCCAGGCGCAGGTGGCGGTTCCGCCATCGACCACGATAAATGGTGTGGCAGGGAGTGGAATTGGCAGTGGTGTGGGCAGTGGGGTCAGCACTGGAACGCTGGTTTCGGTTCCAAATTCGCTGCAAGGGCTGCTGCGTCGCGGCGGAACCCCTGCGTCGCTCGAGCAGATGCGACTTCTGGAACAGCAACAGCAACAAGTCTCGAAGCTGGCTCGAGATTGTACTGTCAGCGTCCAGATCGGCGCGGCCCAAGGGTGTGGGGTGATCATTACCGACACCGGGTACATCTTGACCGCCGCCCACGTGGCGATGCGTCCCAACAAAAGTGCGGTGATTCGCATGTCCAACGGTCGCACCGTGATGGCAACGACGTTGGGGATGAACCGCAGTGTCGATGCAGGTTTGATCAAGATCAATGACGGACAAAACGAAGGCCAACCGTGGCCCCATGCGACGCTCGGAACCAGCGATAAATTGGTGCCTGGCATGTGGTGCATCGCGACCGGGCATCCCGGCGGCTACGACCGCGAACGAGGCCCGGTGACTCGGGTTGGCCGTATTCTGACCGTCCGCCCCGACGCGATCGTGACCGATTGTGCGTTGATCGGCGGCGACAGTGGTGGACCGCTGTTTGATATCGAGGGACGCTTGATCGCCGTGCACAGCCGGATTGGCAACGACGTTGCCGACAATTTGCATATTCCGGTGGATCATTACGACATTTCTTGGAAACGGTTGGCCGCCAGCGAAGCGTGGGGGGTACTGCCGGGATTCCGTCCCGTTTTAGGGGTTTCGGGGAATCAATCGGAGTCCGTCGCTCGCGTTCGCGAAGTCCGGAAGGGGTCTCCGGCCGAAGACGCAGGGCTAATGGTGGACGATATAGTCGAGCGTTTTGGCGACGTGAAGGTGACCGATTTTGGATCGCTGATCAAAGCCGTTGCGGACACGATGCCTGGCGAGCGGGTCGAGGTTTGGGTCAACCGTAGCAATCAGCGGGTTCGGGTTGTCGTCGAAATTGGTCGCGAGGATTAGCAGCGAAGGCTCGACGATGGTGGTAGCTCGGTCGTAAACTAGTTCGTAGGCCGAAGGGGATTTCCTTCGGCTCGGGTGTCGTTTTGTTGGAGACAGCGTTTTGAATTCATTGCTTTTAAATCTGCATCGACGAACCGTTTGCGGTGTGATCGTCTTGGTGGTTGTCTCGCTGGGGATCGCCGATACGGCACCTGCGCAGCAATCGCGAACGCCTCAGTGGTTGCGTCAAGGATTTAGTATCAAAGTCTCGCACCGCCGCGACAACGGCGAAATGATGCAGCTGGTCGATCCGATCTTGGCTTCGGTGCAGCGGTCCGTGGTTCAAGTGACCAGCGGGGGACGCCCCGTCGCGCTTGGTACGATCGTCGGCGCCGACGGCTATGTGCTGACCAAACGTAGCGAACTCAGTGGCGGTGACCCGATTCGAGTGCGGTTGCATGACGGTCGGTTGTTGCCAGCGCGGGTGGCCGCGGTGCGTCGGTCGAACGATTTGGCGTTGCTGAAAGTGGACGCCGATTTTGATTTCACTCCCGCAGAGTTTTATCCTCAGCAACCTCCGGTGGGCAGCTTTGTAATCACCCCTGGACGCACGGGGCGACCGATTGGGATTGGCAGTCTGGGTGTTTTGGAGCGGCGTGTGGATCACAAAGGGCGGCTCGGTGTCGTGTTGGGCAACAGCAGCAATGGACGAGCGCGAGTGCAAGGAGTTTGGCCCGACAGCGGTGCGGATGAAGCAGGGATTGAACCCGAGGATCAGATCATCGCGATCAACGGACAAGAAGTTTTCAACAGCGACAACGTGATCAACACCTTGCGTGGCATGTTCCCGGGTGAAAGTGTCCAGTTAACGATCCTACGTTCTGGCAACACGATGGAGATGAACGCCGGGATCCGCGAGTTTGGAGTGCTACAAGAATCGGAGAACGATTCGCGAGTCAACGGCCCCCGCAATGTCCGGCTCAGTGGGTTTGATCGCGTGTTCCAGCACGACACGGTGTTGGACCCGGACCAATGTGGCGGTCCCGTGGTCGATTCATCCGGCCGCGTGATCGGATTGAACATTGCCCGCGCCGGCCGCGTCGTCAGCTACGCGTTGCCATCATCGCTAGTGTTGCCCGAGATGGTCAACATGTTGCAAGAAGCCCGCGGATCAGCGAACTAGCGCAAAACTCGAGGATATAGGTAACGCCCCAACCGCCGTAGTGGATCTTGCTAAAGATCCCGTCGTACTGGTTGTTTAGATCCAAGTCTGGCCCGAGCCACTCGTCACGTAATTCTCCATCAGCCACCTCTCCCGAACGCAGCACGGGCGAGGTCGGACGGCCCCTCAAGGCCACGTCCGGGTGAGGGCCCGCCTCGGTCTCACTCGCACCCCGCATCAGTTCCGCGCCCGGTTCCATCAAGCCCCAGCCTCCGTAGTGGATCTTGCTAAAGATCCCGCCCCAAGACGGCAGTCACCCACTCTCAACCGACTCCATTCAATCACAACTCCGCTCCCAGCAGATGCTTTCCGCCGCAGACGCAAGCAGCAATTGCGCCGAGAATTTGAACAGGAGCAAACAGAGGAACCGGAGCCACGAATCACGTATTCTCCACAAGTCACCTCTCCCGAGCGCAGCACGGGAGAGGTCGGGCGGCCCCTCAAGGCCACGTCCGGGTGAGGGCCTGCCTCGGTCTCACTCGCACCCCGCATCAATTCCGCGCCCGGTCCGGCCACCCCCACCCTCCGTAGTGGATCTTGCTAAAGATCCCGCCCCAAAACGACCGTCAACCACACTCAACCGACCCCATTCAATCAGACCAGACACACCCGTCGCAGACGCAAGCAACAGATGCGTGGTCTTATTTGAACAGAAGCAAACAGAGGGAACAGAGTCAGACGTCACGTATTCTCCATCCTGCACCTCTCCCGAGCGAAGCACGGGAGAGGTCGGACGGGCCCTCAAGGCCACGTCCGGGTGAGGGCCTGCCTCGGTCTCACTCACGCCCCGCATCAATTCCGCGTCTGTTCCGTCTCGCTCCACCCTCCGTAGTGGATCTTGCTAAAGATCCCGCCCCAAGACGACCGTCACCCACTCTCACTCGCCCCATTCAATCAGACCAGGCACCCCCGTCGCAGACGCATGCAACAGATGCGTGGTCTTATTTTAACAGGAGCAAACAGAGGAAACAGAGCCACAAATCACGTAATTCTCCATCCAGTCACCTCTCCCGAGCGCAGCACGGGAGAGGTCGGACGGCCCCTCAAGGCCACGTCCGGGTGAGGGCCTGCCTCGGTCTCACTCGCACCGCGCATCAATTCCGCGCCCGATCCGCCTCACCCCACCCTCCGTAGTGGATCTTGCTAAAGATCCCGCCCCCCAGCCGACCGTCACCCACGCCCAGCCAAGCTCATCCAATCACATCAGATGCCCCCGCCGCAAACCTGAACGTAGATTGCGCGGTCTTAATTGAACAGGAGCAAACAGAGGGAACAGAGCCGCAGATCACCTCTTCTCTGTTATCTCCCTTGCCTCCTGTTGAATCATTTTCGGCAGCATCCTTTCCCGCCGAGTCACGACACCCATCCATTTTAAGATTTACAATTGTCAATTTAACTTTTTCAATTCTTCTCCCCGGCCTCAAAGTTGCCGCAAGCAACAGCAACCACATCGTACAACGCGCGAGTTTCAACGATCATCCCCAAGTCCCGACAGCGACGGCATGTTGTAGCCCACGGCGTGAGCCGTGGGTTACAAGACAACGCAAGAATAAAAGCCCCGAAGGGGCGACAGGAAACGCTTTGTCTCCGATCCCTCCCTTGCCTTCTGTTCAAAACTTTCCCCCGCTCCCAATCATCTCGCGTTTCTTTGCTTCGCAGCAGCAAGCTCATTTTCCGAACAATTTGCTTGCAACGGCGATTCGGATCGCCAATAATCCGTTTTCGTGATTGCGATGGACCTCAGCGGAGTGCCACCCAAGTAGCCGAAGGTGCAAGCGGAAACAGCCTCCACTGTCACTTCGATTTCCAATTGTCAATCTAATTTTCTCAGTCCTTCCCCGAGCCTACCTTCGTGGCCGCCTCCCGCCACGGATCGACTGATCCAGCGGGCGGGCCACCGCTGATGCCGCCATCCCGGTTCACGCGGCAACACTCCACCGCCGGCTGGGCGTGTACGTAGCGGCAAAGTCACCGCGGGAACCAGGTTCGATCGTTTTCCGAAAGCCCGCTAGGGGCAGCGAGTCTGCCTCAAATTACAACACCAAGATGATCGTCGTCTCCCGGATGCTCTCGAGTGATAAAGCCCAAACGACTGGACTCACCGAGTAATATAAGGTCGAATCGGCTTATATCACCCGACTGACCCGGGGTTAAAAAGATAGTTATCCCACTCAGGAGACCCTTCCATCGCAATCGTCTATGTCGACATGGATGACGTGTTGTGCGCGTACACGGTCGCTCACACCAATGCGCTGCGAAACAATCCCGATGTGGCATTTCCTCAGGGTGTTCCGGGGTTCTTCCTTGCCCTTGATCCAATTGACGGCGCGATTGAATGCATCAACGAGCTACGTGAATTGCATGACGTGTTCATTCTCACCGCTCCGTCAACTCGAAACGCACATTCCTACTCGGAAAAACGAATCTGGATTGAACAACACTTTGATTACGCGTTCACGAAAAAACTGATCCTTTCACCCGACAAGGGACTACTCAAAGGCGACTACCTGGTTGACGATCATACATCCGGAAAGGGCCAAGAACGATTTGATGGGATGCTCATCGAATTCGGATCTGAATTGTTTCCAGACTGGATCGCCGTTTTGACATTCCTGAAAAACCGTGGGATAACAATTAAGGCTTTGACATCGCGGAGCGAGGCACGAGCGGAGCCGATGTTCAAGGCCTTGGTTCAAGAAGGCCGGTGGAACGCTTTGAAGATTCAGCGATCACCCAGAGAATTTACGAAGGGTTTT